>CAYXXN010000019.1:0-25875 GCA_964469055.1 uncultured Thermoanaerobaculia bacterium
GGCAGCACCTGCAGCCGCATCCTCGTCGACCCCGCCGACCCGCTGACGATCCACGTGACCGGTGGCGTCTCCTCCGGCGTCAGCGGGTACTTCCGCTCGGTCGACGGCGGGGCCACTTGGAATGAGCTCTCGCCGGACACCCGACCCGCCTCGGACCTGGCGATGCACCCGACCAATCCGGAGATCCTTTACCTCGCACAGCATGGTAGCGGTGCCATCGGCGGCGTGTACAAGTCCACCAACGGCGGCACCGACTGGACCGAATTGACCAACGGTTTGCCGGCGAGCGGTTTCCAGCGCATCGTGCTCGGGCTCGCCTCCTCCAACCCCCAGATCATCTACGCCGCCTACACCAACGGCGGCAGCATGATCGGCCTCTACAAGACGACCAACGGCGGCACATCGTGGTCGCTGCTCGTGACTGAGAATTTCTCCAGCCCCCAGGCCTGGTACGACACCTTCGTGGCGGTCGATCCGACCGACGCCGATGTTGTGTACGCCGGCGGGGTCTTCCCGACCTACGCCGTCGCCGGTGTCATCAAGACCGAGGACGGCGGCGTCAATGGCCTCGACAGTTGGACGGACATCACCTGCCCGCAGCCGGGATGTCCCGAGGCGCCCAACCCGCACCCTGACATGCACACCATGGCCTTCGGCGCCGACGGCACGCTGTGGCTCGGCAACGACGGCGGGGTGTGGAAGAGCACCGATGACGGGTCGAGCTGGATCGACGTCAACAACACCCTCACCCTCACCCAGAACTACGCCATCGCGCTCCATCCCACCGACCCGGCGCAGGCCATGGGCGGCACCCAGGACAACGGCACGGTGGCCCGCGACTTCGGCACCGAGGACTGGCCGCAGATCGTCTCGGGTGACGGCGGCTTCCTGGCCTACGATTTCCTGGAGCCGGCCCGACGCTACACGACCTACGTCTTCCTGACCGTCTTCCGCCTGGGGCCGGGGCCCGGCGAGTTCGAGGAGATCACCGGCCCCTGGGGCGGCGACCCGGCCAACTTCATCGCTCCGCTCACCATGGACCCGAACGACACCGACACCCTTCTCGGCGGCACCAACCGCGTCTGGCGCACCCAGAACGCGAGCACGACGGCCACCTGGATGGCGATCAGCCCGACCGGCAGCGGGAACTTGAACGCGATTGCCGTCGCCCCCGGGCACTCCGACACCATCTACACCGGCAGCACGACCGGCCAGGTGCGGGTGACGACCAACGCCGCGGACTGGACCGTGATCTCGACCGGTCTCCCCGCCGGGCAGGTGAGCGACTTGGTGGTGAGCCCGTACGACGAGGCCACCGCCTACGTCGCCTTCTTCAACACCACCGGGCCGCGCGTGCTGCGGACCACCACCATGGGCCCGCCGTGGGAGGACGTGACGGGAACGCTTCCCGCCGGCGCCTCGGCGCGGGCGCTCGCCGTCGACTGGCGCTTCTCGTCCCCCACCCTCTACGTCGGCACCGGGGCCGGGGCCTACTGGTCGGAGGACAACGGTGCCACCTGGGAGAAGGACGGCGCCGATCTGCCCAACGTCAACATCGGCGACCTGGTACTCGATCCCGTGACGAACCAGCTCTTCGCCGGCACCTACGGCCGCGGCGCCTGGGTCGGCGAGCTGCCGGACGTGCTCTTCGGCGACGGATTCGAGTCCGGCGACACCTCCTTCTGGGACCAGACTGCGGGGCAGTGAACGACAACAGCACCGGGTAAGGGCAAAAACCGGGCGAGGCCGGCGCCGTAAGTGAATTCGCGCCCCGGCTCTTGAGCTAGAGTCGCCGGCGGCTTGCGCCCGTCTACCCTGCGGGTTGTGGGAAGGAGAATCGGTGAACGCTTCGCTCGGCCTACGACTCTGCGTCCTGGCGTGCGCCCTTGTCGGCGCCGTTTCCTGCTCGGGCTCGCACGCCGACGGTCGGGGCGCGCCCTCGGTGCTGCAGCTGGCGGACCGGTTCGAGGACGCCACGGTCACCAGCGCCGCGGCGCCGGCCGCGGCCCGCACGCAGCGCCAGTGGCGCTTCGATCGGCCGCTTTCCGAGTGGCGTCCCTACGGCTCGCCGGCAGTTCCCCAGCTCGCCGCTGTCACGCTCGCTTCTCTCCCCGACGGCGTCCAGCTGGCGCTCGGAGCGCCGCTCGAGCAGCGAGGTCCGCTCGTGATGGGCGGTCTCACCGTCGACCTCGACGGCTCGCCGCTCGGCGACTGGGAGACGGTGCTGGTGCGGGCGCGGTCGCGACAGCGGCTGGCCGGGATCTCGGTTACCTACAACGTCGCTGACGAGTCGGCGGCGCCGGACTTCATGATCTTCTTCGTCGGCGCCGACGCCGCGCCGCCGGTCTTCAGCGACGGCTCCGAGCAGACCTACGCCATTCCCCTGCGGCCGCGCGAGGGCGACACGAGCGCGACGCCCTTGCGCTCCCTCGCCGTCGTCGCCGCCGCGCCGAGCCCGGCCTCGATCGACCTCCTGTCCGTGATCCTCGTGCCGCGCGGCGCCTCCTACCTCGAGGACGTCGGCGTGCGCCCGGTGGTCCGCGACGGCATCACCCGCCGCACCCTCTTCGCCCATGCCCCGGCCACACTCACTTGGAAGCCGAGGTTGCCGGCGGGCGCCCGCCTCGATCTCGGTCTGGCCGTGGCCCCGGGCGATCCGGTGACCTATCGCGTGACGGCCGGCCCCGTGGGCGGCCCGGCCGAGACGCTCCTCGACGAGCGGGTGGAGGAAGCCGGCCGCTGGCAGCAGCGCTCGCTCGACCTTTCGCGCTGGGCGGGCCGCGCGGCCGAGATCTCGCTCTCCGCGACCAGCGAGTACCCCGGCGCGGTGGCGCTCTGGGGGGCGCCGATCCTCTCCGGGAGCGAGCCCGCCGCCCGTCCCAACGTCATCTTCTACGTCATCGACGGCGGCGGCGCCGACCTGATGAGCCTCTACGGCTACAACCGGCGCACCACCCCGTTCCTCGAGGAGCTGGCAGCCGAGGGCGCGGTCTTCGAGCGCGCCTTCTCGAACGCCACCTGGACGCAGCCCTCGACCGCCTCCTTCATGACCTCCCTCCACCACAGCGTGCTCGGGGGCCTGCGCCGCGGCGTGCACTCGACGCCGGTGCCCGCCGCCGCCACGACCATGGCCGAGCACATGCGCCGCGGCGGCTACCAGACGGCCTCCTTCACCGCCAACCCCAACGCGGGGCGGGTCATCGGCCTCGAGCGTGGGCTCGACGTCCTGCGCGACACCGAGACCGAGCACCATTCGACCTCCTCGATCGACCTCCACGAGTGGTTCTGGAGGTGGCGGGAGGACTACCCGGGCGAGCCCTACTGGGTGCACTTCCAGACCACCGACGTGCACGAGCCCAACGAGCCGGTGGCGCCCTTCGCCCATCTCTACGTCGCCCCGCCGCAGCGCGACGAGCTCCTGGCCTGGGACGAGAGCCTCTTCCGCGCCAACTTCGCCGAGTTCGGCCAGACGAGTGTCGTCGACTGGTACGAGCACGCCCTCACGAAGTCCGGCGTCGACCGCCTCGCCTACTACGACCTGCGCCGCGGCCTCTACGACGAGACGATGGCGCACCAGGACCATCAGCTACGGCGGTTCGTCGAGAGCCTCAAAGCCGCCGGCGAGTGGGAGAACACGCTGCTCGTCATCGGCGCCGACCACGGGCACCCCGCCGGCACCTTCGCCCGCTTCGGCCGCGGTCTCATCACTCCCCAACCGGAGCCCTGGCAAGGCGCTCTCTTCGACGCCTACTCGACGCACGTGCCGTTGATCTTCGTCTGGCCAGGGCACATCCCAGGCGGCCGGCGCTATTCCCAACCGGTGTCCATGATCGATGTCCTGCCCACCCTCCTCGATTTGGTCGACCTGCCGCAGCCCGAGGTGTTGCAGGGGCAGTCGCTGGCGTCGCTGCTCGAGGGCGGCACGCAGGAGGTCCGGCCGGTGATCCTCGACGAGTTCCGCATCGACGAGGCGAGCGGCGAGATGATCGGGAATCTCGAGATCGTCGACGGCCGCTGGGGAGCCTCGCTCGAGATCGGGCCACCGACGGCGGGCGGCGACGCCGACCGCGGCCGCCGCGCCATCCCGGCCGGCGGGCGGTGGGGATCGGTCCACCCGAGCTACCTCGAGCCGCCGCGTCTCCTGCTCTACGACCTCGAGCGCGACCCCTTCGCGACCAAGGCCGTCAACGAGGAGCATCCCGAGCTGGTCGAGAAGTACCGGCAGGTCCTCCTCGAGCACTGGCGCGCCAACCAAGCCCTCGCCACCCGCTTCACCGAAGCGGGCGAGACCCCGCTCTCGCCCGAGCAGCTCGAGCAGCTCCAGGCCCTGGGCTACATCCAGTAGGGCGGCGCCCGGGCGGGGATGTAGCCAATATAGCCTAAACAGCTATAATGGCCCTCCAGCACCACGGAGAGGCCATGAACCGAGTGACGTTGCGCGACCGCCGAGGCAGGGCTGTCGAGGTCGATGCGTTCTCCGCTACCGAGGCGAAGAACTCGTTCGGAGATGTTCTAGACCGGGCGATGACCAAGGGCATGATCACCATTACGCGTCACGACAAGCCGCGGGTCGTCGTGCTCTCGATCGAAGAGTACGAGGCGCGAACACCGCACGTTGAAGATCCACTGGACAGCTTACGAGACGAGTTCGATGCGCTCGTGCAGCGCATGCAGACTCGAACGGCCAAAGCGGCGGGCCGAACGCTCTTCGCGGCTTCGCCCGCCCGGCTGGCGCGTGCGGCGGTCCCGAAGACCCGTAGACGTTAGCCGTGGCAGGTATCTGGGTCCTTGCCGGGCCCAACGGCGCGGGCAAGAGCAGCATCGCCGGTGCGCTGCTCCGCAACTCCGGCGGCGAGTACTTCAATCCCGACGAAGTGGCGCAACGACTTCGATCGGGCCGGCCTTGGCTCATGCAGGAGGAAGCCAGCTCAGCGGCATGGGCAGCAGGTCTACGGCTGCTGGACGACGCCATCCGCGAAGGGCGCGAGCACTTTTTCGAGACCACCTTGGGCGGGAAGACGATCGAGGGCCGACTCGAACAGGCACTCGACCGGGGCTTCGAGGTTCGCATCTGGTACGTCGGCCTGGCCAGCCCTGACCTGTGTCTCGCCCGCGTCGCCGCGCGGGTCGCTCGCGGGGGCCACGACATTCCGGAGTCCGAAGTCCGGCGGCGGTTCGACTCCGGGCGGCGCAACTTGATCCGCCTGATTCCGCGTGTTACCCAACTGAGGCTCTCCGACAATAGCGCCGAGGCCGATCCTGCCGGTGGTGCGGTGCCCGCGCCGCAGGAGCTCCTTCATCTCGTCGGCGGCGAGAGCGTCACTCTGGCCGACCCGGCGTTGACGCCCGAGTGGGCCAAGCCGATCATCTCTGCCGCCCTCAAGCTGGGAGTGTCCTCGAGCGTCCTTTCGCGCAGTCGCGACTCGCGCGCGAGTGAATAGATGGCGACCCGAGGGCGCGGCTCCTTGCCCCGTGCCGTGGTTTGCGCCTCCTCGCCGCCCTTTGCTAGCCTCCGCGCCCCACGGCGCGTTCGTCTAGGGGTCCAGGACACCGGCCTCTCACGTCGGTAACACGGGTTCAAATCCCGTACGCGCTACCAGGCTTGCCCAACGCCTGCCGTACTCAGCCCTTCTGGATGAACGTCCCTGCTTGGAGCTCGGCGTAGGCCTGCCGCAGCTCCTCCTCGGTGTTCATCACGATTGGGCCGTACCAGGCGACGGGCTCCTCGAGGGGCTTGCCCGAGACGAGCAGGAATCGGATCCCGCTCTCGCCGGCCTGCACGGTGACCTCGTCGCCGGCGTCGAAGAGGACGAGCGAGCGGTTCCCCGTCTGCTCGCGAGCCACGCGCTCGACGGGCCCGGGCTGATCGGTCAGCACGCCGAAGGGCGCCGAGGCGTCGCGGAACGTGCCGCTCCCTTCGAACACGTAGGCGAAGGCGTGCCGCCGGGTGTCCACCGCAAAGGTCTTGCGGCGACCCGGGGGCACCCACACGTCGAGATAGTTCGGATCGGCCGCCACGCCCTCCACCGGCCCCGTTTTGCCCCAGAAGGAGCCGCAGACCACGCGCACCCGCGTGCCATCGTCGTCCATCACTTCGGGGATGTCGCGCGCCGCCACGTCCTGGTAGCGCGGGGCGGTCATCTTGAGCGAGGAAGGGAGGTTCGCCCAGAGCTGGAAGCCGTGCATCCGCCCCTGCGGGTCGCCCTGCGGCATCTCCTGGTGGAGGATCCCCCGGCCCGCGGTCATCCACTGAATGTCGCCGGCGCCCAGCGTGCCGGCGTTCCCGAGACTGTCGCCGTGGGAGACGCTCCCCGTGAGCACGTAGGTGATCGTCTCGATGCCCCGGTGGGGGTGCCAGGGGAAGCCGGCGAGGTAGTCGGCGGGGCGCTCGTTGCGGAAATCGTCGAACAGGAGGAAAGGGTCGGTCTCGCTCGTGTCCCCGAAACCGAAGGCACGGCGCAGCTTCACCCCCGCGCCTTCGACAGTGGGCTGCGATTGGACGATCCGTTTCACGGCACGGATGGACATGGATGGCTCCTCCTCCTCTTCATTTCGCCGGCAGTCCGACTCGGCGCAACAGATCGCCGAAGCGTGGGTCGGAGAGCGCCGAAAGGTAGAGGTGATTGGGCGCGAGCTCCGCGTTTCATGGTGGCGGCAGTATTGCCGAAACCGGCGGCCTCTAGGGTCGCGCCGCATCAGTCGCGCGCGTCGTCGAGGGCCAAGCTGATCGCGGCCTCGAAGCCGAGCGCCCGTCCTTCCTCCCGCGCATGGTGAGCCTCGGCCCGGCCGAGCCGCTCGCCGGCGGGCCCGAGGTAGCGCTTGACGAGCGCGTCCCAGAACGCAATCGAGACGAGGGACTTCAGCGCCTCGCGCTCCGCGACAGCTGCCGCTGCCAGGCGCAGTGCTTTGCGATCGCGCCCCTGGCCGGCGAGCGCCATCGCGACGCCCTCCACCTCGGCCGTCATCTCGAAGCGGTCCCCGTAGGCGAGGGCCGCGCGCAGGCTCTCGGCGTAGCGCTGCTCCGCGAGCGCCGCCTGGCCCCGGATGAGCGCACAGTCGGCGAGGAAGTGGTGCGCGTTGTGAATCTCGCGCAGGTCCCCGTGCTCCCGCGCGAGGGCCAGCGCGCGCTCGGCGGTTGGCTCGGCCTCGTCCACCCGGGACTCGCTGACGAGCACCTGGCAGATGTTGAGGGTGGCGCGGTTCGCGAGCCGCTCGTCGTCGAGCTCGCGGTAGATGGCAAGCTCCTCCTCGAATGCGGCGTGGGCGCCGGCGTAGTCCTCGGCCATGAAGCGGCTGAACCCGAGAGGCTCGAGGGCCATGGCCACCTCGCGCCGGTCGCCCAGCTCGCGCCAGATCGCCAGGCTCTCTTCGCCCGGTCCGGCGCTCGCGGCGAGGTCGCCCTGCCACACTGCGAGGGAGCTCGCGCCCCATAACGCGCGTGCAGTCTCGCGGGTGCGGCTGTGCGGCCGCTCCAGCACGCGGCGCAGCCAGTGCCGGCCCTCGGAGAAGTGCGAGTGCAGCTGCCACATCCACGCCAACGCGCCCGCCAACCGCAGCTCTCCCTCGGGATCGTGCCCGGCCGCCCGGGCGAGGGCTGCGCGCAGGTTGTCGTGCTCGCGCTCGAGACGCTCGAGCCACTCCGTGGCCTGCCGCGTTCGTCCGTCGTAGGCCCGGTCGGCCAAGGCGGCGAAGTGAGCGAAGTGCCGGCCCGCGACACCTTCGCTCTCGCCGGCCGCGGCGACCTTCTCGGCGGCGTACTGGCGAAGCGGCTCGAGCACACGGTAGCGCACGCTGTCGTCCGGGCTGCGCTCGCTCAGGACGAGCGACTTGTCGATCAGCCGCGCCAGATGGTCGAGGACGTCCGCGGGCCGCAGCTCGCCGAAGCCGGCGACGTTCTCCGCAGCCTCCAGGTCGAAGCCGCCGCGAAACCCGGCCAGCCGGCGGAACAACGTCTTCTCGCGATCGGCCAGCAGGTCGTGGCTCCAGTCCACGGCTGCCCGCAGCGTCCGGTGACGCGGCAGGGCCGCCCGCGCGCCGGCGGTCAGCAGGCTGAAGCAGTCGTCGAGCCGACGGCGGATGTCGGCCGCCGACATCGCCCGGACTCGAGCGGCCGCCAGCTCGATCGCCAGAGGCACGCCGTCGAGCCGCGCGCAGATCTGCACCACGGCGTCGAGGTTCGACGGCGTGACGGCGAAGCGCGGGTCGTGGGCCTTGGCTCTGTCGACGAAAAGGCGCACCGCGTCGAAGTGCAGCGCGCTCTCGACGCTCAGGGCGCCGCGGCCGGCCGGGACGGCGAGAGGCGGGGCCGACCAGACGTGCTCGCCCTCGAGGCCGAGCGCCTCCTGGCTCGTTGCCAGCACGCGCAGGCCCGGAACCGAGCGCAGCAGGGTCTCGGCGACGCGGGCGGTTTCGGCGAGGAGGTGCTCGCAGTTGTCGACCACGAGCAACACCGCCAGCCCGGAGATCGCGGCCGCGACGCTATCGAGCAGCGGGTGGTCGCTCTCCTCACGCGCTCCCACGGATTCCGCGAACGCCTGGGCTACGAGGTCTGCCGCGCCAAGGGAGGCCAGTCCGACCAGACGCACACCGCCCGGGAAGTCGCCGAGGCTGCGCAGCGCGGTCTCCAGCGCGAGGCGCGTCTTGCCCGAGCCGCCGGCACCCGTCAGGGTGACCAGGCGGTGGGACCCGAGGAGCGAACGCAGCTCCCGCAACTCGCCTTCGCGACCAACGAAACTGGTGATAGCGGCCGGGAGGTTGTGAGAGGGCCTGCGCTCCGCCGTGTGGTCTCCGCCGGCACCGGCAGACGGGGGGCGGAAACCGGCCGCGGGCTGTCGCGACGCGTCCCGTAGCTCGTTGCCGATGTCGCGCGCCGTCTGGAAGCGCTGGCGCGTGTCCTTCTCCATGCAGCGCCCGATGATGCGCGCCAGTTCGGCCGGGAGGTCGGCGCGCAGCTCGGTGACGACCGGGGGGGTGTCCCGCAGGATCGCGGAGGCGAGCTCTGCGGTGGAGCGGCCCCCGAAGGGCCGCCGCCCGGTTGCCACCTCGTAGAGGATGACGCCCAAGGAAAAGATGTCCGTACCGTGATCCACCCGGAGACCCGACACCTGCTCCGGCGACATGTAAGGCACGGTCCCCATCACGACGCCCTCGTGCGTCTGCATCTCGGTCGGCAGCTCCGCGTCGGCTCGCCCTGCGTCCCCGGAGCCCCCGACCTTGGCGAGACCGAAGTCCAGGATCCTCACCCTTCCCTCCTCGCCCACCATGACGTTGCCGGGCTTGAGGTCGCGGTGGACGATGCCCCTTTCGTGGGTTGCGGCCAGGGCGTCGGCGAGCGCGGTGCCGATCTCGAGGATCCGCTCGACCGGGAGCCCGCCCTCGGGGATGAGCCGATCGAGCGACTCGCCCTCAACGAGCTGCATGGTCAGGAAGTGGACGCCGTCGGCCTCTTCGACCGAGTACACGGTGACGATGCCCGGGTGATCGAGGGCGGCGAGGGCCTTCGCCTCCCGTCGGAAGCGCTCCAGCCGCTCTGGGTCCGAGGCCATCTCGGCGGAGAGGACCTTGAAGGCGACCTCCCGGTCGAGCCTCGTGTCGGTGGCGCGGTAGACCTCGCCCATCCCGCCGGCGCCGATCGCGGCGGTGATGCGGTAGTGACCGAGTGTTTGGCCGATCAGCAGAACGTTCCCGTCCTCGGGCTTGGATCGACCCGTTGATTCCAGTGGATCGAGCCAGCAGCCATTCTAGAGGGATAAGGTCCGAGCCATGGACATCGTCGCGCGACCACCCGCACGGAGCCCCGCTCGGCTTCGGCTCGGCCTCCTGCTGCTCGTTGCCTACGGTTTCGCCGCGACCGCTCGCGCCACCCCATCGTCACCCGCCTACGGGATCGGCCTCGAAGAAGCCAGCATCGCCCTCCCCGACGGCGTGCGGCTGGCCGCCGATCTCTACCTGCCCGACGGCGGCGCCGCCGGGCAGCGCTTTCCCGTGCTGCTCGAGTACCTGCCGTACCGCATGACCGAGGGCCGCAGCCGGAACTACGCGCTCTACTCGTACTTCGTCGAGCGCGGCTACGTCGTCGCCGCCGTCGACATCCGCGGCACCGGCAGGAGCGAAGGGCGCCTGATCCCCTACGAGTACTCGGACATCGAGCTCGAGGACGGCGAGGTGGTGATCGACTGGCTCGCGCGGCAGCCCTGGTCGAACGGCAACGTCGGCATGTTCGGCATCTCCTGGGGCGGCTTCAACTCGATCCAGATGGCGCTGCGCAGCCCGCCGGCGCTCAAAGCCATCCTCGCGGTGGACGCCACCGAGGACCTGTACCAGGAGGACGTGCACTTCATCGACGGCATCCTGCACCTCGACTCCTGGGAGATGAGCCAGGATCTCGACAACGCCCGGCCCGGCGCGCCGGACTACGTGATCGACGAGGCCTACTTCCGGGACCGCTTCGACACCGAACCCTGGATGATGACCTACAAGCGCCAGCAGCGGGACGGGCCGTTCTGGGACCGCGCTTCGGCGAAGGGCCGCTACGACGAGATCCGCATCCCCGCCTTCCTCATCGGCGGCTGGTACGACGGCTACCGGGACAGCATCCCGCGCCTGCTCGAGAACCTGCGGGCGCCGGTGAAAGCGATCCTCGGCCCCTGGTCCCACGCCTGGCCGCACGACCCCTATCCGAAACCCGGCATCGAATGGCGGCACGAGGCCGTGCGCTGGTTCGACCAGTGGCTGAAGGGCATCGACACCGGCATCCTGGACGAGCCCCGCCTCGCCGTGTTCGTGCGCCGCTGGCACGGCCCGGGCCCCTATCTCGAGGAGGCTCCCGGGTCATGGCGATGGGAAGACGGCTGGCCCATCGAGCGCATCCACGACCGCGTCCTCTATCCGCAGCATGATCAAACGCTGTCGACACACGAGTCGGAACGGACCACGCACCACCTGCGCTACGTGCCTTCCATCGGCGTGGAGGCCGGCGGCCCGGTCATGTGGTGGGGCGACGTGGCCCACGACCAGCGGCCGGCCGACGCCTTCAGCCTGGTCTACGACTCCGCGCCGCTCGAGGAGGACATCGAGATCCTCGGGACTCCCCGCGCCACGCTGAAGGTCTCCGCCGACGCGCCGCGCGCCAACTGGTTCGCGCGCCTGTCGGACGTCGCCCCCGACGGCACCGTGACGCAGATCACCGGCGCCGGCTTCAACGGGACCCACCGGGTCTCCGCCCGCGAACCCTCCGACATCGTGCCGGGCGAGGTCTTCGAGCTTGCCGTCGACCTGCACTTCACGTCCTGGGTGTTCCCGCAGGGGCACCGCATCCGGCTCGCCGTCAACAACGCCCAGTGGCCGATGCTATGGCCGACGCCCCATGCGATGACCACGGCCTTGCATCTCGGCGGCCCCGACGGGACGCGGCTTGCCCTGCCGGTGGTCCCCTTCGCGCAGCGTCCGGTGCCGGCGTTCCTGCCGCCCGCGGAGAGCCCCACTCTCGCCGGCTTCGAAACGCTCGACACGGGCACGACGTCAGGCTACGGCGAGATCTCCTCCGTCGACCGCAATCCACAAACCGGCGCCGTCACCGTCGAGGCCACCAACAGGGGCGGCAGCCGCTACCCATGGGGGGTCGAGCGTTACCAGGAGACCATCCGTCACAGCGTCACGGACGGCGCGCCGGAGAGCGTGACGGTGCACGGCTCTCACCGCCTGGAAGTGGAGCTGCCGGGCCGCAGCCTCGCCTGGGAGGCGGAGCTCGCGTTCCGCAGCGATCGCGAGAACTTCACCTACACCTACCTGCGCCGCCTCTGGGAGAACGGCAAGCTGCTCCGCGAGAAGAGCTGGACGGACACCATCCCGCGCGACTTCCAGTAGGCGGCGGGCGCCAGCCACTCTACGGTGCGGGCGGGGCCGCGACGCGCCGGAGGAGGGTGACGCGCCACGGCGCCTCGCCCCACGTCGCTTCGCGCCGGTAGCCGGCGGCGAGCCAGCGCACGATCGGTTGGCCGTAGTCCACGCCGAAGCCCCGATAGCCGAACTCGCGCACGTCGCGCGGCACGATGGCGACCGCATCGGGAGAGTCGCGCGCCAGCGCCGCGACGACGGCCTCCTCCTCGCCCGCGATCTCGACCGGCGTGAAGGTGTGGAAGGGGATCGGCGAGGGCACCCGCGCCAGGTAATTGAGGGCGAGACCTTCGGGAAGGACGACGAGCGAACGTGGCGGTGCCGCAGCGAGGTGGCGGAGCAACCCCTGGATCGCTCGGCCGCGGGCCGGGACGACGTCGCGGTAGGTGCCACGGACGGTCGTGACCGACGTCGTGTCGGCGTAGTGCGCTCGCGCCGTCAGCAGCCCCCGCCCGGCGACGAGCCCGATAACCGGGATCCAGAGGAGGGCCAGGCGCCGGCCGTAGAGCCGCCGCTCGGGGAGCCAGGCGAAGAGCACGTAGGCGACGAGCGCGTAGAGGGGCAGCGTGAAGACGAACCCGTACCACGACGGCACGAGGTTCAAGTAGACGCGCGAGGCGCCGCAGAGGGCGACCAGCGTCAGGAACAGGAGCGGCCCTCGCGGCCGCCGCAACCCGAACGCGAGGAGAACCGGCAGCAGCAGGCTCCAGGCACGGAAGAAGCCGTCGCCGGCGAGCAGGAAGCCGGCGGCCGCGAGTAACAGCCCGAGCAGGGCGAGGACGAGCGGCCGCCGCTCCCCGCCGGCGGCTGCAAGCTCGCGCCGCCCGCCCTCGAGCTCGCGGCCAAGTGCGGCCAACAGAAGCGCGAAGGCGCCGACGAGGATGGCCCCACGCACCGCCCCCAGCGCGCCCGCCGCGGGCCAGGCCGCCCCTGTCACCGAGCTGTAGAAGAGCCGCGCCGCGCGCCCGCCCAGAAGCGAGGGCGGCAGCACGTTGGCCACGAGCGGCTGGCGGCCGAAGACCAGCACCGCCAGACCCAGAGAGGCGGCGCCGGCGGCCAGGTAGCCGGCGAGCCAGGTCCAGCGCACGCGGTGCACGACGACCGCGAAGAGGACGAGGAGCAAGCCGAAGGCAGCGTACTCGAGCTTGGTCCACGACGCCGCGAGGAGAAGGGCGAGCGCGACCACGAGCTGCCAACGGCGTGGAGCGTGGAAGAAGTGGCGGGCGAGAAGCGCCGCGGCGGTGAGGAAGAAGAGCATCGCCAGCGTCGCCGCGTGGGCGTAGGGGAAGAGGTAATTGCTCCCCCAACCGCCGACCCCGGCGAGGTTGAACGAAGCGAAGAGGGCGAGCGCCGACCCGGCGGCGAGCGGCCCGGCCAGCGGTCGGACGAGGCACCAGAGGGCGGCCGCGGTGGCGGCGGCGATGCCGAGGCCGATGCCGACGTAGGCCGCGAGCGAGCTCCCGGTCACCGCGGTCGCGGCGGCGAGGAGGTAGGGCGTGAGCGGCGGATAGAAGTAGAGAACATCGCCATAGAGGCGCGCCCCGGCGCGGATCCGCTCCGGAACGTAGAGGTCGCGGCCGGTGTCGATGATGGGGTCGAGCCAGGCGCCCCACGACTGGCCGAGCGCCAAGGCCGCCACCGCAGCGACCACCGCGAGGACGGCGAGCTCCGAGCGGCCGCCCGTCGTGTCGTTGCTCGCCACGGGTCGCCTCAAACTCCCGGATAGCGGTCGAGGTAGATCAGCGCGAAAGCGAGCGTGTTGGCGACGGCGTGGGCGATGCTGGGGACGGCGAGGTTGCGTCCGCAGCCGAGGTAGAGCAGACCGAGGAGGAGTCCGGCAAATCCCTCTTGCACCATGCCGGTCACTCCCTGGCCCCCGTGTCCCCACCCGAAGAGGGCGCTCACCAGGACCGCGCTCAGCAACCAGGCTGCCCGCGTGCCCTCGCCCAGACCGGCGAAGCGGTTCATCAAGTAGCCGCGGTACACCAGCTCCTCGCCGCAGGAGCCGAGCCACAGCGGCACCAGGAAGACGAGCACCAGCTCGAGGTTCCCCACCAAGGGCCGGAAGTCGGAGAGATCCGGAGGCGCTCCGGCGAGCCGCGACAGGAAGGGCACGGAGACGAAGGTCGAGAAGAGCTCCATGCCGATGCCGGCCAGGCTGCCGAGGGCGAACGCTCGCGGCCAGCTCCGCGGCCGCACCCAGCCGACGTCGCGCCAGCCGAGGCCGCGCAGCCGCAGAGAGACCCAGCCGAGGACGAGGAAGAAAGGGGTCGAGCTGAAGGGAACGACCCCGATGTAGTCCCCGACGACCAAGGCGACGGCGAGAACGAACTCGGCCAACGCCAGCCCCCGGCTCTCCCGCCACCGCGGGCCGCGGAGCGCGGCCGTTGCGCCTGAGGTCATCGCATCGCGTATCCTCGCACCATGGACTTCACTCTCACCTCGCCCAGCTTCGCGCCGGGAGCCGAGATCCCCACCCACCACACCTGCGAGGGGCCCGATCTCTCGCCGACCCTGATCTGGTCCGAAGCCCCAGCCGGGACGAAGAGCTTCGCCCTCATCGTGGACGACCCCGACGCCCCCGATCCCGCCGCGCCACAGATGACCTGGGTGCACTGGGTGCTCTACGACCTGCCCCTCGACGCGAGCGAGCTGCCCGAGGGCGTCTCACCGACGGCCCTGCCCCCCGGCACTCGGGAGGGCGTCAACGACTGGCAGCGCACCGGCTACGGCGGTCCTTGCCCGCCGATCGGGCGGCACCGCTACTTCCACAAGCTCTACGCTCTCGACGCCGCGCTGGGTGACCTCGGTCGCCCCACCAAGGCAGACCTCGAGCGCGCCATGGCCGGCCACGTCCTGGCGCGAGCCGAGGTCATGGGCACCTACCAGAAGCAGTTCTGAGACCTGGCGCTCAGCGGCGTTGCGACGAGGCGGCCGGCGGTGCGGGCGCTGCTGCGGTCGCCGGCCGCGACCCCTTGACCATCGCGGTGACGGTGGGCAGGAAGCGGTCGAAGTCGGCCGGCTCGCCGGCGAAGAAGTAGACGAAGCTGAACTCGTCGCCGTTCTGGACGGCGTAGATCGCCACCTGGTACTCGCGGCCGTCCACGCCGCGGTAACTGCCGCGCGTCAGGGCCGCCGGCGCGCCGCTGGCGGTGGTCAGCGACTCCTCGGGCGTGCGCGACACCTCCGTCGTGCCGATGCTGGTGAGCAGGTGGCGCCAGCCCTCGGCCAGCACGGCGCTCAGGGGGGCGCCGGGGGCCGGGGTCGTAGCGGCGGGCAGCACGACCAGGGTCTGCGGGCTGGCGGCGCCGGTGGGCAGGACTTGGACCGGATCGGCCCCGGCGGGGACGGTCCAGGTCGACGGCACGAGGAACTGAAATTCACCGACCGCCAAGGTCTCGGCGAGGGCGGCGCTCGGCGCGACGGCGAGGGCGAGGGCGAGTAACGAGGCTCGGGCAGAAGGCATGGGGATTCGTCCCTTCATGAGCGGCGGAGGCTAGCAGGCTCGGCTCGAAGCCGTCCAGCGGATAAGATTGCAAGATCGCTGCCGGGCGACGGCCGTCCCTCGGCGGCCGTTCTCTCCGCGACCGACATGAGCCAGGACCTCCAGTACCCGATTGGCCGGTTCCGCTACGACGGCCCGGCGTCGCCCGATTTGCGGCGCGAGCGGATCGGCAACATCGCCGCCCTCCCCCACACGCTGGCCGCGGCGATCGACCCGCTCTCCGCCTCGCAGCTCGACACCGAGTACCGGCCGGGCGGCTGGACGGTGCGCCAAGTCGTGCACCATGTCGCCGACAGCCATCTCAACGCCTACGTGCGCTTCCGCCTGGCGCTGACCGAGGACGAGCCCACGATCAAGACCTACGACCAGGAGCGATGGGCCGAGCTCGCCGACGTCTCGAGCGCCGAGCCGCAGGTCTCGCTCTGGCTGCTCGAAGGGCTGCACCGTCGCTGGACGCTGCTGCTCGAGTCGCTCGCCGAGGCCGACTTCGAGCGTCGTCTCGTCCACCCGGAGCACGGCAGGATCGCGCTCGACTACCTGCTCGCGCTCTACTCGTGGCACGGCCGCCACCACGTGGCGCACATCACCGCCCTGCGGGAACGCAACGGGTGGGCCTGATCGAGCAACGGCGAGACGGACGACTCGGAAGGCCCCGCCGCGGCGCCGTCGCGGCGATCGCCCTGCCGCTCGTCGCCCTCGGCCTCGGGGCCCTCGCCGCCCAGGAAGCGGCGCCGCCCGCGCCCATCGTCCTCGAGCGGGGCACGGCGGCCTTCGAGGTCGCCGGCGGGAGGGTCGGGCTCGTCGTCTGGACCTCGCCGGCAGGGCCCCTGTTCGCACTCGCCCCGATCGTCGAGCGGCTGGGCGGCGAGCTCGTCGTCGGTCCGCTGGGCGTCAGTCACCAGCTCGACGTCGGCGGCTCGCGCTTCCTCTTCGGCTCCGGCAGCGCCACCCTAGCCGCCGGCGAGCAGATCGAGCTCCTGTCGCAGGCGCCGATCGCCGCCCCGGAGGGCCTGCTCGTCCCCCTCGACTTGCTCTCCCGGGTCTACGCGCCCGCCGGCTACGAGCTCGCTTGGGACCCGGCGGCGCGGCTGCTGGCGGCCAGCCGCCGAAACCTGCGCCGCCTGCCGGTGGCGATCGACGTCGACCACTTCCAGGGGGTGACCACCGTGGTCCTCGAGTTCGGCGCCCGGCCGGACTATCGCATCGTGCGCTCCCCTCGCGAGGTCCGGGTGCAAGTGCTGGGCGACGAGCTCGTGGCGGCCGATCGACCGGGCGCGGCACCGCTCGTGGCCGCTCTCGAGGTGCGCCCCCAGGAGGTGCTGCTGCGGCTCGAAGCGGGCGCCGCGACCGAGGACTACACGCTCGAGGACCCTTTCCGGCTGGTCTTGGAAATCTTCAAGCGACCCACCGCGCCGCAGGTCGGCGTGCCGCTCGCGCCGTTCCCGCTGCGGCGCGCGAGAGGCGGCCTCGAGGTCATCGTCATCGACCCCGGCCATGGGGGGGGCGACACCGGCGCCATCGGGCCGGGGGGAGCGCGCGAGAAGGATTTGACGCTCACCCTGAGCGAGCGGCTGGCGGCGGCGCTGCGCGACCGCCTTCCGGTGCGGGTGGTGCTGACCCGCACCGAGGACGCCGAGCTGCCCCTCGCCACGCGCGCGGCGCTCGGCAACGAGCTCGAGGCGGACCTCTTCCTGTCGCTCCACCTGAACTCCTCCTACGGCCGCAGCGCCCGCGGTACGGAGACCTATTTCCTATCGCTCGAGGCGAGCGACGAGCGGGCCGCCGAGGCGGCCGCCGCCGCGAATGCCGCCAACGGCGCGGCGGCGGATCCCGCCGCCGACCTCGAGCTCATCCTCTGGGACATGGCTCAGTCGCGACATCTCGCCGCCAGCCAACAGCTCGCCAACTTGATCCAGGAGGAGCTGAATCAGGCCCTCGAATTGCGCGATCGAGGCGTCAAGCAGGCGCCCTTCACCGTGCTCATGGGGGCCGCCATGCCCGCCGTCTTGGTCGAGCTCGGCTTCCTCTCGAACCCCGAGGAAGAGCAGCGCCTGCGCGATCCCGCCTACCAGACGGCCCTGACCGACGCTCTGGTGCGTGCCATCTCTCGCTTCCGCGCCCTCGAGGGCGAGCCGCTGCCGGAGGCGCCCGCGGGCGTGGAGCGGCGATGAGTCGGCGCGCCGCCTGGCTGCTCATCGGCGGCGTAGCGCTGGCGGCACTCCTCGCCTGGTCGCTCGCGCCCGGTCGGCGCGCTCGCCCCGGCACGAGCACCCCGACCGACCCGGGTGGGGGGCCTGGCGAGCGGCGCACGGTGACTCTCTACTTCCCGGGGCCGGGGGAGCACCTGGTGGCCGAGCAGCGGACCGTGGCCGGCGGCGACGAGGAGCAGTTGGCCTCGACGATCCTGGGCGAGCTCCTCGCCGGTCCGCGAGAGCCGGATCTCTACGCGCCGCTCCCCAGCGGCTCCGCCCTGGCCCAAGTGCACATCGGCCGCACCGGCGTCGCCTACGTCGACCTGCGCATGGCCGAAGGGGGGAGCCGGCCGAGCCTCGGCTCGCAGCAGGAGCTGCTGGCGGCCTACAGTCTGGTCAACTCGCTGTGCGAGAACCTGCCGCGGCTCGCCGGGGTCGCCCTGCTGTGGAACGGGACCCAGAGTCCCACCTTCGCCGGCAACCTCGACACCCGCCGACCGCTCCTGCCCGATCGGACCCTGGTGGCTCCCGCGACATGAGGCCGATCGGCGTCTTCGACTCCGGCGTCGGCGGCTTGACCGTGGTCGCCGCCTTGGCGCGGCGGCTGCCGGGCGAGTCCATCCTCTACCTGGGCGACACGGCTCGCCTCCCCTACGGCACGAAGTCGGCGGCCACCGTCTCCCGCTACACGCGACGCAACCTGGACTTCCTCGTGCGCCGCGGGGTGAAGGCCGTCGTCGTGGCGTGCAACACCGCGTCTTCCGTCGCCCTCGAGGGGCTCGAGGAGCCGGTCCCGGTCTGGGGCGTCATCGAGCCTGGCGCGCGGCAGGCGGCGACGGTCAGCCGCGGCCGCGTGGGCGTCATCGCCACCGAGGCCACGGTGCGCTCCCGCGCCTACGACCGGGCGCTCGCCCGGCTGCGGCCGGAGCTCGCGATCGCCTCGCAGGCCTGCCCGCTGTTCGTGCCGCTGGTCGAAGAGGGATGGCACGACGACCCCGTCGCCGAGCAGGTGGCCCGTCGCTACCTCGCCCCGCTCCTCGAGGAGGAGATCGACACGTTGGTCCTCGGCTGCACCCACTACCCGCTCCTGGCGCCGACCTTGCGCCGCGTGGTGGGCGAAGCGGTGATGCTCGTCGATTCGGCAGAGGCCGTGGCCGCCGAGGTCGCCGACGACCTGGCGCGCCTCGACCTCTTGGCATCCGCGCCCGGCACGCCCGAGCACCACTTCTGTTTGACCGACGACGCCGACCACTTCGCGGGTCTCGCCGCCCGCATCCTGGGCGGCCGCCAAGTCTCGCTCGAGCTGGTCGACGTCGCTTAGTCGGGCCAGGGCTACAATCGCCCCCTAATGCCGCCGACCTCGCGACCCCACGGCCGAGCGCCCGACGCCCTGCGGCCGGTTTCGATCGTCCTCGAGCCGCTCAAGTTCGCCGAGGGCTCGGCGCTGATCGAGCTCGGGGACACGCGGGTGCTGGTGGCGGCGACGGTCGAGAAGCGGGTGCCGAGCTTCCTCTCCGACTCGGGCCGTGGGTGGGCGACGGCAGAATATGCGATGTTGCCGCGCGCCACGGTCACCCGCAACCCGCGCGAAGGCACGAGCGGCCGGCCGCGCGGCCGCTCGGCGGAGATCCAGCGCCTGATCGGCAGGAGCCTGCGCGCCGTGCTCGACTTGGCCGCCTTGCCCGAGCGCACCCTGACCCTGGACTGCGACGTGCTGCAGGCCGACGGCGGCACCCGCGCCGCCGCCATCACCGCCGCCTGGGTGGCTGCCGTGCATGGCCTCGCCAAGCTCTACCTGACCGGCGACCTGCCTCGTTGGCCGGTGCGCGAGCAGGTCGCAGCCGTGTCGGTGGGCCTCATCGGCGGCCAGCCGCTGCTCGATCTCGAGGCGGCCGAGGATCAGGTCGCCCAGGTCGACTTGAACGTCGTCGCCACGGCCGCGGACACACTCGTCGAGGTGCAGGGCACCGGCGAGCAGCGGCCGTTCGCTCGCGAGGAGCTCGACCGGCTGCTCGATCTCGCCCTGCCCGGCATCCGCCAGCTCCACGCCGTGCAGCACGCCGCCGTCGCCGGCCTCCTCGACGAGGTCGCCGCCGTCCAGGCCCGGGGTCGCCGCACGCCCGCGGCCCCCCGCGACGAGCGCGACTTGTGGGGCAAGCCCTAGCGGCCGCCGGCGATCAGAGGACGACGCCGCGGACGTCGATCTCGAGCAGCGGCTGCACGCGGCTCGAGGTGGGGATCGTCAACTTGCCGCTGAACGGCCCTTTGGCCATGCCGGGCTCGAGCGTCACCACGAGGCGGAAGCGCTTGCCCGCCTCGACCGGCGTGAGCGCTGCCGCGACGCCGCCCAAGGAGCTGGCCACCGTGCCCAAGGCGATCGAGCCTTCGGCGAGATGGGTCAGCTCGACCACGACCTCTCGCGGCTCGGCGAGATCGTGGCGGCCGAAGTCGACGGCAGCCGGCACGACGGCGACGACCGGCCGGACGAAGCCCGACACCGGGATCTGGAGCTCCGGCAGACGCGGGTGGTTGGTGCGCACCACGACGTAGTCGGCGAGCGGGCCCAGGGGCGCGCTCGGCGCGAGCTCGAGCTCGACCACCCACTGCCGGCCTTCCCGCCCCGATCGGCGCTCGTCCTCGCGCGCCGGGCGGAAGCTCGCCTCGAGGAAGCGATAGGGCGAGCGCACCGCGAGCACCTCGAAGTCTTCTTCCGTCTCCGGCCAGACGAGCTGCCGGCTCGGTTCCCGGGTCTCCCCCAAGACCGTCACGAAGCGAGCGTAGCCCGGATCGACCTCGATGAGCGACCGCACGTCGGCCTTGATCACCAGCTCGATCTCCGGTGTCACGGCGTCGTTGGTGAAGACCCGCACCGACTTGGCGATCGGCCCGCGGAACCGGGCGGTGTCGACGACGGCCCGCACCCGGCCCGTGCGGCCCGGCGCGATCGAGCGGTCGTACTCGGCGACCGTGCAGCCGCAGGTGGGCTTGACCTCGACGATCTCGAGCGGCGTGTCGCCGCCGTTGGCGATCTCGAAGTCGTGCTCGATGGCCTCCCCCCGCGCCACCGTGCCGACGTCGATCACCGCCTCGGTGACCTCGGCGCGAGGTGTCGCGATGGCGGCCGCTGGCGCCAAGGCCAGCAGCGCCACCCTCCACGTCAGTCGACGGCTGGGCCTCGTCATCTGGATCCTGATGCTAGTGGACACCCCCGATACAGTGCAAAGGGCTACACTCCGCCCTCTCGCGAGCGGCCTGCTTGCCTCTGAGTCTCGACATCCACTGCATCGCCATCGGCGGCACCGGCATGGCCCCCCTGGCCTGCCTCCTCCAGGAGCAAGGCCACCGCGTCCGCGGCTCCGACGGCCCCCTCTACCCGCCGATGAGCACCCTGCTCGCCGCGGCCGGCATCACGCCGCTCGTGGGCTTCGATCCGGCCCATCTCGAGCCGCCGCCGGACCTCGTCGTGGTGGGCAACGCGGTCCCGAGCACGAACCCCGAGGCGCAGGCGGCCGAGGCCCGGGGGCTGCCGCGCGCCTCGATGCCGGAGGCCCTGGCCCGCTTCTTCCTCGCCGACCGCCGGCCACTGGTCGTAGCCGGCACTCACGGCAAGACGACGACCTCGGCGATGGCGGCCTGGGTGCTCGAGGCCTGCGGGGCCGACCCGGGCTATCTCGTGGGTGGCGTGCCCCGAGCGCGCGAGCGGAGCTTCCGGCTCGGGCGCGGCGAGCGCTTCGTCGTCGAGGGCGACGAGTACAACGCCGCCTACTTCGACCGCGGCCCCAAGTTCCTGCACTACCGGCCCGAGACGCTGATCTTGACCAGCGTCGAGTACGACCACGCCGACCTCTATCCCACACCCGAGGCGCTCGTCGCTGCCTACGAGCGGCTCGTCGAGCTGTTGCCGGCCACCGGACTCCTCGTCGCCTGCGGCGACGCCCCGGCGGTGCGCGAGGTCGCGCGCCGCGCTCGCTGCCCGGTGATCCTCTACGGTCTCGAGGCGGGCAACGACGTCGCCCCCGCGTCGGTCGATCTCGAAACGACGGGCTCGCGCTTCCTCCTCGCGGACCCCGACGCCGGCGCCGTCGAGGTCCGGCTGCAGCTTCCCGGCCGCCACAACGTGGCCAACGCCCTCGCCGTCTGGGCCGCGGCGCGCCACGATGGACACTCGGCGGACAGGGTCGCGGCCGGCCTCGCCGCCTTCCCCGGCGTGCGGCGTCGGCTCGAGGAGGTCGGCACGGCGGCCGGCGTCACCGTCGTCGACGATTTCGCGCACCACCCGACGGCGGTCGCCGTGACCCTCGCCGCCCTGCGCCAGCGCTACCCGGGCCGGCGACTCCTCGCCGTCTTCGAGCCGCGCAGCCTGACGGCCGGCCGCGCCTTCTTCTTCGACGCCTACCGCGACGCCTTCCGCGGCGCCGATCGCCTGTTCCTGGCGCCCATTTTCCACGCCGGCCGGCTCGCCTACGGAGAACGGCTCGACCTGGCTGCACTCGCACGCGAGCTCGCCGCCGCCGGCACGCCGACCGTGGCGTCGCCCGACCTCGCGACGCTCGAGCGCGACGTCCTCGCCGCCCTTGAGCCCGGCGACGTCGTCGTCACCATGTCGTCCGGGAGCTTCAACGGGCTTCCTACGAAGTTGCTCGCCGCCCTCACGCGACCTTGACGCTCCCGCTCCGGTCAAGGTGTAAGTTTTCCCGCGTCCGCGCGACCAATGGAGATGTGGGCATGAGCTCGACCCGGGAGGAGACGTTCGCCCACCTGCTGGCCGCGAACCGGAGGCGGCTTTCGGCGATCGCCAGGAGCTACGCGCGGGGCGAGGCCGAGAGAGATCTCCTTCAGGAGATCCTGCTCCAGCTCTGGCGCAGCCTGGACGGATTCGAGGGGCGCTCGAGCCTCGACACCTGGGCCTACCGCGTTGCGCTGAACACGGCGATCGTCTGGCGCCGCAGGGTGCGCGCTGAGCCTCGCGACGCCCGCAGTTCGGCCGGGGCGGGCGAGCAGGCGGCGCCGCCGGGGCCGCGCGACGAGCTCGTGATCCTCGACGAGTTCGTCCAGGGCTTGGGCCCGGCCGATCGAGCGCTGTTCGTGCTCTACCTGGAGGACCTCTCCTACCGGCAGATCGCGGAGGTCACAGGGCTGACGGAGAGCCATGTTGGCGTGAAGCTGTACCGTCTCAAGAAGGCGTTCGTGGAGAGGTACCTCTAATGGCCGACGAGCTCGATCGTTTCCGAGCGGCCTGGGGGCTGCGCCCCGTGGACGGGCCGTTCGAACGTGCGAAGGAGGATGCGATGGAAGAGATCGTGCAGAACGTGAAGCTCCTCGATCGACGAAAGCTCCGCCGCGACGTGCGCGAGATCCTGATCGCGGCCGGGGCGAGCGGAGCGATCGCCGCCGCGCTCGGGTGGGTGACCGAACCCTGGTTCAGGGCCTGGATCGTGACCCTGAGCGTCTCGGCGGCGCTGATCGCGATCTGGCGGTGCGTCGCGCTGCTCCGGCGGCGGAGCCGCTCCGCCTCCGAGAGTCTCGCGGAGTTCTGTCGCGCCGAGCTCTCGAAGCTCGAGACGCAGATCCGGCTGTTGCGCACCCTGGCCTGGTGGTACCTGGCGCCGATCCTGGTCGGGACGAACCTGTACGTGGTCGCCACCTCGGAGGCGCCCGCGAGCACGATGGCGGTCGTCTTTCCGATCACCGTGCTGGTCGTCTCGGCGATCTACTGGCTGAACCGGCGCTCCCTCCGGAGGGAGCTCCTGCCCCTGCGGGCCGAGCTCGAGCGCTGCCTCGCGGGCCTCGAGGCGGACGGCGGCGCCTGACCGAAACCGTACCCGGTCCTGGTAGGAAATCGCTTTTCACGGGGAATCCTCTCGACGGCTCCGCCCAACCTCATCGTGGGAGTCGGCGAGCCTGTGCTAGCATGCCGCACCGTCGTACCGGCCGACAACCGCTGACCCCCGTCCTCGATGAGTTATCCGGGTAACCCGATTCTCTCGGAGACCATCCAGCAGCGCGTGCTGGGCACGTTCGGCCAGACCTTGGAGCTGGCCGAGGCCGGCAAACGCAACGAGGCCCTGCTGGGTTGCGAGTTCGTCTTGAAGCTCGACCCGCTCTTCGAGCCGGCGCGGGCCTTGCAGAAGCGGATCGAGGGCACCCAGGGCCCGGTCGCCGTGCAGGATTTGAGGCGGCTCTTCGACGCCAAGGACCTCGCCGCCGAGGAGTGGAGCCTGGGCGGTGAGCTCGCCGACCTCCTCGACCGGCGCGACTTCCACCACTTGCTGCAGCTCGCCGCCGAGCACAAGGCGCGCGTCGCCGCCGATCCCGACCTCGAGCACCTCGTCGCCGAGGCGAGGAGCCGCCTGGAGGCCGAGCCCTACGTGCGCTCGTTTCTCGACCGCGCCCTGCAGCTCAGAAAGGACGGCCACGAGCAGGAGGCGGAGGCGACGCTGGTCAAAGCGCGCCAGCTCGACCCCACGCATCCGGAGCTGGCGCGGGTCAGCGCACCGCCCGTCTCGGCGTCGGCCCTGCTCGAGTCGGTAGCGGCGGAGCTAGCCCAGCCGGCGACCGGCGACGAGCGCATCACGCGTCTGCTCGCCGAGGGACAGCGGGCCTTCGAGCGCGCGGACTATCAAGGCGCGATCGATTCCTGGTCGCGCATCTTCCTCATCGACATCGACCACGGCGAGGCCAACCGCCGGATCGAGGAGGCGCGTCGCCACAAGGCCGAGCGCGAGCGCCAGCTCGAGGAGCTCTACCACGAGGGCGTCTCCCTCTGGGAGTTAGGCTCGAATACCCAGGCGCGGCGGGTCTTCGAGCGCGTCCTCGAGATGGACTCAGGTCATCTCGCGGCGCGCGACGCGATCGAGCGCATCGACGCCGGCGAGGCCAGCGCGACGCCCGGCGAGACGGCGGTCGCCGAGGTCTTGACCGTCCCCGAGCCGGAAGCGACGCCCACCACCAGCGCTCGGACCACCGCCGCGCCGGCCCCTGCCGCTGCCCGCCGACCGGCGCTTGCCGCCGGAAAGGCCAAGCCGGGGCGGACGCGCCCGGCCTTCTGGGCGATCGGCGGAGCGGTGCTCCTCTTGGCGCTCGCCGGCGGCTGGCTGCTCTACTCGCAGCGGCAAGGCCTGTTCCCCAACTCGGAGTCGACGTCGCCAGCGGAACCGGCCGACAGCGGGGTCCTCGAGCGAGCCCGGAAGCTGCACGAGCTGGGCCAGACGGCCTCCGCCATCGACTTGCTGCGCCGGCTGCCCGCGGCCCACGCCCAGTACGTCGAGGCGCAGTCGCTGATCGCGCAGTGGGAGACCTTGCTGGAGGAGGGGGCGACTGCCCCCACGCCCGAACAGCTCGCCGAGCGAGCGGGCGCCCTCGCCGAGGCGCGCTCGGCGGCGCAGCAGCGCGAGCACCTGCGGGCCGTCGACCTGTTGGATCGGGCGGCAGCGATCGCGCCGCTCGAGCCCGCTGACGGGGAGTTGCTCGCGGCGTCCCGGCGGCAGGTCTCCGGTCTGCAGCGCGAGCTCGACCTGTTCCGCCAAGGGGACTGGGAGTTCGCCCTTCCCGAGCTGTGGCGGCTGCACGACTCCGATCCGGCGAACCCGGACATCAATCGCCTGATCGTCGACTCGTATTACAACCTGGCGGTCCGCGACCTGCAGCGCCAGGACTTGAACGAGGCGGTGACCAAGCTCGAGGAGGGCCTGGCGCTGGCACCGCAGGACGCCGGCCTCGAGCGCCTGGCGCGCTTCGCTCGCCTCTACACTGGCTCGCCTCCGGACCTGCGCTACCGCATCTTCGTCAAGTACCTGCCGTTCCGATGAGTTACGAGGATCTGCCCCTTTTCCCGGAGACCGAGTCCCGGACTCCTGGCGAGAGCCCTCGCCCGGCCACGGCTCGGGGGTCGGCTCCACCCGCCGCCGCCGTCGCGGCACCCCCCGAGACGCCGTGGCGGCGGGAGGGTGCGCCCCTCCCCGCCGGGCCGCGCCCGCCCCTCGTGCCGCGGCCGCGCCCGCAGCCGGCGGGCCTGCGCGCCCGACTGCTGGCCGCCACGCTCGACCTCGTCGCCGTCGGCGCCCTCCTCGCTCTCTCCGTCCTAGGCGGCGGCGCGATCGGCGCCATCTTCGGACCGGAGTCCTGGCCGCCGCTCGTCCTGCTCGCGGCGGTGCTCTCCTTCCTCTACACCACGTTGCCCCTCGCTTTCTGGGGGCAAACGCCCGGCATGGCGGCGGCGAGCCTCGTGGCGCGCAGCCCCGGCGACCGACCTCTCTCCTTCCGGCAGGCCATCCTGCGCTGGCT
>CAYXXN010000020.1:0-25343 GCA_964469055.1 uncultured Thermoanaerobaculia bacterium
GCCGCCGGTGCCAATCTCGATCGACGAGCGGACGATGCACGAGCTGCTGAAGGGCGGCAACGACAACGCCATCTTCCTGCTGCAGCTCGGTGAGAGCGGCAAGAGCCGGCACGCGATGATTCGCGAGCTACGCATCGACCCCATCCAGCGGAAGATCGAGCACATCGACTTCCAACGTGTGCTGCTGACCGAGAAGATCCGCGTACGGGTCCACATCGAGCTCGTTGGCACGCCGGAGGGCGTGAAGAACGAAGGCGGGGTCCTCGATTTCCAGACCCGCGAGCTCGAGCTGGAGTGCTTGCCCAAGGACATCCCGGGGCACCTCGGCATCGACGTTTCGGAGCTGCGGATCGGCCAGCATGTCGAGGCGCGTGAGGTCGCGTTGCCGGCCGGCGTGACCCTGGTCTCGGACGGCCACCAGGTCGTGGCCTCGGTGGCGCACAGCCGCGTCGAGATCGAGGCGGCACCGCCGGCGGAGGGCCTGGTCGAGGCGGCGCCGACGGAGCCCGAGGTCATCGGCCGCGGCAAGAAGGAAGAGCCCGAAGAGAGCGAGGCCTAGTCCGTTCCCGTGCCGCAGCCGCTGGTGGTCGGCCTGGGCAACCCGGGCGAGGCGTACCGGGACACCCGGCACAACCTGGGCTTCCGCGTGCTCGACGAGCTGGCCCGGCGGCTGGGCGCCGGCCCCGGCCGCGTCGAGTGCAACGCCGTGCTGCGCGAGACGCCGGAGGCGATCCTCGCCCAGCCGCTGACCTACATGAACCGCAGCGGTTACGCCGCGCGCTGCCTGGCGGAGCGCCGCGGCGTCGAGCCGGCCGCCGTCCTGATCGTCTATGACGACGTCCACCTGCCGCTCGGTCGACTCCGCTTCCGCAGCAAGGGCGGCCCCGGGGGGCACAAGGGGATGGCGTCGGTCATCCACAACCTGCGCAGCGAGGGGGTCCCACGGCTGCGCCTGGGGGTCGGCGTCGAAGGCGATGCCGTACCCGGGGAGGGGCTGGTGGACTACGTCCTCGGACCGTTCACCGCGGCGGAGCTGCCGTTGGTCGATCCGCTGGTGGAACGGGCGGCCGACGCCTGCCTGTGCTGGCTCCGGCAGGGAGCGGAGGTCGTGATGCGGCAGTTCAATGGCTGAGCAGGGGTTGCCAAAGCTCCTGGAATCCGTACAATACGCGGCTCAACCCGGCGGTCGCCTGCGGCGGCCGCGCACGTCAGGACCTCTCTGTTCCCCGCCCGAACGGGGGACCGAATCAGGCCAGAGGGAGGGTCGCAGGACCCATGCGCAGATATGAACTGATGTTCGTGGTGGACCCCCGCGTCCCAGACGAGGAGGTCGTCGCCTTGACCGACGAGACGAAGGCGCTGATCGAGAGCCAGGGGGCGCGGGTCACCCGCGAGCTCTCCTGGGGCAAGCGCAAGCTCGCCTATCCGATCGCCAAGCTCGCCGAGGGTAAGTACCAACTGCTCAGCATCGAGAGCGACGGCCCCAATCCCTTTCCCGATGTCGAGCAACGGCTGCGGCAGAACGAGCGCGTGCTGCGCTATCTCAACGTGCGCGTCGACGCCGGACGCCTGCGTCTGCCCGAGGGTGCCGAAGGGCCGGTCGTGGTGACCGAGAGCGGCGCCGAGCCTGGGGCCAGCTGATGGAAATCCTCCTCATGCAGGACCGCCGGGAGCTCGGCCGGCGCGGTCAGGTCGTCAAGGTGAAGCCGGGTTACGCGCGCAACTACTTGATTCCGCAGGGGATCGGCCTACCGGCGACGGCGGCCAGTCGGCTCTACTTCGAGGAGCAACGCAAGAAGATCGATACTCAGCACCTGCGGGACCGCGAGGCTGCGGCGCAGATCGCGGCCGATCTCGCCGCGCTGACCGTCACCATCGCCAAGCGAGTCGGGGAGGGCCAGACGCTCTACGGGTCCGTCACCGCCGCGGAGATCGCCGCCGCCCTCGCCGCCAAGGGCGTCCAGATCGACCGCCGGCGCATCGATCTCGAGGGTGGGATCAAGACGGTGGGCGACCACCCCGTCCGCATCGACCTCCACCCCGAGGTAGTGGCCGAGCTGACCGTCAAGGTCGTAGCCGAGGAGTAGCGGCTCGCCGCCGTCCTCTGCGTGGCCGCCGCCAACGGGTCCGGTCCGGAGCTCCCGCGGGATTTCCCCTCCTGGTGGGAGCTGTGGGAGCAGAACCGTACCCTGCCGATCCGGGGCAAACCGGCCTGGCTGCGGCCGATTGCCGCCGGCCTCACCCGCCTGCTGCGGCCGTTGGCCCGGCGAGTGCTGCGTGAGCAACGGGCCTTCAACCTGTTCCTGATCGAGGCGATCGAGCGGGTGCGAAGCGACGTGGCGGGTCTCGACCGGGCCCGGGCCGAGTTGCACGATGACCTGTTGCAGGTGCGGGGTGATCTGTTGGGGGACGTGCAGGCGCTCGGCCTGGTGTTGGATCATCTCGTGCTCTTCAACCGAGATGCCTTCGACGACGTGATGCACCACACCGACGCTCTGTTCGCGCGCGTCGACCAGAAGTTCGATCGCTACCGTCGCGAGGCGCACGAGCTGATGGCCAAGTTGGGGGCGCTGCTGGTGGCGGCCCAAGGGGGACCGACAGCGCTCGTACGGGCCAGCGAGGAGATGGACTACCTCGGCCTCGAGGAGCGCTTTCGCGGCGTGGAGGCGACCATCGGCGAGCGGTTGCGGCCCTACTTGGCCTATTTGCGCGGCGCCGGCAAGGTGCTCGACCTGGGCTGCGGCCGGGGTGAGGCGGTGGCCATCCTGCGCCAGGAGGGGATCGATGCGTCGGGCGTCGACAGCAGCGCCGAGATGGTGCGGCGGTGCCGCGAGCAGGGGCTGCCGGTCGAAGAGGGCGATCTCTTCACGGCCTTGGAGGGGCAGTCCGAGGGTTCTCTCCACGGGGTCGTCTCCTTCCACGTCATCGAGCATCTCGAGGCGGCGTCGCTGCGCCGGCTCGTGCGGCTCGTCTGGCGCGCCTTGGCCCCCAGCGGCGTGTTGATCCTGGAGACGCCGAACCCGCTGTCCTTGGTCGTCGCGGCGCGGAACTTCTGGCTCGACCCCACCCACCGCCGGCCCGTGCATCCGGCGACGCTGCAGCTGCTCTACGAGCAGGCCGGCTTCGAGCAGATCGAGCGGCTGGACCTACGGCCGTTCCCGCCGGCCGAGCGGCTCCCCGAGGTCGACCCGGCGGCCCTGCCCTCCGAGCTGGCCACCCTCGGGTACCGAGTCAACGAGCTGCGCGACCGCCTCGACGAGCTGCTGTTCGGCTGCCAGGACTACGCCTTGATCGGCCGCAAGGCCGGTCGCTAGGGCCTACGTTCGCGGGCCTCTTCCTTATCGGCCCACGCCTGTTCGACCAGCGACCAGTCGGCGATTGCTTCTGGCATGCGCTCGCCGCTCCTGGGCAGGTAGAAGGCGCGCTGCTGGTACCAGGGTAGCTCGACGATGCGCAGCCACTTCGGGTCGAACACCTGGGCCGGCTCCGTGCCGGCGACGAACGCCTCCTCGACGATCTGGGCGGCGCCCGGACCGGGCAGCAGGCCGGTGCGGCGCTCGACCGCGGTCAGGCGGACTCCGGGCGGCGGCGTGAAGCGCTCGCCCTCCAGGATCCAGCCGTCCGCCAGACCTCGCTCGACGATGCGCCGCCACATCGGCAGCGCCGCCTCGGCGCCGGTCATCTTGTGGCCGATCGGCTTCTTCTCGTCGTAGCCCACCCAGACGAGGATCGTCGTCCGCGGCGTGAAGCCGGCGAACCAGGCGTCGGTGTACTCGTCCTGCGTGCCCGTCTTGCCGGCCAGATCGAGCGGCAGGTCGGCGGCGCTCGCGGCCGTGCCGCGGTCGATGACCCCTTCCAGCATGTGCGTCAACACGTAAGCCACCTGCGGGTCCATGGCCCTCTGCGCCAACGGCAGGTGTCGCTCGCGCACGGCCCCCGAGGCGTCGTGGATGCTCTCGATCAGGTACGGCTCCGCGTGGATGCCCTGGTTGCCGATCGAGGCGTACGCTCCGGCCAGCTCGAGCGGCGTCAGATCGGCCACCCCGAGGCCGAGGCTGGGGAAGGGCGGCAGCTCGGCCGGGATCCCGCAACGCCGCGCGAAGTCGATCACCCGCTCGACACCGACGAGATCCTGGAGCTTGGCGGTCGTCACGTTGAGGGACTGCTCCAGAGCGAAGCGCAAGGTGACGATGCCTTCGTACTGGCGGTAATAATTGCGCGGGCTGTAGTCGAGACGGCCACTGCCACCCGGGAACACGGCAGGTGCGTCGAACAAGGTATCGGCTGGGGTGAAGCCCATCTCGAGCGCCGCGCCGTAGACGAGGGGCTTGAAGGCGGAGCCGGTTTGACGACGGGCCTGCGTCGCCCGATTGAACTCGCTGCGCGCGAAATCCCAGCCGCCGACGAGAGCGCGCACGGCACCGGTCGCGGAATCGAGGACGACGGCTGCCCCTTCCAGGAGCGGCTCCTGCTCGAGCATCACCTCGGAGGTGACGCCCCCCTCGCGCTCGTCGCGGGTCGGGAAGCGGAACCAGGCGACGTCACCGCGCGCCAGCACCAGACTCACCCGGTCCTTGCCGGTCCAGCGGATGCCGTCGCGCTCGAGCCGGTGGGTCGAGGCGCCGATTCTCACCTGGGCGCGTTCCGCGTCGCTGGCGAGAACGACGCCCTGGTTCCAGGCCCCCGGGCGCGCGTCGATCCGCACCCAGCTCGGCAGCGTGTGGGCCTCGAGGTCGCCGCCGGTCGAGCGCTGCAGCGGACCACGCCAACCCTTGCGGTGATCGAGCCGCGTCAGGCCGTAGCGGACGGCGGCATCCGCGGCGGCCTGCATCTGCGGGTCGAGCGTGGTGCGAACCTCGAGACCCTGGCGTAGCAAAGCGTCGAAACCCAGGCGATCGGTGAGATCGCGACGCACCTCTTCGGCGAAGTACGGAGCCTCCTCGATCTCCGGCTGCTCGGGGAGCAAGACGAGCGGCGTGGCCACGGCGGCGTCGAGCTGGTCGCGGTCGATGTAGCGCTCCTCGAGCATGCGGCGCAGCACGTAGTCGCGGCGCTGCAGCACGAGGTCCGGGCGCCGGTAGGGGCTGTAGGCGCTCGGGCGTTGCAGGATCCCGGCGAGGGTAGCCGCCTCGGCCAACGTCAACTCGTTGACGGACCGGCCGAAGTAGGCGCGTGCGGCGGCCGCCATGCCGTGGTTGCCGTGACCGAGGTACATCAGGTTGCAGTAGAGGGTGAGGATCTGCTGCTTGCTGAAATTCTTCTCGATTTCCACGGAGAGCAAGGCTTCCTCGATCTTGCGCCGCCAGGTCTTCTCCGGTGTGAGGTACAGCTTCCGCGCCAGCTGCATGGTCAGCGTGGACCCACCTTGGCGGGTGCCCTGCAGCGCGTTCGAGAGAGCGGCGCGAACGACGCCCTGCGCGTCGACCCCGCCGTGCCCGAAGAAGTTGGCGTCCTCGGCGGCGAGGATGGCCTGCCGCAGCACCTCCGGGATCTCGTCCTCCGTCAGCAGCACCCGGCGCTCGCTGGCATAGCTCGCGAAGACACGGCCGTCGCGATCGAGCAGGCGAGTGATGGTGGGGGGGACGTACTCGGAGAGGCCCGCGGCGCGGGGCATGTGGATCGCCGCCGAGACGGCGATGCCGGTCAGCGCGCCGAGCACGACGGCGATCGCGAGCGGCACGGCGAGACGGAGCCAGCGCGATCGGAGAGAGCGGGCCACAGGGCGATTATAGGGCCCGCCTCGCTACAATCCCCGGCATGGACCGCTTCCGCCTGGTGTCGCCCTTCGTGCCGCAGGGCGATCAACCGGAGGCGATCCGCCAACTCGTGACGGGTGTGGAGCAGGGGTTGGCCGAGCAGGTGCTCCTCGGAGTCACGGGCTCGGGAAAGACGTTCACGATCGCCAAAGTCGTCGAAGCGGCCAACCGACCCACTCTCGTGCTGTCGCACAACAAGACCCTCGCCGCACAACTGTTCCAAGAGTTCCGGAGCTTCTTTCCGCACAACGCCGTCGAGTACTTCGTCTCCTACTACGACTACTACCAGCCCGAGGCGTACGTGCCGCAGAGCGACACCTACATCGAGAAGGAGACCTCGATCAACGAGGAGATCGATCGGCTGCGCCTGCGCGCCACCAAGGCGTTGTTCGAGCGCCGCGACGTCCTGATCGTGGCCGCGGTGTCGTGCATCTACGGCCTCGGCTCGCCCGAGGCCTTCTACGGGATGCTCCATTTCTTCCGGGTGGGCGACACGACTGGAATGGACTCCGCCCTGCGCCAGTTGGTGGCCATGCAGTACGAGCGCACCGCTTTCGATCTGCATCCCGGCAGCTTTCGCGCCCGCGGCGACACCCTCGAGATCTTTCCGGCCTACGAGGAGGTCGGCGTGCGGGTCGAGTACTTCGGCAACGAGGTCGAGCGCATCTCCCGCTTCGATCTGCTGCGCGGCGACGCCCTGGAAGAGGTGGAACGCGCCGCCGTCTATCCGAGGACTCACTACGTGACGCCGCGCGAGCTCATGGCGCGCGCCATCCGGGGCATCGAGGTGGAGCTGCAGGAGCGCTTGGCCGAGCTCGAGACCCAGGGCAAGCATCTCGAACGACAACGGCTCGAGCAGCGCACCCTCTTCGACCTCGAGATGCTGCGCGAGATGGGCTACTGCCACGGCATCGAGAACTACTCGCGCCACTTGACCGGGCGGGCCCCGGGCGAGCCTCCGCCCACTCTTCTCGCCTATCTGCCGAGCGATTTCCTGCTGATCATCGACGAGAGCCATCAGACGATGCCGCAGCTGCGCGGCATGTATCATGGCGACCGCTCCCGCAAAGAGACGCTCGTCGAGTTCGGTTTCCGGTTGCCGTCGGCGCTCGACAACCGGCCGCTCACCTTCGAGGAGTTCGACGCGATCAGCGGCCAGCGGATCTACGTCTCCGCCACGCCGAGTGCCTGGGAGCTGGAACGCGTCGGAGGGGTCGTCGCCGAGCAGGTCGTGCGGCCGACCGGCTTGCTCGATCCACCGATCGAGACCCGGCCGGCGCAAGGTCAGGTGGACGACTTGGTGGGGGAGATCCGCCGGACCGTCGCCGCGGGCGAGCGGGTGCTGGTCACCACCCTGACGAAGCGCATGGCCGAAGAGCTGACCCAGTATCTGCTGGAGCTCGACATGCGCGTGCGCTACCTCCACAGCGACATCGAGACGCTGGAGCGCGTGGAGATCCTCACGGCCCTGCGGCGCGGCGACTTCGACGTCCTGGTGGGCATCAACCTGCTCCGCGAGGGCCTCGACCTGCCGGAAGTGTCCCTGGTGGCGGTGCTCGACGCCGACAAGGAAGGCTTCCTGCGCAGTGAGACCTCACTCGTGCAAACCGCCGGCCGAGCGGCGCGCAACCTCCACGGTCGGGTCCTCTTCTACGCCGATCGGGAGACGGAATCGATCCGTCGGGCCCGTGCCGAGACGGAGCGCCGGCGGGACAAGCAGCGGGCCTGGAACCTGGATCACGGCATTGAGCCGACGACGATCCTGAAGGACATCCACAGCCCACTCGTGCTGATGGGCAACCTCGACTACTACGGGCCGCGAGTCGATCGTCGGGCCCGCGAGGTCGCGGACGCCGACTTGCCGCTCGCCGACCAGATCCGCCGTCTCGAGAAGGCGATGAAGACGGCCGCCAAGAATCTCGAGTTCGAGGAGGCCGCCGAGCTCCGGGACCGGATCCGCGAGCTGCGAGAGCTGCAGATCTATTCCGGGTGAGCGAAGAGCGCCGGATCGAAGAGGCCGGCGACCTCGTGGACGATCTCTCCCGGATCGGCGTCGCCTAGGTTGGTGAGAACCGCCACGGTCAGCCCGCGGTCGGGGTAGCGGGCGAGGTGAGTGCGGAAGCCCTGCCAGCCGCCGCCGTGCTCGAGCCTGCGGGAGCCGGCCTGCTCGGATAGGCGCCAGCCGAAGCCGTAGGGACGAGTCGTGCCGTCGGCTAGCGGTGCCGGCTTCCACCAGGCGGCGAGACTTTCGGCGGAGAGGAGCCCCGGCTCGTCGAGCGCCCCGTCCCACTTGCAGAGGTCGAGCACCGTGAAGTAGAGCGAGCCGTCGGCCATGGTGTTGAGGCTGGGCGCCACCCATTCCTGGTTCTTCACGGCGCCGGCCTCATCGAGGACGTACCCGGCAGCGCGGTGGGGAACGAGGGCTGCCTCGCTGATGACTCGGGTGCTCGTCATGCCGAGCGGACCAAAAATGCGCTGGGTGAGGAAGTCGCTCCAGTGCTGGCCGGCCACCTTGCCGATGAGGATCCCCAAGATCATGTAGCCGGTATTGCTGTAGCTCCACCGAGTGCCGGGAGAGAACTCCAGAGGCAGACGGTAGGCGAGGGCCAGCATCTCGTCCTCCGTGGTGTCGCGGCGCAGATCGAGGTCGGCGCCGGTGTAGTCCTCGAGCCCCGAGGTGTGGTGGAGGAGATGGCGAACGGTGATCCTGCGCCAGGCGCGGGGGGCGGCGCCAAAGTGGCGGGTCAACGGGTCGTCGAGCGACAGCTTGCCCTCCTCGGCGAGAAGGAGGATGCCGGCCGCGGTGAACATCTTGCCGACCGAACCCGACTGGTACACCGTCTCGGCCGTGGCCGGCACCCGGTGCTCCAGATTGGCGAAGCCATAGCCGGAGGCTCGCACCGTCTCGCCCCGCGCGCAGACCGCCAGCGAGAGCCCCGGGATGTGCTGGCGCTCCATGGCTGCGAGGACCGCTTCGTCCAGGGTGTCCGGCGCGGCGGCGGGCGCCAAGGTCAAGAAGAGCGCGACGCAGAAACGAGTCGGCCAGTGCCGAGTCATGAGCGGGTCCGTTCGCTGGGCTTCGTCGGACTGCGCGATCGTAGCCGATGAACGCCCCCATAGAATCCCGTCGATGGTCCCCGAACTGGCCGAGAAACTCGACCACCTACCCGATCAGTCGGGCATCTACCTCTTCAAGGACACGCAAGGGAAGGTCCTCTACGTCGGTAAGGCCAAGTCGCTCCGGAAGCGCGTTGCCGCGTACCGGCGAGTCGAGGATCCGCGGCTCGCCGCCATGGTGGCCAAGGCCGCAGAGGTGGAGTTCATCGTCACGGCGAGCGAAGCCGAGGCGTTACTGCTCGAGAACAACTGGATCAAGCGCCGCCGGCCCCGCTACAACGTGCTGCTGCGCGACGACAAGACCTACCCGTACGTCAAGCTCACCGCCGATCCCTATCCCCGGATCGCCTTCACGAGGCGCATCGGCGGCGACGGCGCCGAGTACTTCGGCCCCTTCCTGCCCGGCGGCCTGGCGCGCCGCGCCATCAAGCTGGTGCAGAAGCTCTTCGGAGTCCGGGTGTGCACGATCGAGATCGACGGGCGGCTGCCGCGGCCGTGCCTTTACTACGACATGCATCGCTGCCTCGGTCCCTGCGTCGCTGGACTGACGACGCCTGCGACCTATGCGGCGGCCATCGAGGGCGCGCGACTCTTCCTCGCCAATCGCAACGACGAGCTGCGCCGCCGGCTGCAGCGCGACATGCGGCAGGCGGCGGCGGAGCTGGCCTTCGAGCGCGCGGCTCGCTTGCGCGACACCTTGGCCGAGATCGATTCGGTCGCGCAGCGGCGGAGTCTGGCCTCGGTGCATGGGGAGGACGTCGACATCTACGGCGTCCACCTGGCGGGGGGGAACGCGGCCGTCACCCTGCTCGTGATGCGCAACGGTCAGGTGCTCGATCGACGCGAGTTGTTCTGGGAAGGGCGCGAGGATCTGACCGAGGAGCGGCTGCTCGCCGAGCTCCTACCGCAGATCTACGACCGCACGACGTTCGTCCCCAAGGAGATCCACCTGCCGTTCCCGGTCGAGGGTGAGGATGCCCTCGCGACCTGGCTTTCGCAGCGCAAAGGGCAGAAGGTGTACGTGCGGCTTCCCGTGCGTGGGGTGAAGGCTCAGCGCGTGGCGCTGGCGCGCCGCAACGCCGAGCTGGCATATCGCCGTCGTTTCCGCGTGGGCAGCCCGCAGCAGGAGGCGGCGGAGCGGCTCGCCGAGGTCCTCGGGCTGACCGAGATTCCGCAGCGGATCGAGGGCTTCGACATCTCGAACCTGCAGGGCTCGGCGACCGTCGGCTCGCTGGTGGTGTGGGAGGGTGGCCGCCTCCGCCGCGGCGAGTACCGCAGCTTCAACCTCCGCGGGCTGCAGGGTCAGGACGACTTCGCCGCCATCGCGCAGGTGGTCGAGCGGCGCTACCGGCGGCGACTCGAGGAGGTTGGCGCGATGCCGGACCTGATCCTCGTCGACGGTGGACGGGGGCAGCTCAGCGCCGCGTTGTCGGCCCTCGCCGGTCTGGGAGTGGAGGAGACACCCATCGTGGGTCTCGCCAAGCGCGAGGAAGAACTGTACCTGCCGGAGCGGCCCGAGCCGCTGCAGCTCCCGCGAAACCATGCCGGCCTCCAGTTGCTGCAGCAGATTCGGGACGAGGCCCATCGTTTCGCCTTGACGCGCCACCGTGGGCGGCGATCTGCGGGTGTTCTCCACAGTCGGCTGGAGGACGTTCCCGGGATCGGCCCGCGGCGGCGCAAGGCCCTGCTGCGCCGCTTCGGCAGCCTCGAAGGCGTGCGCGCAGCGTCGGCGGCGGAGCTCCAAGAGGTGGTGGGCCCGACGCTCGGTCAGCGACTGCGGCGCGCGCTCGACGGCGAGCGGGAGGGCGGGCCGGCAGCCGATGGCTGACGCGTCTGGCCCTGGGGGCGTGCCGCGGCATGCCTGGCGGCGCCTGGGTCGCTGGCTGGGCCGCACGTTGCTGGAGCCGCACGGCGCCCGTCGGTTGCGCGCCAAGCTCGGCGCGACGCCGGGGCGCCCGGAGGGCACCTTCTTCGTCATCGCGCCTGCCGGCTCGTGGGAACTGCTGCGACCGTGCCTGCAACTCGTGCGAGAGCGAGCGCCGGTGTGGGTGGTCGGCAACGGCCTCGGCAGGGACGAGGCCTCGCTTCTCGCGCGTGTCTTCCCCGAGACCCCAGTCGTGGAGCTGCCGGTCCTGCCAGGTACGCTGTGGTCTCACGGCTCGGCGCTCAACCTCCTCGTGTCCGAAGTGGTCGCACCCTTCGGCATCGTCGACCCCGACTGCTACGTCTTCGCCGACGCCCTCCTCGCGGGGCTCGGTTGTGGCGAGCGCGAGTTGACGCTGGCCGTCGACCTGCCCGGCTTTTTCACCTGGAACGAGCGGGCGAAGCTGCGCCTGCCCCGCACCCACTGGCTCTTCCTCAACGCACCGTTGCTGCGGAGCGTGATGCGACGCCACCGCGTGGACTGCGAGAAGTCCACGCGAACCCCGCCCCGCGTGGCGTCCCTGCTGGCCACGCTCGATCTCGGCGACCACAACTTTCCGCCACCGCACCTGCCTTTCTACGACACTCTTCAGCTGCTGCTCGCCGTCGGGCTGGCGGAGGGCTCCACGGTGCGCTATCTCGCGGCGCGCAACGAGGACATCGTGCACTTCGGCGGCGCGACGCGACAACGCCTCTGAGTGGCCCGCCTGCTAGGCTGGCCAGGGACGAGCGAGCTTCGAAACGTGATCGCACTCGGCGAGTGCGTGCCCGCTGCCACGCTGTCGACGATGGCCGCCGACGGCCCGCGGGCCATCACGACGGACGAGGTCTTCGGCGGCAAGACAGTCGTTTTGTTCGCCGTGCCCGGGGCCTTCACGCCGACCTGCTCGGACAATCATCTGCCGGGCTTCCTCGCCCGGGTCGACGACCTCCGGGGGTGCGGCGTCGATCGAGTGGCGTGCCTGGCCGTCAACGATGTCCACGTGATGGGTGCCTGGGGCAGGTCCCGGGGCGTCGGCCAGAGCGTCCTGTTGCTCGCCGATGGCAATGGCGAGTTCACTCGCGCCATGGGGCTGGAGGTCGACCTGAAGGGCTTCGGGATGGGCCTGCGCTCGCGCCGCTACGCTGCGGTGGTCGATGACGGCCGCGTGCGCTGGCTCGGGGTCGAGACCGCTGGCGGAGTCACGGTAAGCGGCGCGGAGTCGGTGCTCGCATTCCTGCGTGACTAGTACGCCTGCTCCACGAGGGTCGGTTCGCCGCTGCCGTCGGGCAGGGTCACGACGAACAGGCGGCCGTACTCGTCGTCGCCGATCGTGACCTCGGGGAAGGTCGCCCCGCCGAGGGCGTGCAGGATCGCTGGCACGGTGTTGCTGTGCCCGACCACCAGGACGACGCGGCCGTGCTGCTCGTCGCGCACCGCCGTCGCCAGTGCCCCCGGCGTGGCCAGCTCCGAGTCCAAGAAGAACACCGGCACGTCGACCACCGGATCGCAATGCTCGATGCCGCCACCGCCCGGCTGCACGGCCATGGGTATGCGCAACCGATGGGCGACGCCGAGTGCCGTCTGTGCCGTGCGACAGAACTCCGTGGCGTAGACGGCGTTCACCCCGAAACGCTCGGCGAGGTCGGCCAGGTCCTCCGACCGCTCGAGGCCGGCCGGGCTCAGGTCGGGATTGGCGCCGTTGTCGAGCTTCTCGGCGTGTCGCACGAGGAGGACGATCGTCTCGGCATCGGCGAGCGCCGGAAAGACGGCGAGGGCGAGGGCCCAGGTGGCGGCGATGAATCGAAGCGACACGGCCCGACTCCAGGTAGGGGACTCTAGCCGAGTCGCGGTCGTCGGCCAGGCCGCTGGGCGGGCGGCATTCGCCGGCGAAAAAGAGAAGGGCGCCCTGACGTCCCCCCGCTGGCGGCTGCTAGACTCCGGCCACCGCAGGGAGGGGGGTCCATGGCGGAGGTTCGAGGCTTCCTGGCCCAGAACCAGGTGGAACGGTTTCGGCGGCGCATCGGAGCGTCGCTGGCCAGTGAACCGGTCACGCTACCGGCCGAGGAGCATCGCCGGCACGTCGCAGCTCTCTTCGCACAGCTCGGAGATCTCGATTTCTACGAGCTGCTGCAGGTCACGCCGCAGGCGCGCGAAGACGAGGTGCACAGGGCCTATGTCGCGGCGGCGCGCCTGCTGCACCCGCACAACGCGCCTCGACTTGCCCTCCCCGCTGCCGAGGCGGCGCTGGAGCTGCTGTTCGAGCGGGCGACGGAGGCCTACCTCACGTTGTCCGACGCCGATCGTGCTGTGCGCTACGCTGCCGGGATGGTGGGGCGCCAGCGCTCGGCGCCCGTGGGACGCGGTCGAGACGAGGAGCGCCGGCGGGAAGCGGCGCGCCAGTTCCGAATCGCCCAGAGCCTCGCCACCGACGGGCGTTACCACGATGCCGTACAGGTGCTGCAACAGGTGGTCAAGCTCGAGCGCCGGAGCGAGCACTTTGCGCTGCTTTCCGAGTGCCTCGCCAACAATCCCAACTGGCTGCCTCGCGCCATGGAGGCAGCGCGGGCGGCGGCCGAACTGGCCCCGGAGAACGCCGTGCTGCGCGCTCGCCTGGCCCACCTTCATGAGCGGACCGGAGATCGATCGCAGGCGCTCGATCGGTACCGCGAGGCCTTGGAGCTCGATCCGGACCTCGCCGACGCCCGAGCCGGCAGGGAACGGTTGACTCCGGAGGTCGAAAGCACAGCCTCCGGTGGATTCGTGCGCCGGCTGCTGGCAAGACTCGGCGTAGCCGCCGACTCCTGAGTCGCCTGCTATAGTCGAGGGCGGTCGGAGAGCTCCAGGCGGTCGCCGCTCGGCACAGCCGGGCGGAGGAAAGTCCGAACTCCTACGGGTAGCATGCTCGCTAACGGCGAGGCGCGGCGACGCGACGGAAAGTGCAACAGAGAGGAGACCGCCGACGGCGGCCGGACCATCGGCCGCCGGGCAAGGGTGAAAGGGTGCGGTAAGAGCGCACCGCTCCGCCGGTGACGGCGGAGGCATGGCAAACCCCATGCGGAGCAAGACCAAGTAGGGGAGCGGTGAGCGGGTTGCCCGTCCCGCCCGGCCGTGGGGCGCAAGCTGCGCGGTCCGGCCGCTTCCGGGTAGGTCGCTCGAGGCCGGCGGCAACGTCGACCGGAGAGGAATGACCGCGGTTCCCGGTTCCACCGAGGAATACAGAATTCGGCTTACGGGGCTCTCCGACCCTTTGCTCCTTCCCGCTCGTTACCCGCCGCCGGTCGGCGCCGGTGACCGCATCGGGGTGGCGGCGCTCTCCGCTCCCGTCGACGGCGAACGTTTGGAACGCGGCCTCGACGGACTGCGCTCGCTGGGCTTCGAGCCGGTGGCGGCGAGGAACCTGCGAACCCGGCGGGGTCTGTTCGCCGGCAGCGACGACGACCGGCTCGCCGCTTTCCACGATCTGGTCGCCGATCCGCACCTGGCCGCCATCGTCTTCGCGCGCGGCGGTCACGGCGTGCTCCGCTTGTTGCCGCGGCTCGACTGGGAGCAGTTGCGGCAACGGCCGCGCGCCTACGTCGGCTACTCCGACGCGACGCCCTTCCTGCTGGAGGTGGTGCGCCGCCTCGGCCTGGTGGCGTTTCACGGGCCCATGGCGGCGGTCGAGCCCGCCCGCGGACTCTCTACGGCCGAAGCCGACTCGCTGCTCGGTTGCCTGGCCGGCGAGCCTGGCTCCGTCACCGTCGAGCCATGGTTAGGGGAGAGTTCCGTCGCCGCGCCCTTGCTCGGCGGTTGTTTGAGCTTGCTCGTCGCCACGCTCGGCACCGAGTTCGCGACCGGGTTCGGCGGCGCGCTCCTGTTCTGGGAGGATGTCGGCGAGCCCCTCTACCGCCTCGACCGCATGCTCACCCAGCTGCATTTGGCGGGTGCGCTCGACGGCCTGCGCGGCATGATCGTCGGGGCTGGCGTGGGGGCGGGCGACGAAGCAGGGCTTGGGCAGACCCTCGGCGAGGTGTTGGCGGAGCTGCGCGGCAACGCGGCCTGGCCGGTGGCCTTCGGCTGCGCGAGCGGCCACTGCACGCCCAACCTGACCCTACCGCTGGGCGCGCCGGCGCGGCTCGACGTGACGGCCGGAAGATTGCTGCTAGGCTAACTCGTCGCTGCTCAGCCCAGTTATGGCCGTCTCGGACCAATCGCTGACCGCCGCGCCATCGCCGGACCTCGTGCACGAGGTGGCGGCGGGGGAATTCGTCTTCCGGGAGGGCGATCTCGGCACCGCGATGTACGTCCTCCACGAGGGACAGGTCGAGATTCTCCAAACGATGGGCGGCGAGCTGCAGGCGATCGCCGTATTGGAGAAGGGAGACTTCTTCGGCGAGATGTCCCTGCTCGAGGAGCTGCCGCGCAACGCCGCCGCCCGCGCCCTGACGGACGCCAAGGTCATCGAGATCAACCGGGCGCTCTTCGACCGCATGCTGCGCGACAACCCAGAGATCGGCGTACGCATCATGCGCAAGCTGTCGCGCCGCGTGCGGGAGACCGACGAGCTGCTGCGCACGGCCATGGCGGCGGGCGCAGCGTCGCTCGAGATGCCGCAGCCCGAGCTGGCCGCGCCGGCGCCGGCGGCCGCGGTGTTCCCCTGTCGGCTCGTGCATCGTCCGAGTGGACAGCGCTTCGAGCTCGATCTCGGCGGGCCCGCCGCGGTGGGTCGGGTCGATCCCGTGACCGGCATCCAGCCGGAGGTGGATCTGACCGTCCTCGACGCCGGGCGATCCAGCAGCCGGCGCCACGCGCGGCTCTACCGCGAGAACGGCAATCTCTGGCTGGTGGAAGAGATCGGCACCCTCAACGGCACCTTCGTCAACGGTGCCCGCATCGACACCGCCGTGCCCGTCGCCGTCGCGGTCGGCGACGTCCTCCGCTTCGGACTCGTCGAGCTCCTGTTCGAAGCGTGAGCCGCGGTCTCGGCCCGGTGCTCCTCTACCGCGCATCACCGACAGGCGAGGAGCCGTCCTGCGGCTGACGCCGGCGACGCCGCTCACCCAGCTTCGAGGGGTGGGACCTGCACGCGCCCGCGAGCTCGCGCGCGCCGGCTTCCGAACCATCGAGGACCTGCTCTATCACCTACCGCTGCGTTACGAAGACCGGCGTAAGGTGCACCTCGCGGCGGAGATCGCCAGCGAGGGAGGTACGACGCTGGTCGGTCGGCTGCGGGAGCTGGCCGACGTGCGCATCCCGCGGCGGAACCTCGCCATGGTCCGGGGTTGGTTCGACGACGACAGCGGGAGCCTCCGCGTGCTGTGGTTCAATCGCCCGTACCTGCGCCGGCAGGTCGTGGAGGGGACCGTCTACCTCCTGCACGGCCACGTACGCCGACGAGGGGAGAGCTGGGAGCTGGTCAATCCAACCTGCGAGGCGGCAGAGCAGGCCGCCCTGCACGGCGGTCGCATCGTCCCCGTCTATCCGGCGATCGGCAAGCTGGGGCCGATCGGTCTGCGGCACCTGATGGATCGAGTCTTGGCGGATCTGGATGCGTCGTCCCTCGGTGCGGACCCACTGCCGCCGCGCGTGCGGGCCCGGTATCGCCTGCCTGCCCTTGCGGATTCCCTGACCGCGGTCCACCGGCCGACGGATGCGGAGGACGTCGAGCGGCTCAACGCTCGCCGCAGCTCGGCGCACCTGCGACTGATCTACGGTGAGCTCCTGGAGCTGCAGGTGGAGCTGGCCCTGCTGCGCTCCGGAGAGATCCGGCACCGCAAGCAGCACACCTACCGGGTGGACGATGCCCTGCGCGACGTGGTGCGGGGCGTCTTGCCCTTCAAACTCACGGCAGCTCAGAAGCGGGTGCTCAAGGAAATCGTCGACGACCTGCTGTCGGTCCATCCGATGCTTCGCCTGCTGCAGGGCGATGTCGGCAGCGGCAAGACGATCGTCGCCGCCTTGGCCTTGGTGGTGGCAGCGGAGAACGGCCTGCAGGGCGCTTTCATGGCTCCGACCGAGATTCTCGCCGAGCAGCAGCATCGCAGCCTCGACCGGCTCCTGGGCGACCGCTATCGGGTCGCCTTGCTCACCGGCTCGCGGCGCTCGGCGGCGCTCGCGGACCTGGCCGCCGGCCACGCCCAGATCGCCGTCGGCACCCACGCCCTGATTCAGGAGGGAGTCTCCTTCGACCGGCTCGGCCTGGTGGTGATCGACGAGCAGCAGCGCTTCGGTGTGGCGCAGCGTGAGCTGCTGCAGCGCAAGGGAGACCGCCCGGACGTGCTGGTGATGACGGCGACCCCGATCCCGCGCTCGCTCGCCCTGACCGTGTACGGCGATCTGGCCCTGTCGGTGCTCGACGAGCTGCCGCCGGGACGCACGCCGGTGGCGACGCGCGTGGTCCCGGAGACCCGGCGCGCCGAGGTCTACGAGTGGCTGCGGCGCGAGCTCGACGGCGGGGCGCAGGCTTACGTCGTCTTCCCACTGATCGAAGGGAGCCAGCAGGTGCAGGCGGCGTCGATCGACGAGATGGGCGAGCGCGTGCGGCGCTACCTGGCGCCGCGCCGCTCGGCCGTGCTGCACGGTCGCACCCCGCCTGAGGAGCGCGAGACGCTGCTCGCGGACTTCGCCAGCGGGCGGATCCGGGCCTTGGTCGCCACCACGGTGATCGAGGTCGGGATCGACGTCCCGAACGCCACGCTGATGGTGATCGACAGCGCCGAACGCTTCGGGCTCGCCCAGCTGCATCAGCTGCGGGGTCGCGTCGGACGAGGGAGCGCCCCCTCGACTTGCGTCGCCCTGCACGGGACGCTGAGCGAGGAAGGAGAGCGCCGGCTGCGGGTCTTCGCCGAGACGACCGACGGCTTCCACATCGCCGAGGCGGATCTCGAGATCCGCGGACCCGGCGACCTGCTCGGCACGCGCCAGTCGGGCCTGCCGATGTTCCGGGTGGCCAACATCGTGACGGACCGCGAGTGGCTGGAGCGCGCGCGAAACGACGCTCACGAGCTGCTCGCGGAGGCCCCCCGCGAGGAGCTGCTGGGCCTGCTCGCACGCCTCGGCCCCGAGGCCCTGTCCCGTTACGATCGCTTCGCGGGCGGCTGAGTCCGCTCCTCGCCATGGACCCACAACCGCTGCGCATCCTGCTGGTCGCCAACACTCTGCCGCCCGCCGACTTGTCGGGTGTCGGCGAGCAAGTCGTGCAGCTCGCCAACGGTCTACGGGAGACCGGCCACGAGGTCGTCGTGCTGGGCCGCGGTGCGGGCGCCGCCGCCCGGCCCAAGCTGTTCTTCCCACTCGCCGTCCTCGCGCCTTTCCTGCGTGCGCTGCGACGCTGGCGCCCCCACGTCGTCCAGGTCCATGAGTCCGACGGCGCGCTGGCCGCGTTGGCGACGGCGGTCCTCGCGCCCCTGCTCGAACCGCGACCGGTCGTAGCGGCCCTACTGCAGGTGAGCTATGTGGAGGAGAGGCGGTCGGTCCGTCCGTTGATCGCCGCCGGCCGCGTGCTCGGCCGGCCAGGTGTCGTCGAGCGGTGTTTTCGCTGGTTCAAGGCCCCGTTGCAGGTGCTCCTGGGTTGGCTCACGGCTTCGGTCGCCGACGTCGTGCTGGCGCCGAGCGAAGCAACCGCCCGCGAGTTGGCACGCGACTACGGCCTCGGGGACGTCGGGTTGCTCCCCAACGTCAGCGGCGCCCTCGCCGCGGAGCCGGCGTCCCTGCCGCGTCTGCCACCGCCCGCCGGGTTCTGGCTGTTCCTCGGGCGGCTGCGCATCCGCAAGGGCGTCGAGGTCCTGCTGGAGGCCCTGCGGCTGCTCGGCGGCGAGGCGGCGCAGGTCGAGCTGTGGATCGCCGGTGACGGTGAGCATCGGCGCTCGCTGGAACGCACCACTCGACAGCTCGGGCTGGAGGAACGGGTGCGCTTCCTGGGCCGCTGCGATCGGGCCGCCGTGCGGGGGCTGCTCACACACTGCCGGGCCCTCGTCGTGCCCTCGATCTACGAAGGCATGCCGCTGGTGGTGCTCGAGGCGATGGCGGCGGGGGCCGCGGTCGTGGCGAGCGCGGTGAGTGGCATCCCCGAGGTCGTGCAGGATAGAGTCACTGGCTGGCTCGTGCCGGCGGAGGACCCGCGGGCTCTCGCCGCCGCCCTGACAGAGGCCGCCGATCGTGCGGAAGCGGCTCGCCGCGGGGAGGCCGGGAGGCGTCGGCTCGAGGAACGATACCGGCCGGCGGCCGCGGTCAGCGCCTGGCGGCGAGCCCTGGCCCCCCACCTGTCTCCGTCGCGGCACTCGGAAACCAACCCATGATGGGACGCGCTCTGCTGGTCGTCGGCTGGCTCGGCACGGCCGGCTTCGTCGCGGCCGCCGTCGTCGGCTACCGTCTGCCCGGCGCCGGCCTGGCGAACCACCTCCTACTGGGGCTCGTCGCCTCGCTCCTGCTCTTGTTCTCGCACTGCTGGATCCTGTTCTACCTGATCGGCACCGGCAGGGCGGTGAAGGATGCCGTGCGCGAGCACGGCCTGTCGGAGGATCTGGTGGCCGCGACCCGACGCTTCAAGCACCAGTCCAACCCCTGGATGCTCCTCGCCATGCTCCTCGCGATGGCCACGTTCATCGTCGGCGGTGGGGTGCAGACCCAGGTCGTGAGCACGTGGGTGCACCACGGCCTGTTCCTCGCCGCCCTCGCGGCACAGCTCTTCACCCTGGGGATCGAGCACCGGGTGCTGGGCGCCAACCATCGATTGCTCAGCGACGTGGATCGCCAGCTGCGCCGGGCCGCCTGAGCGGCCGCTCGGCCTGGGCGCTCGCCGCCGCGACAACGTCAGGGGAGACGCGTGGACGCGCATCGACAGGAGGTCGGATCGAGCCGAGAAGTGGTGCTCTCCGGCATGCGACCGACCGGTCCGCTCCACCTCGGGAACTATTTCGGCGCGCTCAAGAACTGGGTGGCTCTCCAGGACCGTTACGAGTGCTTCTACTGCGTCGTCGACTGGCACGCCCTGACCACCGACTACGCCGAGCCCGACGACATCGCCGAGAACTCCCTGCAGGTTCTCGCGGACTGGCTCGCCTGCGGCCTCGACCCAGGGCGCGCGACGCTCTTCCTGCAGTCCTGGGTCGCGGCCCACGCCGAGCTCCACCTGCTGCTCTCGATGATCACGCCCCTGGGGTGGCTCGAGCGGGTTCCCACCTACAAGGAGCAGCTGCGGGCCCTGGCCGGCCGCGACCTTTCGACGTACGGTTTCCTGGGTTATCCCGTCCTGCAGACCGCGGACATCCTGCTCTACCGCGCCGCGCTGGTGCCGGTGGGCGAGGACCAGGCCAGCCATCTCGAGCTGTCGCGCGAGATCGCCCGGCGCTTCAACGGCCTCTACGGCGACGTCTTCCCCGAGCCCAAGGCGCTCTTCACCCCGACCCCGAAAGTGCCGGGCCTCGACGGCCAGAAGATGTCGAAGTCCTACGGCAACACCATCAACCTCGCCGATCCCCCGGACCTCATTCGTCAGAAGTGCATGGGCATGTTCACCGACCCGACGCGGGTGCGGCGCAGCGATCCCGGCCACCCCGACACCTGCAACCTCTTCCAGTTCCACCGGCTGATCTCGAGCGCCGACCTCCAGGAACGGGTGGATCGCGAGTGCCGGCTGGCCCAGATCGGCTGCGTCGACGACAAGAAGCTCATCGCCGAGCAGCTGATCGAGTTCCTGCGGCCGATGCGCGAGCGACGCGAGCAGCTGTTGCGCGACCGCTCGACCCTGCTCGAAGTATTGCGCGAGGGATCGCGCAAGGCGGGGGAGCGGGCCGCGGTGACGATGGAGGCCGTGCGGGGCGTGTTGGGGCTCGACTACGGGCGCCTGCTCGAGAGAGCAGGGCGTTGACGATGGAAACGGTACCCGCGAGCGCGCTGCCAGCGTCCTGGCGCGTCCAATTGCCGGAGTTCGAGGGCCCGCTCGATCTGCTGCTGCACTTGGTCCGTGTCAACGAGGTCGAGATCACCGACATCCCGATCGCCCGCATCTGCGACCAGTTCCACGAGACGCTGCGGTTGATGGAGGAGATGAACCTCGACATCGCCGCGGAGTACGTGTACGAGGCCGCACAGCTGATCTACCTGAAGTCGCGCCTCGTCCTGCCCCAAGGACGGCGCGAGGATGGGGAGCCGGCGGAGGATCCCCGCCAGGAGCTCGTGCGGCGACTGCTGGAATATCGCCGTCTGAAGGAAGCCGCCCAGTCGCTGGCCGAGATCCACGCCCTGCGCCGCGAGATGTGGCCCACGCCGCACCGCCCGCTGCCGGGCAGCGAGACGGACGAGGGCATCGACCTCGCCGAGGTGTCGCTCTACGACTTGCTGGGAGCGCTGAAGAGCGCCCTAGCCCGCTACGATCGCGAGCACCCCGAACCCTGGTCGGTTCCGCTCGAGCGCTACTCCGTGCGCGATCAGTTGGAACGGCTGCTGGGCGAGCTGGACGGCGCCCGACCGTTCGACCTGGTCGCGGATCTGCGGGCGCGCCGCTCGCGGGCCGAGGTGGTGGCCGCCTTCCTCGCCGTCTTGGAGCTTGCCCGCCTCGCGCTCGTGCGCTTGCACCAGACCGCCACCGGCGCGATCCTGCTCCATCGCACCGAGCGACAGCTCGACGCGCAGGACCTGGAGGCCCTCGAGGGATGACTGAGCCCGCGGAAATGCAGGCTGCCCTGGAAGCGATTCTGTTCATGGCACGAGAGCCCCTGGCCCGCGACAAGCTCCTCGAGGTGTTCGAGCCCGGGGAGCGGGAGGAGGCGCGGGCGGCGCTCGAGGCCCTCCTGACCCGCTACCGGCAGGCCCCGGAGCGCGGCATCCTGGCCGAGCAGGTGGCGGGAGGGATCCGCCTCGTGACGCGGCCCGATCTCGCCCACTATCTGCGGCGTGCCCTCGAGGTCGCGGGGCGGGCCAGGCTGTCGATGGCGGCCCTCGAGACGCTGGCCATCGTCGCCTACCGCCAGCCGGTGACGGCGCCGGAGATCCAGGAGCTGCGCGGGGTGAACTCGAAGTCGGCCTTGAGCACGCTGCTCGAGCACCGGCTGATCCGGCTGGCCGGCCGGCGACCGGTGGTGGGACAGCCGTTCCTCTACCGCACGACGAACGAGTTCCTCGCCCAGTTCGGGCTGGATCGGCTGGAGGATCTGCCACCGCTGGCCGAGTTCGAAGAGGCGCTGGGCATCGAGCTGGGCGAGGATGGAGCTGTGGTGGAGGCCCGTACGTGAGCGCGGAACGCCTCCAGAAGCTCCTGGCCCAGGCGGGCGTCGCCTCACGGCGGGCCGCCGAGGACCTGATCCGGGCCGGGCGGGTGACGATCAACGGGCAGGTGGCGTCGCTCGGCGACAAAGCCGATCCGGGAAAGGACGCCGTGAAGGTGGACGGCCGGCGCGTCCCTCTCGTAGCCCCCTGCACCTACCTGCTGCTGAACAAGCCCAGTGGTTACATCACGACGCGCTCGGATCCGGAGGGGCGTCCGACGGTCTACGAGCTGCTGCCGGAAGGTTGGCGCAGACGCGTGGCGCCGGTCGGTCGGCTCGACTTCCAGAGCGAGGGGCTGCTCCTGTTGACCAACGACGGCGAGCTGGCGCAGCGGGTCTCGCACCCGCGGTACGGCTGCACGAAACTCTATCGGGTGAAGGTGAAGGGGCAGCCCAGCGAGGAGGGCCTGGTGCGGCTGCGGGCAGGCATCGTTCTCGAAGGCCGGCGCACGGCGCCGGCGCGGATCGACAGGGCGCTCACTCGCGGCCCGGCGGGCAACGCCTGGCTCACCGTCGAGCTGCACGAGGGCCGCACGCGCCAGATCCGCGAGATGTTCTTCCGCATCGGTCATCCCGTCCTCAAGTTGCGGCGGGTCGCCATCGGTCCGCTTTCCGATCGGCGACTGGCGCTCGGCAGTTTCCGCGAGCTGACCCCCGAGGAGGTCGAGGCGCTGCGCTCCGGGCGGCGGCCGCGGCGCCCGCGACGCCGTGGCTGAGAATCGAGCAGCGCCCTTGATCGTCGCCATCGACGGCCCCTCTGGGGTCGGCAAGTCCTCGGCGGCCCGCCTCCTGGCGCGCCGCCTCGGCGTGCCCTTCCTCTCGACCGGGGCTATGTATCGGGCGGCCGGGCTGGCGGCTCTGGAAGAGGGCGTCGACGTCGAGGATCTCGAGGCGGTGACTCGCCTGGTCGACCGGCTGCAGTTGGAGCTCGTGCTGGAGGAGAGCGGAGACCTGGCCGTCCGGCTGGCTGGCCGGGACCCCGGCGAGCGCCTGCGAGCGCCGGCGGTCAGCGACATCACCTCGCGGCTCTCGACCTACCCGGTCGTGCGGTTGGCGCTCCTCGAACGCCAGCGGCAGGCCGCGGCCCAGCAGGGCGCGGTGGTGGAGGGTCGCGACGTCGGCACGGTCGTCTTCCCCGAGACGCCGTTCAAGTTCTTTCTCGACGCCGAGCCCGCCGTTCGCGCCGAGCGCCGCTGGCGCCAGCTGCAGGCAAAAGGGGAGGAGGCGCCCGATCTCGCCGAGGTCGAGGCAGCGGAGCGCGACCGCGATCGACGGGACGCGACCCGCGCGACCTCGCCGTTGCGTGCCGACGCCAGTTACGTCCGTTTCGACACCGGCCGCCTCGGGCTGGAGGAGGTCGTCGAGCAGATGGCCGCGATCGTCTCCCGCCGTCGCGAGGAGCCGTGACCGGCCGCGGACCGGGCGAAGGACGGACATGGACCCGGGTGAGCGATCGCAACAGCTCAGGGCATGGGCGCTGGAGCTGGGCTTCGACCGCGCTGGGGTGGCGGCCCTCGGCCCCGCTGCGACGGGGGACGCCTACCTCGCTTGGCTGGCGCGTGGCGATCAGGCGGGGATGGACTACATGGCGCGCCGCGTCGAGCTGCGGCTGGATCCGCGCCGGCTGCTGCCCGGAGCCCGGAGCGCGGTCTGCGTGGCGCTCCATTACGCGCCGCTGGCGGAAGAGCTCGCGCCGGCCGCGGATCTGTGGGCCGGCGTCGCGCGCTACGCCCGCGGCCGCGACTATCACAACGTCATGGGCCGCCGTCTGCGCCGCCTGGCGGAGCGTATCCGGCGAGCCTTCCCCGGCACGGCGGCCCGTGCCTGCGTCGATACCGCGCCGCTCTTGGAGCGCGAGCTGGCGGCGGCCGCCGGGTTGGGTGCGGTGGGCAAGAACACCCTGCTGCTGCACCCGGAGGGCGGGTCCTACTTCCTCCTCGGCGAGGTCCTGACCACCCTCGAGCTGGAGCCGGACGAGCCCCTGGCCGATCTCTGCGGCACCTGCACGCGCTGCCTCGAGGCGTGCCCGACGGGCGCGCTCGCGGCGCCGTACCGACTCGACAGCCGGCGCTGCATCAGCTACTGGACGATCGAGCATCGCGGTGCGATCGACGAGCCGATGAGGTCCGAGCTCGGCGACTGGGTCTTTGGCTGCGACATCTGCCAGGAGGCCTGCCCGTGGAACTCCGGGCCGGCGCCGCGGGACCGACCCGAGTTCGCCCTGGCGGCGGAGCGGCGCGACCTCGACCTGACCGGCCTGCTCGGCTTGGGCGAGAAGGCGTACCGGGACCGCTTCCGAGGTAGCCCGATGCAGCGCGCCCGCCGCGAGGGGCTGCAGCGCAACGCCGCCGTGGCGCTGGGCAACCGGCCGCGAGCGAACGGCACCGCGGCGCTGATCGAGGCGCTGCGCGAGGGGGAGCCGCTCACCCGGAGGCACGCTGCTTGGGCCCTCGGGCGGTTGAGCAGCGCGGCGGGTCGGCGAGCTCTGGAGCAGGCGCTCGCGAGCGAGGCGGACGGCGCGGTACGCTCCGAGATCGCGCAGGCCCTCGCGACCTCGGGAGGCGGGGCCGACACGCTCTGATGGACGGAGCCACTTCTTTCTTCGAGCGCGAGTTTGCCTGGCTGGCCGACCTGTCCTCCGGACCGCTCGCGCCGGCCGAGGGCGCCTTCGACCCGGCCGGCGAGTGGACCCAGGGCTGGGCCGTCTGGGAGCTCGCTCCCGAGCGGCGCCGCCGGGTGGTCGAGCGCGTCGGCGCCCTCGCCCTGCGACGCACGCCGCTGGCCGGAGGGCGCTTTCGCCTGGCGGTGCGGCTCTGGCAGGAGATGCTTTTCGGCGTGGTGCAGAACGTGGAGGCCGCCGTCCGCTGCCGACTGGATGTCACGGCCACGCCCTTGGAGTGGTGGGCGCGCACCGCCGTGCGCCGGCTCGACGAGTACCGCAGTCCGGATGCCCTCTTCGGACTGGAAACGACCGGCCGCCGGGAGGGTGACGAGGTGACCCTGACGGCCGGGGGCGCCAACCGGCGTCTCCTCGCACCCGGGGCCCTGGTCCTCGACTGGGCACTCTTCGAGGCCCTGCCGCGGCTGACGGGCACCATGCCGCCCTTCTCGCAGCTCGGCGACTTCGCCGTGCTCCGGAGAGACCAGGAGTTACGTTCTCTGGGGGTGGCGGCAACGCCGGCCGGGGAGCTGGAGGGCTTCCTGCAGCTCGGTCCTGGGGGGCTGCCGGCCAGCTTCTGGCGAGCACCCGATCGGCGGGTCTGGTACGTGCGCCAGGGCTACCGGGCCTTCACCCGGGAGCCGGTCGCCTGGGAGCGACAG
>CAYXXN010000021.1:0-24912 GCA_964469055.1 uncultured Thermoanaerobaculia bacterium
GGGCGACTTGGCGCGAAAGACCACGTAGCCGGTGACGAGACCTACCAGGAGGACGACGAGTGCGACCGCCCACCACGGCGCGCGGCGGAGGCCCGGCCGGGCCGGCCCCGCCGCGACACTCGCACGTTGCTCCTCGCGCATCATCTGGAGCTCGTTGCGCACGTCCTTGGCGGTCTGGAACCGGTTCTCGGGGTCCTTCTCGAGGCAATGGCGCACGATGCGGCCCAGCTCAGGTGGCGCCCCGGGTCGCAGCTCGCTCAGCGCGCGGGGCGTGTCCTTGAGGATCCCGGAGAGCACCTCGACCGACGTCCCGCCCTGGAACGGCCGCTGCCCGGTGGCCATCTCGTAGAGGACCACCCCGAGGGCGAAGACGTCCGAGCGGTGATCGACGGGCCTGCCCTGCAGCTGCTCGGGTGACATGTAGGGGAAGGTGCCGACGAGGTGGCCTTCTTGGCTCAGCTGCGCGACGGTGTCCGTCGGCAGGTTGGTGAGCTCGCCACCGGCCAGGAACTCCTCGAGCTTGGCCAAGCCGAAGTCGAGCACCTTGACCTGGCCGTCGCGGGTCAGCATGACGTTGGCCGGCTTGAGGTCTCGGTGGACGACGCCCCGCTCGTGAGCCGCCGCCAGGGCATCGGCCAGAGCCGTGGCGATGGCCAGGAACCGATCCAGGGGCAGGCCGCCGCGCGGGATCGCCTCGTCGAGGGTCTGGCCCTCGACCAGCTCCATGGTGAGGAAGCGAATCCCCTGGGCTTCCTCGATCGAGTGGACGGTGACGATGTTGCGGTGGTTGAGGGCGGCGAGGGTGCGAGCCTCGCGCTCGATGCGCGCCAGGCGCTCGGGGTCGCGGGTGAGATGGGCTGGCAGGACCTTGAGGGCCACCTCGCGGCCGAGGCGAGTGTCCGCGGCGCGGTAGACCTCCCCCATCCCGCCCGCGCCGAGCCGGCTCAGGATGCGGTAGTGGCCTAGGGCCGATCCGACCATGGCAGTTGCCCGCCAAGGATAGCCCTGGGAGCGGGTGACACCCCGGCCGCGCGGCCGGGCGCCACGCGGTTGGTCACCGATTGGTTACCACTCGGTTACCAGATGGTAACCAATGGGTCACCAAGTGGCAACCAGCGATCGACGTACGGAGGCTACCTGCCGCGCCCACCCTCGCCCCGGCCGCGGCCGGGTCCTCCCCGGCCGCGGTCGCCGCGTCGGGGGCCGCGGTCGCGGTCCCCGCGCTCGGAACGGGGCGGGGGCGGGCCGTCGTAGCCCATGCCCTCGTACTGCTTGGGGTCGTAGTTGGGGTCGGCCATGATCACCGCCTTGCGCGACAGCCGCACCCGGTTGTCGTCCATGCTGATGACCTTGACCTCCATCTCGTCGCCCTCGCGCACCAGGTCGCTCACCGCCCGCACCCGGTAGGGGGCGAGCTCGCTGACGTGGAGCAGACCGTCGGTGCCGGGCAGGATCTCGAGGAAGGCGCCGTAGTCCTCGACCCGGCGCACGATGCCGCGGTAGAGCTTGCCGATCTCGGGCACCTCGGTGAGCCGCCCGATGATCTCCATGGCGCGCTGCGCCGCCACCTCGTCGGGCGAGGCGATGGTGACCTTGCCGTCGTCGGCGATCTCGATCTCGCAGCCCGTCTCCTCGGTGATCGAGCGGATCGTCTTGCCGCCGGGTCCGATGACGTCGCGGATCTTGTCCTTGGGGATCTGCAGCGTGAAGAGGCGCGGTGCGTAGGGAGAGATCTGGCCGCGGGGCTCGCCCAAGCAGCGCTCCATCTCGGTGAGGATGTGGAGGCGCCCTTGACGGGCCTGTTCGAGCGCCTGTTGCATGATCTCGCGGGTCACTCCGGCGATCTTGATGTCCATCTGCAGTGCCGTGATGCCGTGGCGAGTGCCGGCGACCTTGAAGTCCATGTCGCCGTAGTGATCCTCCTGGCCGGCGATGTCGGAGAGCACGGCGAAGCCGTCGTCTCCCTTGATCAGCCCCATGGCGACTCCGGCCACCGCTTCGAGCAACGGCACGCCGGCGTCGAACAGGGCGAGCGAGCCGCCGCAGATGCTGGCCATCGACGAGGAGCCGTTCGACTCGAGGATCTCCGAGACGACGCGCACGATGTAGGGGAAGTCCTCTTCGTGGGGGAGGAGCGGCTGCAGGGCGCGGCGGGCGAGGTGGCCGTGGCCGATCTCTCGCCGGCCGGGGCCGCGCAGGAAGCGCACCTCGCCGACCGAGAAGGGCGGGAAGCTGTAGTGAAGCATGAACCGCTGGCGGCTCTCGCCTTCGTACTCCTCGACGATCTGCGCGTCGCGGCCCGTGCCGAGGGTGACGCTGACCAGCGCCTGGGTCTCGCCGCGGGTGAAGAGGGCCGAGCCGTGGGTGCGGGGCATCAGTCCGGTCTCGAGGTCGAGGGCGCGGATCTCGTCCAGCCGCCGGCCGTCGAACCGACGCCGGTTGTGGAGGACCTCGTCGCGCAGGATCGCCTCCTCCAGCGTCTTCACGATCTTGGCGGTCTGGCTGCGCCGTTCTGGCTCGGTGTCGGGGATCGCCTTCAGGTAGGGGGCCACGACGGCATCGACGGCCGCCTTGCGTGCGAACTTGCCCGCCGTGAAGAGACCTTGGCGCAGGGGCTCCTTGAGGTCAGCCGCCACCTGGGCGGCGAGCTCCGGTGAGTAGGCCTGGGGCGCCTGCCATTGCGGCTTCACGGCGCCCACCGCCCGCTGCAGTTCCTTCTGCGCCGCGATGAGGTGCTGCAGCTCCGCGTGGGCGCGGAAGATGCAGTCGAGCACGACCTCCTCGGGCAGCTGGTTGGCACCCGCTTCGACCATCACGATGGCTTCTTCGGTGCCCACCACGATCAAGTCGAGCTCGGAGACGTCGCGGTAGCTGTTCGTGGGGTTGAAGACGATCTCGCCTTCGACCCAGCCGACTCGCACCGCTCCGAGCAGGTGGTAGAAGGGGATGCTCGAGACGGCGAGGGCCGCCGAGGCGCCGTTGATGGCCAGGATGTCGGGGTCGTGCTCACCGTCGGCTGACAGCACGAGCGAGACGATTTGGGTCTCGAAGCCGTAGCCCTCGGGGAACAGAGGCCGCAGCGGCCGGTCCGTCATGCGGCAGGTCAGGATCTCTTTCTCGGTCGGGCGGCCCTCGCGCTTGAAGAAGCCGCCAGGGATGCGGCCTCCGGCCGACGTGTACTCGCGGTAGTCGACGGTGAGAGGGACGAAATCGCGCGGCGTCGCATCCCGGGCCATACAGGCCGTGGAGAGGACGACCGTGTCCCCCATCCGCACGAGGCAGGAGCCGTCGGCTTGCCGAGCGATGCGACCGGTTTCGAAGGTGAGCGTGCTGCCGCCTACCGTGGCTTGCTGGGTCAGTTTCATTGGATTTCCTTGTCTGGGTCGGGTCGGTCCCGGCGCGGCTCTCCGCGGTGCGGAGGCGTTTGGTAGTCGGGTCCCCGGAGCCCTCGGGCCGGGCCGCTGGATGCGAGGGTGGAGGGCTGCCGAGGACAGGGCTACTTGCGCAGGGACAGGCGCTCGAGCGTGGCGTGATAGCGCTCGACGTCCTGACGCTTCAGGTAGTCGAGCAGCCGGCGCCTCTGGCCGACGAGCCTGAGCAGCCCGCGGCGACTATGGTGGTCCTGCGCGTGGGTCTTGAAGTGCTCTGTGAGCTGACTGATGCGCTGGGTGATCAGCGCCACCTGGACCTCCGGCGAGCCGGTATCCCGCTCGTGTAGGCGGTTGCCCGCGATGACCTGGGTCTTGGCTTCCTTCGAGTGAGGCAACGTCCCAATCCTCCATGCGTTCTTTTTTTCCGGCGCGGAATCTATCACAGCAACTGTCGGAACTTGAGGCACTTAGATGGGGGAGCGGGGCGGGCCCTAGGCTGGGCGTCCCGCAAAGACGATCTTGGGTTGGACGATGCCCACACCCGCGGCGCCGATGCGCTCGGTGACGGCACCGACGGCGATCAACTCTCGGCGGCGATTGAGCACCTTGACCCAGTCTCCCTCGCCCGCCTCGAGGCCGCGGATCAGCACGGCCTGGCCGTGGGCGATCCGCAGCTCTTGGGCGGCGTCTGCCGTGAGCTCGCCGAACGGCAGGGGGATGGTGTCGAACGGCACCCACCAGCTGCCGGTCCTGCCGCCCGCGACGGCCTGCTCGAGCTCGTCGAGGCTGGTCGTGTCCTCGACCCGGAACGGCCCCACCTGCAGGCGGCGCAGGCTGGCGAGGTGAGCCCCGCAGCCGAGCGCCTGGCCGAGGTCGTGGGCGACGCTGCGCACGTAGGTGCCGGAGGAGCAGGCCAGCCGGAAGGGGAGGAGCCCGTCGGCGAGCGGTCCGCAGGCCTCGAACTCGTAAATCGTGACCTCCTTGGCGACCGTCGGCACGTCCTCGCCGCGGCGGGCCAACTCGTAGTACTTGCGCCCCTGGATCTTCTTGGCGCTGAAGGGCGGGGCGATCTGCGGCTGGGCGCCGAGGAAGCGCCGCATGGCGCCGGCGAGAGCCTCGGGATCGAGCTCGTCGATGGGCGCTTCCGCCACTACCGTGCCGTGGGCGTCGTAGGTGTCGGTGGCGGTGCCGAAGCGGATTTCCCCAACGTAGACCTTGGGGGCACTGATCAGAAAACGGGTCAGTCGCGTCGCTCGGCCCGCCGTGAGCACCAGCAGGCCGGTAGCGCCCGGATCGAGCGTGCCGCAATGGCCGATCCGCTTCTCGCCGAGGATGCGCCGCACCCGCTGCACCACATCGTGCGAGGTGCCGCGCGGCGCCTTGTCGACGAGCAGCACGCCGTCGGTCACGAAGCGGCCTCGGTGAGCGCGGTCTGGAGCTCGTCGACCAACCGCAGAAGGAGGGCTCGGCGCTCGCCGCCGGTCTCGAAGCCAGCCGCGTTCTTGTGCCCGCCGCCGCCGAGCTGGCGAGCGATGCGCTCGACATCCACCGCTCCGCGGCTGCGCAACGACCCTTTCCAGCGCTCGCCCTCCAGCTGGCGCAAGAGGGCCACCACCTCGACGCCCGCGATCGACCGCGGCGTGTCCACCAAGTCCTCGGCGTCGGCCGCCGTGGCACCGGCGCGCTCGAACATGTCGTGAGTGAGGACGACGGTGGCGATGCGGCCGCCGTCGTGCAGCTCGAGGGAGGTGAGCATCTCGCCCAGCAGGCGGATGGCGGCCACGGGGTGGCTCTCATAGACCCAGAGCGCGACCTTCTCCGGCTGCGCACCCTCGCGGACCAGCTCCGCGGCGGCCTGGAAGGCCTCGACGGTGGCGTTGGCGAAGCGGAAGCCGCCGGTGTCGGTGACCAGCGTGAGATAGAGGGCGGTCGCCGTGTCGTGGTCGAGGCGGGCGTCGAGCGCCCGTCCCAGGCGGTAGATCATTGCGCCCAGGGCGGGAGCCGCCGTATCGACCCAGTTGACGCCGCCGTAGTGCTGGTTGCCCAGGTGGTGATCGATGTTGAGGATCGGCAGCCGGCAAAGCTGCTCTTCCAGGCCCGTGCGATCGAGCGAGGGACACTCGAGCGTGATCGCAGCGCTGAACGCCTCGGGAAAGCCGGTGGGGGGCTCGCTCCCGACGTGGATCCGATCGGCCCCCGGCAAGGCGCGGTAGACGGTAGGCGCTTCGTCCCGGTTCCAGATCGAGGCGCTCTTGCCGAGCGAGCGCAGGAGCCGGGCGAGGCCCAGGGCGGAGCCGAGGGCGTCGCCGTCCGGTCTCCGGTGGCCGGTGAGCACGAAGCGGTCGCCTCGCCGCAACGCATCCAGCAGCGCGTCAGGCGGATTCGTCGTCATGGGCGAGGTCCTCCAGCAGGTCGCTGATGTGCCGCGCGTGCTCGGCTCCGCGGTCGAGGTCGAAGGTGAGGTGGGGGATGCGGCGCAAGTCGCGCAGGCGGTGGGCGAGCCGGCCGCGGAGGAACGACGCGGCGTGGCGCAAGGCCTCGACCGCCGCACAGCGCTCCTCCTCGGAGCCGTACAACGAAACGGCGACCTGGGCATGCTGCAGGTCGGGGCTCACGGTGACGGCCGACAAGGTGACGAGCCGAGCGCGCGGGTCGTGCAGTTCGCGCAGCAGGATCTCGGAGAGCTCCTCGCGCAGCAGGTCTTCGACGCGTCGGGTGCGGCGGCTCATCGCTCTAGGCGCGGACGAACTCCGGCTCCCAGCGGACCACGAACGCTTCCGGCTGCTCGTCGAGCAACGAGCGGACGGAGTCCAGGAGGTGCTCCAGATGGCTCGCGGATTGATGCACGGCGGCGATGGCGATCTCGGAGCGCTGATGCAGGTCGTGGAAGTCCGTTTCTGCGATCGAGACCCGGTAGCGGGCATGAACACGCTCGATGAGTCCCTTCACTACCCGCCGCTTGTCCTTGAGGCTGCGGGAGGCGGGCAGGTGCAGCTCGAGCACCGTGACGAGGACGACCATGGGCATGGCACGCCGCTGGGCGCCGGCGCTGCCGCCGCGAGCCGGTCAGAGGCTCGGCGCCACCTCTTCGCGGACGTAGGCCTCGATCACGTCGCCGGGCTTCACGTCCTGGTAGGAGTCCAGCCGGATGCCGCAGTCGAAGCCGCTACGCACCTCGGCCACGTCCTCCTTGAAGCGTCGCAGGGAGGAGATCCGACCCTCGTGGACGACGACGCTGTCGCGCATCAGCCGGATCAGTGCCGAGCGCGGCACGACGCCCTCCACGACGTGGCAGCCGGCGATCCTGCCCACCTTCGGGATCTTGAAGATCTCGCGCACCTCGGCGCGCCCCTTGTCGACCTGGCGGAACACGGGCTCGAGCAAGCCGGTCATGGCCTTGCCGAGCTCGTCGGCCAGCTCGTAGATGACGGTGTGCAAGCGGACGTCGACCTTCTCCTTCTCGGCCAGCTCCGCGGCCTTGCGCTCGGGGCGCACGTTGAAGCCGACGACGATCGCCCGCGACGCGGCGGCGAGCAGGACGTCGTTGGTGGTGATAGCGCCGACCGCCGCGTGGATGATGTTGATGCGCACCTTGTCGGTCGAGAGCTTGGGCAAGGTGTCGGAGAGCACCTCGATGGAGCCCTGGACGTCGCCCTTGAGGACGAGCGGCAGCTCCTTGACCTCGCCTTCCTGAATGCGGTCGAAGAGCTGCTCGAGGGAGACTTTGGCCGGGCTCTTGGCGAGCTCCCTCCGGCGTCGCTCCTGGTGCCGGAACTCGGCGATGCCCCGCGCCTTGGCCTCGTCGCCCACCACCTGGAAGAGATCGCCGGCCTCCGGGAGATCCCCGAACCCGGTGACCTCCACCGGTGTCGCCGGCAGCGCTCGTTCGATGCGCTCGCCGCGGTCGTCGATCATCCGGCGCACGCGGCCCCAAGTGGCACCGGCGACGAAGACGTCGCCCACCGACAAGGTTCCGTCCTGGACGAGCACGGTGCCGATGATGCCGCGCCCCGCCTCCTTGCGAGCCTCGAGCACGACGCTCTGGGCCGGCAGGTCCGGGTTGGCCTTGAGGTCGAGCAGCTCGACCACCACGAGGATGTTCTCCAACAGCTCCTCGATACCCTGCTTGCGCAGGCCCGAGATCTCGACCATCACCGTCTCGCCGCCCCACTTCTCCCACACCAGGCCACGGTCGGCCAGCTCCTTGCGCACCTGCTCGGCGCGGGCGTTCGGCTTGTCGATCTTGTTGATGGCGACGACGATCGGCACCTCGGCGGCGCGGGCGTGATCGATCGCCTCGAGGGTCTGTGGCATCACGCCGTCGTCCGCAGCCACGACCAGGACGACGACGTCCGTCACGCTCGCGCCTCGCGCGCGCATCAGGGTGAAGGCCTCGTGACCGGGCGTGTCGAGGAAGACGATCTTCTTGTCGCCGACGTCGACGTGGTAGGCGCCGATGTGCTGGGTGATGCCCCCGAATTCGCTCTCCGTGATGCGCGACGAGCGAATGGTGTCGAGAAGGGTCGTCTTGCCGTGGTCGACGTGGCCCATGATCGTCACCACCGGGGCTCTCGGTGTCCGTGACTGAGGAGCGTCGTCCACCAGGCCCTGCTGCAGTTGGACCTCCTCCTCGAAGGTCACGGCCATGGTGTCGACCCCGAGGCTAGCGGCGAGTTCTTCGGCGACGCGGGTGTCGAGCACGTCGTTGATCGTCACCAGCATGCCGCGATCGAAGAACAGCTTGATGAGATCCTTCGCCTTGACCCCGAGCTTCTCGGCGAACTCGCGCACCGTCATCGCCTCGGTCAGGGTGATCGGTGCCGCGGGGGCTTGGCCTTGCTTGAAGGTCAGGAGCTTGCCGTCGGGCTCGGTCTCGCGGCGCTCCGCGCGGCGGCGGCCACGGTCGGAAACGACGGCCGCGGAGTCGATCGGCTGGACCACCGGCGGACGTTCCTTGGCCGGTGGGCGCGGCAGGGCGACGGTCGCCATGCGCGGCGTCGCCTCGGCGGCCGGACGGACCTCGCGGCGCTCCTCCGCCACCGCCGTCGGCCCCGAGCGCTCGCTCACAGCGATCGTCTTGATGCGCGGCTCGACCTTCTGGATGATGGTGCGGCGGCGGGTGGGGCGCAATGGGCTCGTCGGCAGCCGGCGAGCCGGCTGGCCGCGGCGGGCGCCCGGCTTGGGCGCCGCCTCCTGCGAGCCCTCGTCCCGCAGGATCACCTCCCGGGGGTGGGGCAGCTTCTTGCCCCCCAGGATCGCCTGCAGGACCGTGGCGTCGAGGTCGGCGTTCTCCTCGTCGACTTTGACGCCGATCGACTTCAATTTGAAGATGAGGTCCTGGTTGGGGATCCCCATCCGCTTGGCCAGCTCCTTGACCGAGATCTTCGCCATCGCCGCTGCGGCTCCTTCGCCCATCCGCCGGGGTTAGTCGGCCCTTTCGGAACGCTCGGGGTCGCCCTCGTCGGGGCGGGCCTCGGCGGTCTCCCGATGCTCGGCCTCGGCCAGGGCCTTGGAGAGCGCGGCCATGAAACCCTGATCGTCGACCTCGCTGGTGGCTTGGCCGGCGAGCAGGGCATCGAGCGCCGTCGGGCCCTGTGCGGCCTGCCGGTCGGCGAGTCCGCGCGCCCAGTCGAGGATGGCCTGGGCGGTCTTGCCTCCCACCGACTCGACCTGCTCGAGCTGGGCGGGAGAGGCGGCGAGCAAGGCTTCGAGCGTGCCGTAGCCGGCCGCCTCCAGGGCCTCTGCCGTGACCGGTCCCACGCCGGGGGCGTCCGTGAGGCGGAACTCGACGGGGCCGTCGACGGACTCCTCGCTCATCGCGCTTTGCAGCATCTGAGCTAGCGCGTCGGCGACCTCTCCCTTGACGTCGCTCTCGCTCTTGATGTCGATGCGGGCTCCGAGCAGCTCGGAGGCCAGGCGGACGTTCTGCCCGCGCTTGCCGATGGCGAGCGAGAGCTGCTCGTCCTCGACGATCACATCGAGGTGAGGCCCTTCTCTCTCGTGACGAACGGAGACCCGGGTGATGCGTGCCGGTGCCAGGGCGCTCTGCGCGAAGGTCACCAGGTCGTCGCTGTACTCGATGATGTCGATCTTCTCGCCGCGCAGCTCGCGGATGATCGATTGCACGCGTGAGCCCTTCATGCCGACGCAGGCCCCCACCGGGTCGACGTCGCGCTCGCGGCTGTAGACGGCCACCTTGGCCCGCTCGCCCGGCGCCCGGACGGCGGCCTTGATCTGCACGGTGCCGTCGTAGATCTCTGGCACTTCCATCTCGAAGAGCTTGACCAGCAGGCGCGGATCCGTTCGCGACAACACGATCTGCGGACCCTTGGGCTCCTTGTGGACGTTGACGATCACCGCCCGGATCCGCTCGCCCTGGCTGTAGCGCTCGTGGCGAGCCTGTTCCGGCCGCGGGACGACGGCCTCGGTGCGCCCGAGGTCGACGACGATGTCGCCGCGCTCGAAGCGCTTCACCGTTCCATTGACCACTTCGCCGACGCGGCCGATGAACTCGTTGTAGATCTTCTCGCGCTCGGCCTCTCGAATCCGCTGATAGAGAACCTGCTTGGCCGACTGGGCGGCGATCCGGCCGAGACCCTCGGTGGAGATGGGAATGTGGATCTCGTCGCCGATCTGGGCGTCTGGCTGGTGGTCGCGAGCCTCGTCGAGGGTCCACTGGGCGTGGGGATCCTCGACCAGTTCGACGACCTGCTTGACGATGTAGGCCTTGAACGCTCCGCTGTCGAGGTCGAGCTCCGAACGCACGGGCGCCTTGATCCGGTGCTGCTTCTTGGCGGCCGAGGCCATGGCGTCCTCGAGAGCGGCCACCCAGCGCGCCATGTCGATGTCGCGCTCGCGGGCGACCTGCTGGAGAACCTCACCGAGGTTGATCTGGGGAGCGGGCGTTTGGGCCATAGCTTCGATTCCTCTAGGGGAGCGGTCCTAGAACTGCGGCTCCAGCCGGGCCTGGACGAGGCGGTCGAGGGGAATGTCGTGTCGGGCGCCGGTGCCCTCCTCCTCGACCTCGAGCGCCGGCACGGCCTCGCTACGGAAGGTGGCGAGCCGGCCGACGATGGTGCGTTTGCGCCCGTCGGGGACGCCACGCCACGTGACGCGCACGGGCTGGCCGAGGAAGCGCTGGTAGTCGCCGGGGCCGTAGAGCTCGCGGTCGAGGCCCGGGGACGTCACCTCCAGGGTGTAGCGGCCGAGCCCGAAGTCGGTGATGTCGAGCAGGGCGGAAGCGTGGCGGGAGACGGTTTCGCAGTGGGCCAGGGTGATGCCGTTCGGGCGGTCCAGCACCAGCCGCAGCACGCCGCCCTTGAAGTCGACGTGGACGAGCTCGCAGCCGCTGTCGGTGGCCAGAGCCGACAGGTCGGCGAGGAGCGCGGGTGCGATGGGCGGGGTCGTCATGGTTCCAGCGGGCGTCGCGAGGCGGGCTGCGGACGGGACAAAAAAAGTGGGCTCTTCGCCCACTCTCGACCACCACCCCTCGCTACTCGCGACTGTGGATTATACGGTAACCAGGCCCTTTCGCCAAGCGCTCCACCCCGGGGCGGCGCGCTGAGGTCGACCTTGTGCCAAGATGGCGTGGCGTCCTGGCGCCCCGGCGGGAGATGCATCGAAGAAGCTTGGCAAGGCGCTTGCACGACGCGAGCTAGGCCAGCGTCGGTGCCCGGCGCGAGGCAGCGAGGAACTGAAACGCCCATGAGCGAGCGCAAGCAACGGCAGGTCGTCACGACGGCCCTGGTGGCGGGAGCCGTCGCCTTCGGATTCATCCTGGCCGGTGGCCTCGAGGTCACGCCGCCGGCGGCAACTGATCCGGCCCCCAGCCTCGCTGCGGGGCCGGCCACACTGCCGGGGGGCCCCAACGGCTTCGCCGATCTCGTCGAGTCGACGGCGCCGGCGGTGGTCTCCATTCAGTCGACGAGCTTCGAGCGGGCCTCGCAAGGCCAGACGCCGTTCGACTTCTTCGAGCTCTTCCCGGGGCCCCGCCGCCGGGACGAGGAGAACGAGGAGAACGGGCCGGAGGGCGGCGACGGGCGCGAGTTCCGCTCCGATTCCGGCGGCAGCGGCTTCCTGGTGAGCTCCGATGGCCTGGTGATCACGAACAACCACGTGATCCGGGGTGCCGAGGAGGTCACGATCCACCAGGGCGACCGGTCCTACCGGGCGAAGCTCATCGGCAGCGACCGGGCAACGGACCTGGCGCTCCTGAAGATCGACAGCGACGAGTCGTTCCCCACCCTGCCGCTCGGCGACAGCGCGGCGCTGCGGGTGGGGGAGTGGGTGGTCGCGATCGGCAGCCCCTTGGGTCTCGACAACACCGTGACGGTGGGCGTGGTCAGCGCCAAGCAGCGGCAGATCAACATCAGTGAAGAGACCCGCTCCTTCGAGAACTTCATCCAGACCGATGCCGCGATCAACTTCGGTAACTCGGGGGGCCCCTTGGTCAACATGCGGGGCGAGGTGGTGGGGATCAACACGGCCATCAACTGGGGCTCCGAGAACATCGGCTTCGCCGTGCCGGTCGACACGCTGAAGGAGATCCTGCCGCAACTGCGTGACCTCGGCCGGGTGCGGCGCGGCTACCTCGGCATGGAGGTCGCCGATCTCTCGCCAGAAGCCGCCGAGGCCTTCGACCTGCCCGACACCGACGGCGCCATGGTCATGCGCGTGCTGCCGGGGTTGCCGGCCGCCGACGCCGGCCTGGAGAACGGCGACATCATCCTGGAGATGGATGGTCGCAGCGTCGAGAACACGCGCGGGCTCATCGACTACGTGTCGGCTCTCGGACCCGACGCGACCGTGGACCTCGGGATCCTGCGGGACGGCCAGCGGTTGCGACGCGAGGTGGAGCTGGCCGAGCGGCCGACCGAGGGCACCGAGCCCGAGGCGAACGAGCAAGAGCCGAGCGCTGGCATCGCCTGGCTGGGCATCCGTTACCAGGAGCTCACGCCGGCCTTGAAGGCGACGCACGACCTGCCGGAGGACCTCGAAGGGGTGTGGATCACCGAGGTGTCGCCGCGCAGCCCGATGTACGAGGACGGCGTGCGCTCGGAGCGCGTCATCAGCGTGGTCACCGAGATCAATGGCCGGCCGGTGCGCGACGTGGAGACGTTCGAAGCGGTGATCGGCGAAGCGCCGAGCGGCGCTCGGCTGCGCATGTTCGTGCGGCGGTTCGCGGGTGGTGAAGAGGGTTCCTCGCTCTTCGCTTTCCCGCAGAAGCCGTAGTCGGCGGGAAGCGGGGAGCCGGCAAGCCCCTGCTAGACTCCCCGCGCCATGCCGGAGAGCCATTCGCGCGGCACGGTTCTCGTCGTCGACGACGAGGCCTCGATCCGCGACAGCTTGCGCATGATCCTCGAGTTCGAGGGCTACGAGGTGCGCGAGGCGGAGAGTGGCCGTACGGCCCTCGCGGCGACGGCGAGCGAGGCTCCCGACGCCGTGCTCCTCGACATCAAGATGCCGGAGATGGACGGCCTGGAGACGCTCCAGGCATTGCGGCAGCGCGGCCACGACATGCCGGTCCTGGTGGTGACCGGCCACGGTGACGTCGGCACGGCGCTGGAAGCCACGCGCCGCGGCGCCTATGACTTCTTCGAGAAGCCGCTGCAGCGCGACCGCATCCTGGTCTCCCTGCGCAACGCCGTCGAGAGCCACCGCCTGCGGCGCGGCGCGACGGCGGCCGCGGCCGACGAGCTGGTGGGCTCCTCGCCGAGCCTGCGTCGCCTGCGGGAGACGTACGAGCGAGCCGCCCCCACGCCGGCGACCGTGCTCGTCACCGGCGAGAGCGGGACCGGAAAGGAGCTGGTCGCCCGCGCCATCCACCTCCTGAGCCCCCGTCGCGATCGGCCGCTGGTGCAGGTCAACTGTGCCGCCATCCCCGAGGAGCTGATCGAGTCCGAGCTCTTCGGCCACGAGAAGGGCAGCTTCACCGGCGCCGTGCGCAAGCAGATCGGCAAGTTCGTGGCCGCGGACGGGGGCACGATCTTCCTCGACGAGGTCGGGGACATGTCGGCCCGCACCCAGGCCAAGGTGCTGCGCGTGCTGCAGAGCGGCGAGGTGGAGCCGGTGGGCGCCCAGCGCACGGTCACGGTCGACGTGCGAATCATCGCCGCCACGAATCGAGATCTCGAGGAGGCCATTCAGGGCGGCGTCTTCCGCGAAGACCTGTACTACCGGCTCAACGTCGTGCCCATCCGGACGCCACCGCTGCGCGAGCACCTCGAAGATCTCCCGGAGCTCGTCGAGTATTTCGTCGGCCGCTTCGCCGCCGCCAACAACTACCGGCCCAAGGAGTTCACGGAGGGGGCCCTCGAGCAGCTCCGGACACAGCCCTGGAGGGGCAACGTCCGCGAGCTCAAGAACGTCGTCGAGCGGCTCCTCATTCTCTCCCCCGGGCCCGGGGTTCTTCGTGAGGATGTCGCTGCCACCCTAGGCGGCGGACGGTCGGACCTCGGCGGCGCCTTGGCGACGGCCGCCACGTTGAAGGAGTTCCGCACGCTGTCGGAGCGACTGTTTCTGGTGCGCAAGCTCGAGCAGAACCACTGGAACGTCACCGCCACGGCCAAGGCGATCGACACGCCGCGCAGCAACCTCTACAAGAAGATGGAGCAGTACGGCATCGCGCGCGAGGAGGCTCGATGAACGTCCGGTTGAGCGAGGAGCACGAGCTGCTGCGCCAGACCGTCCGTCGCTTTGCCGAGGAAGTAGTGGCGCCGCGCGCCAAGGAGATCGACGAGAGCGGAGAGTTCCCCCTCGACTTTTTCCGGCGCGCGGGCGAGCTGGGGTTGACCGGCGTCACCGTGCCGGAGGCCTACGGCGGCGCCGGCATGGATTCGATCGCGTACTGTCTCGTGATGGAAGAGATCTCGCGCGCCTGCGCGACGAGCGGCGTCATCTTGTCGGTCAACAACTCGTTGGTCTGCGATCCGCTGCTCAAGTATGGAACGGAGGAGCAGAAGCAGCGCCTGCTGACGCCGCTGGCCAAGGGAGAGAAGCTGGGTTGTTTCGCGTTGACGGAGCCCGGTGCCGGTAGCGACGCAGCCAGCCTGCGCACCACGGCGGTGCGCGACGGCGACGCGTACGTCCTCAACGGCAACAAGGTCTTCATCACCAACGGGACTCACGCTGACCTCGCGCTGGTCTTCGCGACCGTCGATCCCGCCAAGAAGCACAAGGGGATCACGGCTTTCGTCGTACCCACGGACGCCGTCGGCTTCAGCCGCGGCACGCACGAGTACAAGCTCGGGGTCAATGCCTCGGGCACGACGGAGCTGGCCTTCGCCGACTGCCGGGTGGCGGCGACCGACCGCCTCGGGGAGGAGGGTGAGGGGTTCAAGGTGGCGATGTCGACCCTCGACGGCGGGCGCATCGGCATCTCGGCCCAGGCGGTGGGAATCGCCCGCGCCGCCTTCGAGGAGGCGATGGCTTACGCCCGCGAGCGCCAGCAATTCGGCAAGCCGATCGCCGAGTTCCAGGCCATCCAGTTCTATCTCGCCGACATGGCGACCGAGTTGGACGCGGGGCGGTTGCTCACCTGGAAGGCCGCCTGGGCCAAGGATCATCGCAAGCGCTACACGCTGGAGGCCGCCCAGGCGAAGCTCTTCACCTCGGAGATGGCGCAGCGGGTGACCAACAAGGCGCTGCAAATCCATGGAGGCTACGGCTACACGAAGGAGTACAACGTCGAGCGCTACTTCCGTGACGCCCGCATCACCGAGATCTACGAAGGGACCAGCGAGATCCAGAAGCTGGTCATCGCCGGCCAGATCCTCGACACCTAAGCTGTTCATGCCCGCAGCCGTCGACTGCGCCTTCGAGCTGACGCCCGAGCAGCAGTTGCTGCGGGAGGAGGTGCGCCGCTTCGGCGAGGAGCGTATCCGGCCCGAGGTCGCGCGCCGCGATCGTGACAGCGAGTTCCCGGCGGGACCGATCCGCGAGATGGGGGAGATGGGCCTTCTCGGGATGCTGGTGCCGGAGGCCTACGGCGGGGCCGGCCTGGACGCGGTCAGCTACGTCATCGCCGTGGAGGAGGTCGCCCGCGTTTGCCCGGCGACAGCGGTGACCATGAGCGTCAACAACTCGGTGTGCTGCTGGCCGATCGCGCGCTACGGCGCCGAGGAGCTGAAGGGTCGAGTGCTGCCGCAGCTCGCTGCCGGTCGGGCGATCGGCGGCTTCGGGCTGACCGAGCCCACCTCCGGCAGCGACGCCGCGAGCCTGCGGACCACGGCGCGGCGTGACGGTGACGTCTGGGTCTTGAACGGCGAGAAGGCCTGGATCACCAATGCCGGGCCGGGTCGCTGGTTTGTCGTGCTGGCCCGCAGCGGCCCCGAGCCGGACCACCGCGGCATCAGCGCCTTCGTCGTGCCGGCCGACGCCCAGGGCTTTGCCGTCGGGGCGCACGAGCGCAAGCTCGGGCTCCGCGCCTCGGCCACGGCCGCCTTGAGGTTCGACGATTGCCGCATCCCGGCCGCCAACTTGCTGGGCGAGGAGGGCCAGGGCTTCAAGATCGCCTTGGCCACCCTCGACCACTCGCGCCTGGGGATCGCGGCCCAGGCGGTCGGGATGCACCAGCGGGCTCTCGACCTGGCTCTCGCCTACGCCCGCGACCGCGTGCAGTTCGGCGTGCCGATCGCCCGCCATCAGGCCGTCCAGTTCCAGCTCGCCGAGACGGCGACGGAGCTGGAGGCGGCGCGGGTCCTCACCCGTACGGCGGCGGCGCGCGAGGGCGAGGGGGACGCCGGGCGCTGGGCCGCGGAGGCCAAGCTCTACGCCTCCGAGGCCGCCATCCGAGCCTGCCATCGGTCGCTCCAGATCCACGGCGGCAACGGCTTCTCCGAGGACTACGAGATCGCCCGCCTCTACCGCGACGTGCGCGTCACCGCGATCTACGAAGGCACCAGCGAGATGCAACGCTTGGTCATCGCCCGCGCCCTGCTGCGGGGCTAGTCCCCTGCCGCCCCGCCTCGTCTATACTCGCTCTTCCATCCGCCGGACGGGTCTCGCGTCCGACCCTGCCTGACGGGGAGGGAGTAGATGAAGAAGATCCTCTTGGCCGACGACAGCTTGACGATCCAGAAGGTCGTCGAGCTGACCTTCATGGACGAGGAGTACGAGGTGGAGGCCGTGGGCTCCGGCGACGCCGTCCTCGGCCGTCTCGCGGAGGGCCGCCCCGACGTGCTGATCGCCGACATCCACATGCCAGGGCTGTCGGGTTACGAGGTCTGCCGGCGGGCCAAGAGCGAGCATCCCGGGTTGCCCGTAGTGCTCTTGGTCGGCACGTTCGAGACCCTCGACGAAGAGGAGCTACGGCGCAGCGGCGCCGATGGGCACCTGAAGAAGCCGTTCGACTCCCAAGAGCTGCTGCAGACGGTCAACGAGCTGGTCGCCGACCGCGGCACGCCCACCGAGGTGACGCGCGTGCTGGGCTTCGAGACCACCGCGCATGCGGTCGAGAGTGCGGCGCCCGCCGCTCCGGTCCCGGCTGCCGCCCCTCTGGCGCCGCCGGCCGCCGTCCCCGAGAGCGCCGGGAACCTGGAGCCGGCCCAGCTCACCGATGACAACGTCGAACGCATCGCCCGCCGGGTCGCCGAGCTGATGAGCGACCGAGTGCTGCGCGAAGTGGCCTGGGAGGTCCTGCCGGACCTCGCCGAGGTCGTCGTGCGCGACCGCCTGCGCGAGCTCGAGGCGCAGGTCGAGTAGACGGAGCAGCGCCGCCGGCCCGGTCCCCCCGGCGCCCGCGCGGCGGGACGAGGCGGCACCGCGCATGGACAAGCGATTCGATCCCGCGAGCTACGAGAGCAAGTGGCAGCAGTGGTGGGACGAGCGTGGGTTCTTCGTCCCCGAGGCCCCGTCGTCGAAACCACCCTTCTGCATCATGATCCCGCCGCCCAACGTGACCGGCCGGCTGCACATGGGTCACGCCCTGCAGTCGACCCTCCAGGACCTGCTGACCCGCTGGCGGCGCATGCAGGGCTGCAACGCCTTGTGGCTGCCTGGCACCGACCACGCGGGCATCGCCACGCAGCTCATGGTGGAGCGACAGCTCGCGGCCGAAGGGACCAGCCGCACGGCGCTCGGGCGCGAGCGCTTCCTCGAGCGTATGTGGGCTTGGAACGCGGAGCACCATGGCGAGATCCGAGCCCAGCTCGATCGGTTGGGGGCGAGTTGCGATTGGACGCGGGAGCGCTTCACGCTGGACGAGGCTCTGTCGCGGGCCGTCCGTGCCGCCTTCGTCCGGCTCTACCGCGAGGGGCTGATCTATCGCGGTGACTACATGGTGAACTGGTCGCCGGCGCTCGACACGGCGATCTCCGATCTCGAGGTCGAGATGCGGGAAGTCCGCGGCCAGCTCGTCTTCATCGCCTATCCCGTCGCGGGGTCGACGGAGAGCCTGGTCGTCGCGACGACCCGTCCCGAAACGATGCTGGGGGACACGGCGCTGGCCGTGCACCCGAGCGACGAGCGCTACCGCCACCTGGTCGGCGCCGAGGTCGTGCTGCCGCTCGTCGGCCGGCGGCTGCCCGTGATCGCCGATGAGGCCGTGGAGCCCGCCTTCGGCACCGGGGTGGTCAAGGTGACCCCATTCCACGATCCAGCGGATTTCGAGATCGGCCGCCGCCACGGCCTCCCGGCGGTGCAGGTCATCGACCGCCATGGGCGGATGACGGCCGAGGCGGGCGAGGGCTTCGCCGGCCTCGATCGCTTCGTGGCCCGCGACGCCGTCGTCGCGCGGCTCGGCGCCGAGGGACGCCTGGTCAAGGTGGAGGAGCACGTGCACAACGTCGGCCACTGCCAGCGCAGCGGCGTGCCGGTCGAGCCGTTGATCTCGACGCAGTGGTTCTGCGACGTCTCCGGGATGGCGGCTCGTGCCTTCCAGGGGGAGGAGGGCGGCCGCCGGCTCGAGCTCGTGCCCGACAGCTGGGAGAAGACCTGGGAGCACTGGCTGACGCACATCCGCCCCTGGTGCATCTCCCGCCAGCTGTGGTGGGGGCACCGCATTCCGGCCTGGCATACGGCGGACGGCCGCTGCGTCGTCGCGCACGACGCCGCAGAGGCCGGAGCCCTGGCCGACGGCGCCGCCCTCGAGCAGGACCCCGACGTGCTCGACACCTGGTTCTCCTCGGCCCTGTGGCCCTTCTCGACCCTCGGCTGGCCGGACGAGACGGTCGATCTGGCCACCTTCTACCCGACGAGCGTGCTGGTCACCGGGTCGGACATCCTGTTCTTCTGGGTGGCGCGCATGGTCATGGCAGGACTGCACTTCACAGATCGGCTGCCGTTCGCGACGGTCCACCTGACCGGCCTGATCCGCGACGCCGAGGGCCGCAAGATGTCGAAGACGCAAGGCAACGTCGTCGACCCGCTCGATCTCGTCGAGGAGTTCGGGGCCGACGCGCTGCGTTTCACCCTCGCCGCCCTCGACAGCCCCGGCCGCGACGTCCCGCTCGACCGCGAGCGGATGGCGGGATATCGGGCCTTCGGCAACAAGATCTGGAACGCGGTGCGCTTCAGCCTGGCGCGAACCGCGGGCTCGGTCGTCCAGGTCGGCCTCGATCCGTCGTCCCTGGCGGCGCCGGAGCGCTGGATCCTGTCCCGCCTCTCCCGGGTCGAGCGCGAGGTCAACGGCAAGCTGGAGGCCTTCCGCTTCGACGAGGCCTGCCGGGCGCTCTACGCCTTCTTCTGGGGCGAGCTCTGCGACTGGTACATCGAGCTCGTCAAGCCCGCCCTCGGCGGCGAGGCTCCCCGCCCGCGGGCCGGTGACGTGCTGCTGACGGCGCTCGAGCGCAGCCTCCGGCTGCTGCACCCCGTCATGCCGTTCTTGACCGAGGAACTTTGGCAACGCTTGCCGGGCCGCGAGGCCATCCACCCGGAGACCATCGTGCTGGCCCCGTATCCCGCCGGCGAGAGCGCTTGGGAGGACGACGCGGTCGAGGCCCACATGGCGAGCTGGATGGCCCTCGTCACCTGGGTGCGCAACCGGCGCGCCGAGCTGCGCCTCGGACCGAAGTTGGCGCTCGACGCGGCTCTCGAGACCGCCGATCAGGTGCTGGCGTCGTTCCTCGACGAACAGGGGCTCCTGGCGCGGACCCTCGCCAGTCTCGCCACTTGGCGCTTGGCGCCGCCGCCGCCGACCGCCACCCGCGACCACGTGGGATCGGTGCTCATCGGCTTGGACGCGCCGGGCCGCGACCTGGAAGCCGAAGAACGCGCCCGGCTCGACGAGGAGCTGCGCGGGATCGCCGAGCAGCTACTGCGCGTCGAGTCCCTGCTCGCCGACCCCAGTTTCCTGGCGCGGGCGCCCGGCGAGGTCGTGGAGCGGAACCGCTCGCGGTTGGCCTCCCTGCGCGAGCGACGGGCGAGCCTCGAAGAGCGCAGCCTTCGGCCGTGACCTTCGCCGCCTATCGCGCCGACCTCGCGCGGCATCGTTTGGACGAGAACGTCGTCGCCCTCTCGACCGTCGATTCGACGAATCGTTTCGCGCGCGCCCTCGTCCATCGTCTGGGGGCGAGCTGTCCGCCGACCACGGTGCTGGCCTGGGGGCAGCGCGCGGGCCGGGGGCGGCTGGGAAGGAGTTGGGCTTCGCCGGAGGGCCGCGGAATCTACGCCTCGCTGGTGCGCCAGGTTGGTTCCGAGAATCTGTTGGCGGTGCCGCTCTTGACGGGCGTCGGACTGGCCACCGGCATCGGTCGGGTCACGGGGCTTCCCTGTCGCCTCAAGTGGCCCAACGACGTGCTGGTCGGCGGACGCAAGTTGGCCGGCGTCTTGATCGAGTCGGTGGGCGGCCCCGCACGCGACGTGACTTGCGCGGTCATCGGCTTCGGCGTCAACGTGTCCCACGACCAGATCGAGTTGCCGCTCGGGGCGACCTCGGTCGAGCTCGAGACCGGCTCGCCCGCGGCCTTGGTACCGCTGATCGCGGCGTTGGTTGCGGCGGTCGACGACGAGCTGGGGCGCGCGGGAGAGGAGGGCTATGCTGTGGCCCGTTTCGCCGAGCTCATGGCCCACCGCATCGGCGACCGCCTGACCTGCCGGATGGCCGGCGGGTCCCTCACCGGGGAGCTGGCAGGATTCGAGCGCCGCGGTTTCCTGCGGCTCATCGTCGCCGGTCGCGAACGCCTCGTCGCGGCAGCGGAGCTCGAGGGACCGGCGACCGAGGAGCCGGCATGCTGATCGCCATCGACATCGGCAACACCAACGTCGTGCTCGGTGTCTTCGACGGCACCCGGCTCGTCGCCCACTTCCGTCTGACCAGCGACACCAAACGGACGACCGACGAGTACGGTGCCCTCGCCATGGGTCTCTTCGCGGGCCGCGGCCTCGACCCGGCGGCCGCCGAGGGCGTGATCGTCGCTTCGGTCGTGCCGCCGCTCAATCCCACCTTCGATCGGCTGGCCCGGAACTACTTCGGTCGGCCACCGATCTTCGTCGAGCCTGGCGTTCGCACCGGGCTGGCGATCCGCTACGACAATCCAGCCGAGGTCGGCGCCGACCGCGTTGTCAACGCGGTGGCGGCGCGCGAGCTCTACGGAGCGCCGGTCGTCGTCGTCGATTTCGGCACCGCCACGACCTTCGACATCGTCAACCCGGCCGGTGAATACGCGGGGGGGATCATCTGCCCGGGTCTGACGATCTCCGCCGACGCTTTGTTCTCGCACGCCTCGCGGCTCACCAGGGTCGACGTCCAACGGCCGGAGCGGTTGGTGGCGAGTCACACCGCCGGTGCCGTGCAGTCCGGCCTCTACTACGGTTATGTGGCCCTCGTGGACGGAATCCTCGAGCGCCTGAAAGCGGAGATCGCGGGTCTGGAGACGGTGGTCGCCACCGGCGGCGACGCCGAGCTGATCGCCGGCGGCTCGCGGCACATCGGACAGGTGAACCCGGACTTGACGCTGCTCGGGCTGCGGCTCGTCTATGAGCGCAACCGCTGACGAGGCGGAGCACGCCTACTTCCAGGCGATCGAGGCCGCGTTCGTGCGGCTGCGGGGCTCGCCGTTCCTGCTCTCGCCGGCCGATTGGCGCCTGGCGCAGGATTGGTATCGGCGCGGCGTGCCGCTCGAGCTCGTCGATCGGGCGCTGGCCGAGACCTTCGCGCGCCGCGCCGAGCGGGGCGTGACCGAGAAGGTGCAGAGTCTCCGCTACTGCCGCCACGCCGTGGAGGCGGCTTGGGCCGCTCGCCGCGAGCTGGGCGTCGCGGCCCTTGCGGGTCGAGCCGATCCACTCCTCGTGCGCCCACGGCTGCTCGCGCTCGCCGCGGCCTTGCCGCCCGCGGCGAGCGTCCATTTCGGCCCCCGCCTGGTCGGCCTCGAGGGCGAAGCGCCGGCGGTCGAGGAGGCGCTCGCCGCCCTCGACCGCGAGCTGGTGGCGGCGGCGGCGAGCGCGCTCGAGGCGAGCGACCAAGCAGCGCTCGAGGCTGAGGTGGAGGTGGCGCTCGGCGACCTCGCCCGGCGGTTGCCGGCGCAGGAGTTGGCCGACTGCCGCCGTCGCCTGCGAGCGCAGGCGGTCCGGCGGCGGGCGGGGCTCCCTCAGCTCTCACTGTTCTCACCGGACGCCCAGCCGGGCCCCTGACGACCCCGGGAAGGCTCGCCGTCGGCGCCGCGTCTAGTCGAGACGATGGCGAGAGCCGAAGCTCGCGACAGCCTGACGCGACTGGCCGGCGCGCCGGCCGTGGCGCCGGTGGCCGTGTTCCTGCTCACCTTGTGGCTCACGGACCGCGTCGCTGTCCCCTCCATCCTGGGGGCCGTCGCTCTCCTCGGCACGGCCCTCGCGGCCCCGGGGGCCCTGCGTCGCTCCCTGGCGCCCGCGGCGCTCGGCTTGGTGGTGGGCTGGGCGTCGGCGGCCGATGCCCCGCCGCCGGATGGCGAGCGGCCCACGCTCCTGGTCGCTCGGCTCGACGGCCGCTGGCGGCGCGACGACGACGGCTCCTCGGTCTGGCTGCTCAGCAGCCACTATCGGCAAGGGCGGGCCGTTCGCCCCTGGCGGGACCGGGTCCTGCTCGTGCTCCCGCCGGGAGTCGAGCCTCCGGCCGCCACTGAGCTGCGGGTACAGGGCTATGTGCGACGCGCGCCGGCGCTCGCGGGCCCCGCGCCGGTAGCGCCGGCACCCTGGAGTGTGTGGGTCAAGTCGGGGGCCTTCGTACGCTCCGAGGGCGTCGCCGCGGTGGGGCCGGCTAGGTGGTCTCGGGCCGCGGCGGCGCGTGTCGACGGCGCCCTGCTGGCTCACGGCAGCTCGCCAGGGATCCAGCTCGCGCGGGCCCTGGTCGTGGGAGAGAGCCGGGCGCTACCGGAGAGCTGGCTCCACGGGCTGCGACGCACCGGCTTGAGCCACGCCATTTCTCTCTCCGGCTTGCACGTGGCGCTCGTGGCAGCGTTGGGTCTACGGCTCGGCTCGGCGTTGCCCGCCGTGCTGCGCTGGTCGCTGGCGAGTGCGGCGGTGGCCCTCTACGTGCTGGTGGGTGGAGGCTGCCCGAGCCTGCTGCGAGCAGCGGCGATGGCCGCGGTGCCGGTCGCGGCGTGGGCTGTCGGGCGGCGCGGCGGCAGCCTCAACGCGCTGGCCGTCGTGGCGGGGGCGCTCGCCCTCGCCCGACCGCGCTGGGTGGCGGACTTGGGCTTTCAGCTCACGGTGCTCGCTACCGCCGGGCTGATCTGGGCGGGACCGCGGCTGGCCGCCGCGTGGCCGGCCCTGCCGCCCCGGCTCACCCGTAGCCTGGGCGCCACCCTCGGGGCGCAGCTCTTCACCTTGCCGACGGTGCTCGCGACCTTCCGCCTGGCGACGCCCTGGGCGCCTCTCTGGAACCTGCTGGCCGTACCCTGGCTGGCCGTCGCTCTCGCCGGCGCGCTCGGCTTCGCCGGCTTGGCCGCAGTCGCCGGCGACCGGGTCCGCTGCCTCGTTCCCGTCGTCGACCTCCTGGCGGCGCCCTTCGGTTGGCCGGCGAAACTCCCCCCGCGAGGAGTCTGGCCGGTCGCTCTCGACGGCGGGACTGCCGTCGCCTTGACGGCGCTCGGCCTGTGGCTCCTCCTGCGACCGCGGCGCCTCGCGTGGGCTTCGGCCCTAGGCCTCGGTTGCGTGCTGTTGGCGCCCAGCCGCGAGGGCGCGCCGGAGCTACACCTGTTGGACGTCGGCCAGGGGGACGCCATCCTGCTGCGCGACGGCCCGCGGGCGGTGCTCGTCGATGGCGGCGGCTGGCGACACGGCGACATCGCCTCAAGGGTCACCGTACCAGCGCTCGCGGCGCTGCAGGTCCGGCGCCTGGACGCGATCGTGCTGACGCACCCCGACGACGACCACTGTCGGGGCCTGGCGCAGCTCGCGGGCCTGATCCGGGTCGAAGCGCTCTGGGTCGCTCCCGGCTGGCCGGCCAACGAGTGTTTGCGTCGGCTTTCCACCCGACCGGGGCTGCGGCTTCTTCCCTGGCAGGGCGGGGAGCGCCGGGCCGTGGGGAGGTGGACCCTGGAGGCACTCCCAACCGCCAGCACGACCCTAGCGGGCGACAACGATCGTTCGCTCGTGTTGATGGCGACCGCCGGCGAGCGTCGGGTGTTGCTGACCGGCGATCTCGAGGCGGCGGGGGAGCGGGCCCTCCTCGATGCCGCTCCCGGCGGAGCGCTGCGCGCCCAGGTCCTCAAGGTGGCCCACCACGGCAGCCGCACCTCGTCGACCGAGCCCTTGCTCGACGCCGTCCGACCGCAGCTCGCTTTGGTGTCGGCGGGACGCGACAACCGCTTCGGGCACCCGGCCCCCGAGATCGTGGAGCGGCTGCGCCGCCGTGGGATCCGGCTGTTGCGCACTGACCGCGACGGCTGGGTCCGCCTGCGCTTTCCAGTCGACGGGCCTCTGGAGATCGCCACGCCGGCCGCGCCGCCCGGCTGAGGCGACGGCGAGCGCCGAGGGCGGCCCGTACAATAGCCGTCGTGGCCGACTACTTGGTGCTCGTCGGCCCCACCGCCAGCGGCAAGAGCGCCCTCGCCCTAAAGCTCGCAGCCGCTAGCGGCGCGGAGATCGTCAGCGCCGACGCGTTCCAAGTCTATCGCGGCTTCGACATCGGCACCGCCAAGCCCGACCCGGAGGATCGCCGGCGCGTGGCTCACCATCTCATCGACATCCTCGAGGCCGATGAGCAGTACTCGGCCGGGGCCTTCGCCGCGCGTGCGGCAACGGCGATCGCCGGCGCGCGAGCCCGCGGCCGGCTGCCGATCGTCGTGGGTGGTAGCGGCCTCTACGTGCGGGCGCTCTGCGAGGGCCTGAGCCCCATGCCGGCCGTGCCGCGCGAGGTGCGCGAGCGCTGGCGGGCCCGCCTGGCCATCGAGGGCCTCGGTTTGCTGCGGCGCGAGCTCGAGGCTCGAGACCCGCAGAGCGCGGCGCGCACCGCGCCCGGCGACACGCAACGCACTCTGCGCGCCCTCGAGCTGCACGAGGCCACCGGCGTCCCCTGGTCGAAGTGGATCGAGCTGCGGGGGAGACCCGTCCCCCTCCTCCCCGCGGTCATCGGTTTGACCGTGCCGAGAACCGTCCTGTACGATCGCATCCGTACTCGCCTTCGCGA
>CAYXXN010000022.1:0-24799 GCA_964469055.1 uncultured Thermoanaerobaculia bacterium
TTCACCGCGCCTTCATTCTGGCCGACGACGAGATCGGACCTGCGTGCCTCGCGCCGGAGCTGTCCGGCCTCGCGACGGCCCAGGCCGGGCGGCTCGGCATCACCCCCGAAATGACTCTCGCCGAGGCCGAGCGGCGCCTGATCCTGGCCTCGCTCGAGCACTTCGGCGGCGACCGGCGCAAGGCGGCGGCGGCGCTGGGCGTGAGCCTCAGGACGTTGTACAACCGGCTGCGCGAGTACGAAGCCGGCTAGCAGGCGCCAGCCGGGGGAAGCGGCCGACCTCCGTCGGCCCGGCCCCCGTTGGCAGGCTTATCTTCGTCCCTGCAGGAACTGGATCAACACCACGACGACGGCGATCACGATCAGCACGTGGATGAAGCCGCCCATCGTATAGGAGCTGACCAGCCCCAGGAGCCAGAGCGCAATCAAGACCACGGCGATTGTCCAAAGCATCGGTCACCCCTTTTCTTCTAGGCCCCGAGCGGAGGTCTGCACCGACCGAATGTCGGCGCTCACCCCGGCATGAGAGCAGTTTCCATGCCACCATGCCCGTGGATCTCGGATCAGTCGTCCACGACGAAGGTGATGAGCATGTTGACTTGATACTCGTTGATTGCACCTTCGCTCACCCGCACCTGCTGTTCCTTGATCCACGCGCTGCGGACGTTGCGGAGCGTCTTGTTCGCCCTGGCAATCCCTTGCTGCAGCGCATCTTCGAAACTCTTGGTCGAGGTCGCGCTGATCTCGGAAACCTTCGCTATCGACATCTCATTCTCCCTTCTCGGAAGCCCACCATGGCGCGCCGCTCCTCGTCCCACAGCCGCAAGCGCGCGCAGCGCAGGCTCTGCCGGAGGGTGAGGCGGGTGACACGCTGGAGGGCTGGGTTCTCATCGAAGGCCTGCCGCAGGCGGTAATTGGGGATCCGGCTGCACAGGTGGTGGATGTGGTGGTAGCCGATGTTGCCGGTGAACCAGTGGAGGACCCGCGGCAGGTCGTAGAACGAACTTCCGTGCGCGCCGGCGCGGTAGAAATCCCAGGCGTCCTCGTGATCCCAGTAGGTCTCCTCGAATTGGTGCTGGACGTAGAAGAGCCAGACGCCGAGCGGACCCGCCAGGGCGATGATGGAGAGATGGACGATGAGAAAGGTCTGCCAGCCGACGAGCGCGCACAGACCGCCCGCGACCGCGGCGATTCCCAGGTTGGTCCACAGAGCGCTCGCCCACTCCCGCCTCCACGCCCACGGGATGTCGAAGGGGAAGCGGTGCTTGATCACGAACTGGGAGAACGGCCCGACCCCGAAGAGGATCAGCGGATTGCGGTAGAGCCGGTACGCCAAACGCCCCCAAGGGGAGCGCGCGCGATACTCGCCCACGGTCAGCGTCCGGATGTCGCCGAACTCGCGCTGGTCGAGGTTGCCCGAGGTGGCGTGGTGGATGGCGTGGGTACGGCGCCAGTAGCCATACGGGAAGAGGGTCACCACTCCCAGCGCCGCGCCCACCGCGTGGTTGGCGGCGGGCAAGCGGAAGAACGAACCGTGCCCGCAGTCGTGCTGGATGATGAACAGCCGGATGAAGAGACCGGCCGCTGGCCCCGCCAGGAGCAGGGTCAGCGCGTAGGAGATCTGCAGGCTCCAAGCCATCAACGCCCACGTACCGGCAAAGGGCAGCGCGGTGTCGAGGAGCTGCGTCACGGCCCGGCGGAGGCTGGGCCGTTTGTAGGGCGAGAGCAGTTTTCTCCAAGCGAGGTCGTCTGCGGTTGCGGTGCTGGTGCTCATGGCCAGAGTTGCCGCTCGGTCGGTCGAGTCCCTCCTCGTTCTCGTCAGAGGCTGAGCAGATGCTGGATCAAGTCCTTCTTCTCCTCCTCAGTGAGACCGAGCTCGAAGAACGCGTCGTAGTGTTCCACCACGTCCCCCAACGCCTCGAAGCGACCGTCGTGATAGAAGCCCCCCTTCTGATGAGACCAAAGTCCGCGCAGCGGCGCCGTGCGGTACGCGCGGGTCGGGGACCGATCGGCCTGGAACGAATCGATGCCGATCTCCGCGGGCGCGTGCAGGTTGTTGCCCGGCTCCGTATAGAGCGGCGGCACGTGGCAGGAGCTGCAGCGAGCCTTGCCGGAGAAGAGCGCTTCCCCGCGAGCCGCTGCCTCTCGGTCGTAGCTCCCCTCGGGAGGCTCCGGCGCGGGGATCGCGAGCTGGTAGAAATGGAGCGCGGCGAGCTTCGCCGTGACCCGATCCGGCGTCCCGCGCGTGTTCCACGACCCGGACCGCGCGGCAACCGGGAACTGCTCGGCATCTGCGAGCCGGGCGTCGAAGTAGGTGCCCGAGCCGTGCATCTCGGTCGCGGCGACGTAGGCGTTCCAGTAGGGGACCGAGCCGAAGCCCGTCCACGTGTGCAGGTTCACGCCGGCGAGGCCGAACGCCGGCGGGATGAGCGTCCCCGCCTGCTTCCCGTCCGGCCTGAAGGCCTTCCCGTCCTTGTCGAGCTCGGCGTCGAAGCGGCCTGGCCCCCAACTCTCGAGGACCTTCTTGACGGTCGGGATGTCCACTTGGAGAAGGTCGGAGAAGGGCTGCAGGTTGGGAGCGAGCGAGACGATCGCGCCCACGTCGAGATCGCGATTCGCCCAACCGTCGAGGCGGCCGCCGATGCCCGGACTCAAGGAGTCGTCCACGGTCGAGTGGCAGACGGCGCAGGTGAGGCCCATCGAGGAGAGCCTGTCGCTCGCATCGAAATGGCCCTTCACGCCGACCACCGCGTCGAGCTCGAGGAGGGCCAGGGTCGTTGCCGGATCGTCGAGATCGACGGCGCCCTTCTCGAGCTGCTCGACGAGGGAAGCCGGCAGCGCGGCGGCATCGACCTTGAGCCCCACGGCCAGGGCGGTCTTGGGGCTCACCCCGGGCCCGACGCCTCCATTCTTCTCCCCGGCGAGCGCCCGGTGAAGCTGCAGCGCATCCCCCCAGAACGCTTCGCTTCCGAACGTGTCGTGGCGAAACGTCTGCCGTCCCTCCTCGAGCATGCGGCGCGAGCTCTCTGCGATGGCGTCGTCGAAATCCCCGCTTGGCGTGCTAGAGGTCTCCTCGCTGTGCTGCGCTGACAACTGCCCGCAGCCGTTGGCGGTCACGAACAAGCCGCCGACGAGTGCCGCATGAGCGATGAGTCGCATCGTTTCTCCAGGGAGCGTGCTGGTTTCCTCCACGCTCGGTAGCAGCTTCCGTGCCAGGCACCCCCGAGCGCGCGTCGCCTCGCGGGATGTGATCCGGCATGTTCTTTGCTGCCACCACGGGCGTGCGGAGGACCGTGAGGGGCATCGAACTCGGCTACACGGATGAAGGGCAGGGCCTGCCGCTGGTCTTCGTGCACGGTTTTCCGCTGAGCCGCGGCGTCTGGCGCCAGCAGATCGACGCCTTCCGCGCGTCCCATCGAACGATCGCGCTTGACCTTCGGGGCTTCGGGGAGAGCGCAACGTCGCCTGGGCCGACGACCATGACCCAATACGCCGAGGATCTGGAGATCCTGCTCCAAGAGCTCGCGACGGGACCGGTGGTCCTGATCGGCCACTCGATGGGTGGTTACGTGGCGTTTGCCTTCGCGCGGCGATTCCCAGCCATGCTTCGCGGCCTCGTGCTGGTCGGCACCAAGGCGGGCCGAGACACACCGGAGGCGGCAGCGGCGCGGCGTGCGACCGCCGATCAGGTGGAAGCAGAGGGCGTGCGGGGGGTGATCGAGTCGATGGCGCCCAAGATGCTCGCCGCGGGCAACAAGGATGCGTGGATGGCGGCACAGGTGCATGGTTTCATGGTCACGGCGAAAGCCGCCGGAGTGATCGGCGCCTTGCTGGGAATGGCGGAGCGGCCCGATGCAACCCCGCTGCTGACGGAGATCAGGGTTCCGACCCTGGTCATCGCGGGCGCGGACGACACGATCCTCGCGCCCGAGGAATCGGCGAAGTCAGCCCAGGCGATCCGGGCCGCGCAGTTGCAAATCATCCCGCACGCCGGTCATCTCGTCGCCTTCGAGCAGCCCGACGAGTTCAATCGAATGCTGAAGGCATGGTTGACCGGAGCGGGTCTGGCGGGCGCCGATGGAAGCTAACTGCTCTTGCGCCCCACAACCAGGAGCGCGCCGCCGGCCACGATCGCCGCCACGCCGGCCCAGACGGGAACGTTGACCGTCTCCTTGTCCGTGACCGACAGCTCTAACGGGCCCAGCTTGGCCTCGTGGGTTTCCTTGGTGTAACTGAACCCGCCATACACCAGCCCAAGGATGCCAGCCACGATCAGCACGATGGCCGCGATCTTCGTTGCGCTCATCTCGCCTCCTCTTGCGTCTCATTACCGGGCGCGATCGGATCCTGGTGCCGCTCCCAGTCCCGCAGCTCCGCCTCCACGCGCTCCATCCCCAAGCCGTAGATCTCCTGGAGCTTGCCGATCAGCAGATCGCGTCGGCCAGCGACGCGGTCGAGGTCGTTGTCGGTGAGCTTGCCCCAGCGTTCCTTGACCTTGCCTTGGATCTGCTGCCAGTTTCCTTCGACACGGTCCCAGTTCATTTCGGTCTCCTTGGCGGCCAACCCGTGGGTGCGCCCGTCAGCCTACGGCTGGACGGGGCTGGAAAGGCTCTCGAGGGCGCGTCAGGATTGCGCGTAGCAAGCGTTGCGTGCACTCCTACCCAGACGCTCATCCGTGACGACCTTCCTGACTTCGATTGCGCGCCCGATGCCGCCGCGCTCCCAGGATATCGGGAGCAGTTCTTGTGCCACCGCCCGACAAGGGGTCGGATCAACACCCGACGGGGTCCGGTAGCTTCGCACTCCTCGACGACGCGTGATCGACCGACCTCCGACGCAAGATCTGCACCGAGAGGTGCAAGACCTGCCGTCGGCGCGCATCAGGTCTTGTACCTGGCGGCCCTTCGCCGTTCGTCGCCATGTGGCACGCGCCCTGCACACTCCGACGCTCGCGAGCCTTCCAGCTTTGTGCTGGGAGCGAGAACCCCGAGGGTACAAACATGCGAGCAGGAAGAAAGCTCTACAGCGTTCCCTTCGCTGCCTTCGCCTTGACGGCGGCGCTGATCGCCGCTGCGAGCTGCAGCTCGACGCAGACCGTCGGGGAGCAGTTCGACGACGCCGGTATCACGACCAGGATCACGGCGAAATTCGTCGCCGATCCGCAGATCAATCCCTTCAACATCAACGTCGATACGCGAAATGGCGTCGTGACCCTACGCGGCGAAGTCGAACACGCCGTGGCCAAGAGCGAGGCGGAGAAGCTCGCGCGGGACACGGGAGGGGTGATCGGCGTCGTGAACGAGATCGTGGTGGTGCCGCAATCGGGCGGCTAGACCCAAGGCGAGCCCGTAGGGTCGCACGCTCGAGACCTGCCGCGCGCGCCGCTACGCCCCGCCGAGCGAGTCCACCCATTCCCGGATCCCCTCGTTGAGGCGCCGGCGATCGGCGTGGCGGCGCAGGGCGATCTGGACGAGGCGGTCGACGAGCTCGGGCAGCGCCACGCCGGCGAGGCCCCAGAGGCGGGGATACATCGAGATGTCGGTGAAGCCGGGGAGGGTGTTGATCTCGTTGACGAAGAGGCCGTCGTCGCCCTCGAGCAGGAAGTCGACACGCGCCATGCCGTGGCCGCCGATAGCGGCGAAGGCGGCGACGGCGAGTGCGCGCACGCGCTCGGTCAGGGGCTCGGGCAGCGGCGCCGGGGCGAGCAGCCCGGCGCGATCCTCCAGATACTTGTCGGCGTAGTCGTAGAACTCCCGACCGGGGACGATCTCCCCCACCGCCGAGGCGAGGAGCTCCTCGTAGCCCAACACGGCGCACTCGAGCTCGCGGCCGGTGATGCCGCGCTCGATCAGCACCAGGTCGTCGAAGCGCAGGGCGAAGTCCACGGCCGCGCCGAGGTCGTCCGTCGCCTTGACCTTGCGCACGCCGACGCTCGAGCCGCCAGCGCTCGGCTTCACGAACACGGTGAGCGGCAGTCGCGCCAGACGCGCCAGGCTCGCAGCGCGATCGGTGGCGAACTCGCGCCTCCCCACCAGCTCGTAGTCGACGACCGGCAGACCGGCCGCGGCCAACAGCCGTTTGCTCATCGCCTTGTCCATCGCGACGGCGCTGGCCGTGACGCCCGACCCGACGTAGGGCAGGTCGAGGATCTCGAAGAAGCCCTGCAGCGTGCCGTCCTCGCCCCAGGTGCCGTGGACGATCGGGAAGACGGCGTCGACGTCGTCACGCAGCAGGGCGAAGGGCGGCTTGCCACAGCACTCCGGCGGCTCGAGCGCCTCGACGCCGCCGGCGAGCGCCGCGGCCGACGTCGCGGCATCGAGCCACGAGCCGTCGAGGGCGACGCCGACCGGCACCACCTCGTGGCCGGCCGCGGCGAGAGCCCTGGCGATCGTGCGCGCCGAGCGCAGCGACACCTGGTGCTCGACGCTGCGACCGCCGAAGACGAGAGCGACCCGGGCCACGTCCTAAGCTCCCCGGTGTCGCAGGTCGACGAGCTGCACCTTGCGGATCTCCGGCAGGTCGGCGACGGCCTGCAGGGTCGCGGCACTCGGCTCCTGATCGAGACGCAGCACGGCCATCGCTTCCTCGGCCTGCACCTCGCGCGCCAGATGGATCTCGGCGATATTCACGCCGGCGCCACCCAGGAGCGTACCGAGCTTGCCGACCACTCCCGGCACATCGCGGTTCTGCAGCACCAGCAGCCGACCCTCCGGCCGGAACTCGAGCGGAAAGCCCTGGAAGCGGACCACCCGCCGATCGTGCTCGCCGAAGAGCGTGCCGGCGAGCTCCACTGCTCCACCACTGCCCTCGACCCGCACCCCGATCAGGTGGGCGTAGTCGCTGGGGCCCTGGTGCGTCACTCGCGCCACCTCGATACCGCGCCCCTGTGCCAGCCGCTCCGCGTTGACGTAGTTGACAGCCTCGCCGAGGAAGGGCGTGAGCGCCCCCTTGACCGCCGCCACGGTGAGCGGGGCGCGCAGCCCTTCGTCGATCCCCCACAGATCGACGGTGAGCGACTGCAGGCTGCCACCCGAGAGCGCGCTCGCCAGGCGCCCGAGCTGCTCGGCCAGCGACAGGTAGGCCTCGCCCGCCGGGCCGGCGGCGCGGAACGGCAGGTTGACGGCGGTCACCGCCAGCGACCCCGCGAGCGCCGCCACCACCATCGCCGCCGTGTCGGTGGCCACTCGCTCCTGGGCCTCGGCCGTCTGCGCCCCGATGTGGGGTGTGCACACCACCCGCGGGTGGCGCACCAGGGCCAGGTCGCCGGGCGGCTCCTCGGCGAAGACGTCGAGTGCCGCCCCACCCAGGTGACCTTCCTCGAGCACCGCCAGCAGCGCGACCTCGTCGACGATGCCGCCGCGGGCGCAGTTGACGAGCAGGCTACCGCGCTTCATCGTTCGCAGCCGCGGCCCGTCGAGCAGGTTTCGGGTCTGGTCGGTGAGCGGCGTGTGCAATGTGAGCACATCGACTCTGGGCAGCAATTCCTCGAGCGGCAGCAGTTCCACGTCGAGTCGGCGGGCAACCGCCGCATCCAGGTAGGGGTCGTAGGCAAACACTCGCATTTCGAAGGCGCGGGCCCGCTGCGCCACGCTCTGGCCGATTCGGCCGAAGCCCGCGATCCCCAGCGTTTTACCCTCCAGCTCGACGCCCTCGAAGCGATTCCGTTCCCATTCGCCGGCCTTGAGCGAGGCCGTCGCTTCCGGCACTCTCCGGCAAAGGGCGAGCAGCAGCGCGAAGGTGTGCTCGCAGGCCGCGATCAGATTGGCGGTCGGGGCGTTGACCACCAAGACGCCGAGGTCCGTCGCCGCCGCCACGTCGACGTTGTCGACGCCGATGCCGGCCCGCCCCACGACGCGCAGCCGCCGGCCCGCGCGCAGCAACTCGGCGGTGACCTTGGTTCGGCTGCGCACCACGAGACCGTCGAAGTCAGGGATCAACTCCGGCAGGCGCCCGCGCTCTCCTTCCGTCAAGTCGTGCAGCTCGACGCCGGCCTCTTCGAAAATGCGGCGGCCGGCGGGATGCAGGGAGTCGGCGAGCAGCACGCGGCTCACGCCGCCACTCCCTTGAGATCGCGGGCCGACTCCGTCACCACCGCGAGCAGCTCGTCGAGATCCGCCACCTGCACTTCGCCCATGTGGCCGATGCGGAAGGTGGTGGGCTTCCAGGCGCCGTAGCCGCTGCCCACGATGTAGCCGCGCTCGGCGAGCCGGGCCCGGAGGGCGGGCGCCTCCACTCCCGGCGACGGCCGCAGGCAGGCCACGGTGGGCGAGTGCGCCCCTTCCGCCGAAGCGTAAGTGAAGCCCTCGCGCGCCGCCCAGCTCGCGGTGCGGGCGCGCAAGTCCTGGTGGCGCGCCCAGCGCGCCTCGATGCCCTCGGCGGCGATCGATGCGAGCTGTTTCTGCAGGGCGAAGAGGATCGGGATGGCCGGGGTGGTGATGGTGCCGCCCTCCTCGTGCTTCTTCTGGTAGCGCAGGAGATCGGTGTAGAAGCCGCGATGTGCGACGGCTGCGGCGCGCTCGGCGGCGCGCGCCGAGAGCGTGAAGACGGCGACGCCCGGCGGCGCGGCCAGCGCCTTCTGGCTCCCGGCGAGGACGACGTCCAGCTCCCAGGCGTCGGTCTCGAGCTCGGCCCCGGCGAGCGAGGAGACCGCGTCGACCAGCACCAAGGCGTCGCTCTCCTCGTGCACCACGCGGGCCAGCTCGGCGACGGGATGGATCGTGCCGGTCGAGGTCTCGTTGTGGGTCAGAGTCACCGCGTCGTAGCGCTTGCGGCGCAGGGCCTGGCGCAGGAGGTCGGGATCGACCGCTCGACCCCACGGCGCGGCCATCTGGTCGGCGTCGAGTCCGTGGCTTCTGCTGATCGCCAGCCAACGCTCGGCGAAGGCGCCGGCCGTGGCGTGGAGGACGCTGCCGGCGACCGTCGAGACGACGGCGCTCTCCATGGCCAGCGTCGCGCTGCCCGTGGCGAGCAGCACCTCACCCCGGGTGCGGAAGATCTCCCGCAACGGCTGCTGCAGCGAGGCGTACAGGGCTTCGAAGGCGGCACCGCGGTGGCCGATCGTCGGCGCCGTCATCGCCTCGCGCACCTCGGCCCTCACCCACGCGGGGCCGGGCACGAAGAAGCGGATGCGCTCCGTCACGGCGCGCGATTGTGGCACAGGCGAAGCGCCGCAGCCGCTAGTCGTAGAGCAGGATCGGCGCGCGCTCGACGCGGAAACGCCCCTCGTCCTCGCGCCACGAGGCGAGCCAGGGCTCGAGGTCGCCGCCGCCGTCGATCGTCCGGCGCAGGGTCTCGTCGCCGGCCAAGAGATCGATCGCCGGCCGCTCGCTGACGAACTCGTAGGCGGCCGCGCGCCAGCCGAAGGCGCGCGGAGCGTGGCGCGCGAAGGCGGCCAGGACCTCGACGCCGAGGCGCACGGGCTCGACGGCCGGCGGCGCCACGACCTGGAGCATCACGCCGCCGCAGACCTGGCCGGCATGCTTCTGGAACTGCGGCCGGAAGTAGGTAGGGACGGCGACGACCCCGGGGTGGGCGAGGGCGGCGGCGATCATCTGCGGATCGACCCCGGGGGCGCCGACGAGTTGAAAGGGACGGGAGGTGCCACGGCCCTCGGAGAGCGTCGTTCCCTCGATGAGGCAGAGCCCCGGGTAGACCCAGGCTGCTTCGAGAGTCGGAAGGTTGGGCGACGGCGCGACCCACGACCGGCCGAGCCCATGCCAGGTCTCCTCGCGACGCCAGTTGCCGACCTCGACGACCTCGAGCCCGTCGCCCCAGCCGGCGCGGGCGGCCTCGAGACGCACCAACTCGCCCAAGGTCAAGCCGTGGCGCACCGGCAGCGCGAAGGCGCCGACGAAGGACTCGAAGCCCGGGCGCCGCAGGTTCCCCTCGACGGCGGCGCCGCCCAGGGGATTCGGACGGTCGAGCACCCACACCTCGCAGCCGGCGGTGAGCGCCGCCTCCGCGGCCCATACGGCGGTCGCGGCGTAGGTGTAGGTGCGGGCGCCGACGTCCACCAGGTCGACGAGAAGGAGGTCGAGATCGCGGAAGGCCTCGGACGAGGGGCGGAGGCTCTCTGCCGATTCGCCGTAGAGCGAGCGGATCGGCACCTTGGTCCAGGGATCGACGGCGTCCGCCGACGCCACCATGTCCTGCTCGAGGCCGTAGAAGCCGTGCTCGGGACCGAAGAGCACGTCCGGCAGGGGCGCGCCCGTCCGCGGCAGCGCGAGGTGAGCCGGTACGAGCTCCGCGGAGACGGCCGCCGTGTGCGCCAGCAGCCCGTAGCGTCGGCCGCGCAGGCGACCGACGTCGGCCAGCAGACGATCGAGACCGGTACGGACCATGTCGCGGAGCGTCGTCGCTCAGCGCGGCTCCAGGGAGTCCGCTTCCTCGGCACGCCGCCAGTCGCCGCTGCGGCCGCCCGATTTGGCGTCCAGCCGCAAATCGGTGATCGCGGCACCGCGCTCGACGGCTTTTACCATGTCGTAGAGCGCCAGGGCCGCGCCGGCGCAGGCGGTGAGCGCCTCCAACTCGGCACCGGTGCGCGCCGCGACGACCACCCGACTGCGAATGGTGACGCCGCCCGCGTCCGGCGCCACCTCCACCTCCACCAGCTCGAGCGGCAGCGGATGGGCGAGCGGCACGAGCTCGGCCGTCCGCTTGGCCGCCTGGATCCCCGCCAGCCGAGCCACGGCGATGGCGTCGCCTTTGGGCAGCGCCTCCAGCCGGGCCGCCGTCTCGCTCGAGAGCCGCACCCGGCAGGAGGCCTCGGCAACCCGGCGGGTGACCGGCTTGTCGGAGACGTCGACCATGCGGGCGCGGCCCGCGGCGTCGAGGTGGCTGAAGGTCTCGCCGGCCATGGGTCGGGGGCCATTGTATGTAGTGGTAGAACTCTCGAACACCTTGCGGCTGTCGATCGTCGTCCCCGCCCTGGATGAAGCGGAGGAGCTGGCCCGCCATCTGCCGGGCACCCTCGCCGTTGCCGATCAGGTGGTGGTGAGCGACGGGGGCAGCGCCGATGGCACGGTCGAGGTCGCCCGGCGCCTGGGAGCCGTGGTCGTCGAGGGGACGGCCGGGCGCGGTAGCCAGCTCAACCGCGGCGCCGCCGCCGCCGACGCCGACCTGCTGCTCTTCCTCCACGCCGACACCGCCCTGCCGGGGGACGGCGTGGCGCGGGTCCACGAGGCCATCGCGGCCGGGGCCGTCGGGGGTGGTTTCCGCCTGCGGTTCGACACGGCGGGTCCGGCGCTCGCGCTGGGCGCACGGCTGATCAACCTGCGCACGCGTCTCACCCGCTGTCCGCTCGGGGATCAGGGGCAGTTCGTCACTCGGACCGCCTTCGACACTCTGGGAGGCTTTCGCGACTGGCCGATTCTCGAGGACCTCGACTTCGCCCGCCGCCTCAAGCGCCTGGGGCCCCTGGTCCTTCTCCCAGCGCAGGTGACGACCTCCGCGCGGCGCTTCCTCGACGGCGGCTGGCCGCGCACGGTGGCCACCAACTGGCTGATCTGGGGGCTCTACTTCCTGGGCGTGCCTCCGCCGCGCCTCGCACGCCTCTACGGCAAAGTTAGGTAGGCATCGGCACACCACAGTCGTACGGGCTCTCGGACCGCTATGAACAGCTCAAGTAAGGAAGAAGGTATCGGCGGCGCTCGGCTCGATCGAGAGGGAAGCTCTTCCCTACTCGAGCTGTTTTTCGGGCTCATCATGCACCAAACGGCCGCCCTCTGGTAACCATCTGGTTACCGTATGGTAACCAATTGGTGACCAATTGGTAACCATGTGGTGCATCCGCGCGGCGGTTCAGCCGAAGCGCTGGCCGGCGCCGATCCGTGCGCCGTGCGCAAACTCCGCCGCCCCGACGGCACGCCGCCCGGGCCGCTGGAGCTCCTCGAGCAGCAAGGCCGAGCCGCTGCCACACGCTACGTGAATCCCCTTCTCGTCGACGGCCACGATCGTTCCGGGCTCGGCGTGCACCTCGCCGACCCCCGCCCCCGGCCGCACGCGTACCAGCTTGATGGGTTCGGCGGCCAGCTCGGCGTGGAGGCCGGGCCAGGGCTGGAAGGCGCGCCAGCGGTCGTAGAGCTGCTGGGCCGGCAGGCGCCAGTCGACTCGGCCGTCCGCCCGCGAGAGACGCGGCGCGTAGGTCGCCGCGGCGGCGTCTTGCGGACTCGGCGTCCTGCGGCCCGACTCGAGCCCGGCAAGGGCCTCGACGAGGGCCTCACCACCCAGGCGCGCCAGGCGTGCCGCGAGCTCCGGCGCCCGCTCGTCGGGCCCGATCGTGACCTCGCGCTGCAGCGCGATCGGCCCGCTGTCGAGCCCCTCCTCGATCTCCATGATCGTGATCCCGGTGCGCTCGTCGCCGGCCGCGATGGCCGCCTGGATCGGCGCGGCGCCACGCCAGCGCGGCAGCAAGGAGGCGTGGACGTTGAGACAACCGCGGCGCGGCAACTCGAGGAGCTGGCGCCCGAGGATCTCGCCGTAGGCCACGACGACCGCCCACTCCGGGGCAAGGGCTCGCAGCCGGGCGATCACGTCCGGATCGCGCGCGCTCGGCGGCTGCGCCAGCGACAGCCCTAGCTCGCGCGCCCGCACGGCCACCGGCGGCTCGCGCAGGGCTCGTCCCCTCCCCGCGGGCCGCGCCGGGTGGGAGACGACGAGCGCGGGAGCGCGACCCGCCCCAACCAGCGCCTCCAGGGCCGGCAGCGCGAACTCCGGAGTGCCGAAGAAGACGATCGAAGGGGACCCTGACACGACCGCGGATGCTAGCGCCAAGCGCGCCGGGCCCGGTGCCAGCGAGCCCCTACTCCCGCCGCTCGCGGTCGAGCTCGTCGAAGTAGTCCGGTGAGACCAGGACGTCGCGGGGCTTCGAGCCTTGGGCCGGGCCGAGGAGCCCGTCATGCTCCATCAGGTCGATGAGACGGGCGGCGCGGGAGAAGCCGACCCGCAGGCGCCGCTGCAGGAAGCTCGCCGAGGCCTTGCGCTCGGCGACGACCAGGCGTGCGGCTTCCTCGAACATCTCGTCGTGCTCGCCCCCACCCTCACCGCCCGCGCCGTATTCGACCGCATCCTCGAGCACCGTCGGATCGAGCTCCGGCGGTCCCTGCTTCTTGAGCCAACGCACCAGGGCCGCCGTCTCCTGCTCGGTGACGTAGGCGCCGTGCAGCCGGATGGCGCGCGAGGTGCCGGCCGGCATGAACAGCATGTCGCCGCGGCCGAGCAGCTTCTCGGCCCCGATCTGGTCGAGGATGGTCCGGGAGTCGTGGCGGCTGGCCGTGGCGTAGGAGATGCGGCACGGGAAGTTGGCCTTGATCGTGCCGGTCAAGACGTCGACCGACGGCCGCTGGGTGGCGATGATCAAGTGGATGCCGACGGCGCGCGCCATCTGCGCCAGACGGGCGATCGATGCCTCGACCTCCTGGGAGGCCACCATCATCAAGTCGGCGAGCTCGTCGATGATGACGACGTAGTAGGGAAGGGGCTGCAGATCCTCGTCGGTGAACTCGCTCTCGCTCTCGGACAGCGCCAGCCTTGCCTTGACCTCGGGGTCGCCGATCGCCCGGTTGTAGTACTCGATCGAGCGCACGTGCACCTCGGCGAGCAACCGGTAGCGGCGCTCCATCTCGGCTACCGCCCAGCGCAAGGCGTTCGCCGCCTTCTTCGGCTGCACGACGACCTCGGCCTTCAAGTGCGGGATGTCGGCATAGACGCCCAGCTCGATGCGCTTGGGGTCGATGAAGATGAACTGCACCTCCTCGCGCCTCGCCTTGTAGAGGATCGAGGTGATCATGCTCTGCAGCCCCACGCTCTTGCCCGAGCCGGTGGCCCCGGCCACCAACAGGTGGGGCATGGCGGCGAGATCGGCGTAGTAGGGCTCGCCGTGGATCGTCATGCCGAGCGCCATGGTCAGCGGTGAGGGCGAGCTCTTGAAGCGGGGGTCTTCGAGCAGCGACCCCAGACGGATCGTCGCCCGCTCGTCGTTGGGCACCTCGACCCCCAGCGTCGAGCGCCCAGGCAGGCGGTCGATTCGCACCGCCTCGGCGCGCAGCGCCAGGGCCAGGTCGTCCTGCAGGTTCACGATCTGGCTGACCTTGACACCGGGCGCCGGCTGGAACTCGAAGACCGTGATCACCGGTCCCGGGCTGATCCCCTCGATCGTGCCCTCGACTCCGAACTCGGCACAACGGCCGCGGATGGTCTCGCCCAGCCGGATGAGCTCGTTCTCGTCGACCGAGGGCTCGGGGCGCTCGGCGCGCAGCAGGTCGAGGGGCGGCAGCGGGACCCTGCGCCCGACGCGCGCGAAAGGGATCTCGCGCTGGGGCGCTTCACTCGTGGCCAGCGGGGGGGCAAGACCAGAGAAGGCGGTGGGCGGACGGACCGCGGGCGCGGGCGGCTCGGCAGGCTCGAGCCGCGGCGCCTGCCGCTCGATGACCGGGGCCGGCGGCACGGCCGGTCGCGATCCCCGTACCCTACGGAACCAGAATCGGCGGGGACCCGGGACCGGGCGGACCGTGAGCGGTTGAGGCGGGACTGGGCCCACCTCGTCGCCACGGCGCTCGCGCGCCGCGCGCTCGAGCTGCTTGGCCACCACCCGCTCCTTCATCCGCTCCTTCTCGCGGCGCTCGCGGCGCCGAGCGCGTGCGAGGAGGAGGCGTTGCCAGGCATCGGCCAGTCCGCGCCGCCAGGCGCCCAGCGTTTCTCCGAGCGTCGACTGCACGAGCAGTGCGGCGCCCACCACGACGCCCGCGAGCACGATGAGGAAAGCCCCAGTCAAGCCCACCCAGCGCTCGAGCGTCTCGCCGACGATGGTGCCCAGCACGCCGCCCGCGGTTTGCTGGCGCCCCCGCCATTGCACCGTCCCCAGGGCGAGCTGAAGCAGGGCCGGCAGCGAGCCGAGCAGCACGACGGCGCCCAGGCCGCGGCCCGCCACCGGGTCCTCCGCGGCGCCGCGCAGGGCTCGCCATCCTCCCCACAGGGCGAGCAGCGGCGCCACCAGCACGGCCAACCCGAACACGCTGGTTCCGAGCGCCGCGAGGTTGGCGCCGAACGGCCCGATCCAGTTCGCGGTCGGCCGCGCCCGCGAGCTCTCGACCAGCAAGCTCGGGTCGTCCGGGTGGTACGAGAGGAAGCTCGCGGCGAGCAGGAGACCGAGCAGCAGGAGCAGGACTCCCACGACCTCCCGCCACTTCTGAGGCGAGAAACGGCGTGGCCGCGACGAGCGCTTCGGTTCGGGGGTCGCAGCCGTCAGCGGTCGCTCCTGGCAGAACCGGTCTCGATGGAAGTCATGCTAGCACCGCTCTCCGGCGCCGGCGGGCCCTCTCCGACCACCTGCATCTCTCCCGCCAGGGCGATGAACTGATCAAGTAGGAGTTGTTCGGCGCGGCGGTCGGGGGCGATGCGAGCGGCGGCGAGCAGGCGCTCGGCCGCCGGCCGCCCGAGGGTCACCGCCAAGCTGTTGCGCAACGTCTTCCGCCGCGCCCGAAAGGCCGCCAGCACGACGGCGCGGAACGGCTCGCAGAGCTCGACCGGCACCGCGGCGCGCGGCACGAGGCCGACGAAAGCGCCGTCGACCTTCGGCGGCGGGCGGAAGGCGCCGCGCGGCACCCGGCCCAGAATCTCGACGGCCGCGCGCGACTGGGTGAGCACCGACAGCGCGCCGTAGTCGGCCTCGCCGGGCGCCGCCGCGAGCCGGCGCGCCACTTCCCACTGCACGAGAAAGCCGGCGCGCGCCACTCCCCTGCCCTCGGCGAGCAGTCGATCGATGAGGGCCGTGGCGACGTTGTACGGCAAATTGCCGGCGACGAGCGTGCCGGCGGGCAGCCGAGCGAAGGGGAGATCGAGCGCGTCGCCGGCGACGACTGCGAGCGAGGGCGACCGCGACGCGATGCCCAGCCGCAGCGCCCAGCCGAGGTCCAGCTCCCAGGCGATGACTCGCGCCCCTGCCGCCAGCAGCGGCCCGGTGAGGGCCCCGCCACCCGGGCCGATCTCGATCACCGTCCGCCCGGCCGGCACCAGGAAGTCCACGAGCGGCGCGCACAAGTGGGGCTGGCGCAGGTGGTGCTGGCCGAGCCGCTTGTCGAGTCGAGGCGCGCCCATGGCCCTCGAGTCTGCCAAATTGGCGGCACCGGGACCGAGCCTCGCCTCTCCCGGTGGCTCCACCACCCCCCTCTTCGATCAGTTCCCTGACCCACCCGATCCCTTTCCTGGCACCCACCTTGCAGCCCACCCGCCCCACATGGACGTCGAAATCGCCCGTCTGACCGAGCGCGTCGAGCGCGAGGTGCTGGCCCTGCGCCAGGTCGAGGAGGAGCTGCGCAAGGTCATCGTCGGTCAGGACTATCTGCTGGACCGGTTGCTCGTCGGCCTCCTGGTGCGCGGGCACCTGCTCATCGAGGGCGTGCCCGGGCTCGCCAAGACCCTGGCCGTCAAGACCCTGGCCCGCACCCTCCACGTCGACTTCAGCCGCATCCAGTTCACCCCCGACCTGCTGCCCGCCGACCTGCTGGGGACCCTGATCTACGACCAACGCCACGGCGAGTTCGTGCCCCGCAAGGGACCGCTGTTCACCAACCTCCTGCTGGCCGACGAGATCAACCGCGCGCCGGCCAAGGTGCAATCGGCGCTGCTCGAGGCGATGGAGGAGCGCCAGGTGACCCTGGGCGAGACCACCTATCCCCTCGACGATCCCTTCATGGTGCTGGCGACGCAGAACCCCATCGAGCAGGAGGGCACCTACCCACTGGCCGAGGCGCAGGTGGATCGCTTCACCATGAAGCTCGTCCTCACCTACCCGACGCGGCGCGAGGAGGAGGCGATCCTCGACCGCATGCTCGTCGAGAGGGCGATCGCCGTGCGGCCGGTGCTCGACGCCGCGCGGCTGGCGGCGCTGCGTGGCGTGGCCGAGGAGGTGTACCTCGACGGACGCCTGCGCGGCTACATCCTCGACCTGGTCGGCGCCACTCGCGATCCGCGCGCCGCCGGCCTGGGCGACCTGGCCGGTCTCGTCGCCTTCGGCGCCTCGCCGCGAGCCACGATCTACCTCGCCCGCGCGGCCAAGGGCATGGCCCTCCTGCGCGGTCGCGGGTATGTCATTCCCGAGGACGTCAAGGAAGTGGCTCCGGACGTGTTGCGCCACCGCATCGTGGCGACCTACGAGGCCGAGGCGGAGGAGGTCTCGACGGACGAGCTCGTGCGCCGCCTCCTCGATCGCGTTCAGGTGCCGTAGGAGCCCGATGCCGAGCGCCGCGCCGGCCGTCGCCCGCACGCCGCTGCCCGCCGACCTGATGCGCAAGGTGCGGCGCATCGAGATCACCACCAAGCGGCTCGTCGAGCAGGGCGTGGCCGGCGAGTACCACTCGGTCTTCAAGGGACGCGGCCTCGAGTTCGCCGAGGTGCGCCCGTACCAGCCGGGCGACGACGTGCGCACCATCGACTGGAACGTCACGGCCCGCATGGGGGCGCCGTTCGTCAAGCAGTTCGTCGAGTCGCGCGACTTGACGGTGTTCCTCGCCGTCGACGTCTCGGGCAGCCTCGGCTTCGGCTCCCGGGCCATCCTCAAGCGCGAGCTGGCGGCGGAGATCGCGGCGCTGCTCGCCTTCGCCGCCTTGCGCAACCACGACCGCGTGGGGGCGGCGCTGGTGAGCGACCGGCTCGAGCGTTACCTCCCCCCAGCCCGTTCGCGCAACCACGCGCTGCGGCTGGTGCGGGACATCCTGTCGGCGCCGGCCGGCGGGCGCACCGACCTCGACGCCGCCCTGCCCGCCGTCCTGCGCAATCTGAAACAGCGCGCCGTGCTCTTCCTGATCTCCGATTTCGTGGCCACGCCGTATGCCGCCGCCGTGAAGCGCGCGGCCGCCCGCCATGACGTGATCGTGGTCGAGATCCGCGATCCACGCGACCTCGAGCTGCCGCGGGTGGGCCCGGTGCCGGTGCGCGACGCGGAGACCGGCGCCCTGGGATGGGTGTCTGGCAAGCGGATGGGGGCGGAGTTCGAGCGCCGTCGCGCCGCCGAGCGGCAGGAGCTCGTACGACTCACCCAGCAGCTCGGCGTCGATCGCCTGGAGGTGCGCACCGACCGCCCCTACCTCGCTCCCTTGGTCGCTTTCTTCGCGCGGCGCCGGCGGAGGCTCGCCCGATGATCGCCGTGGTCGTCCTAGCGCTGACCGTAGCCAGCGGGCCCGAGCTGACGGTGGCCATCGAACCCTCCGAAGTTCGGGTAGGGGATCGAGTGACGGCGATCCTGGCCGTCGAACCGCCTCCCGATGCGACGGGCGCGCCGCGCTTTCCCGAGTGGCGAAGCACGTGGGGCGCGGCCGAAGTACTGGCCAGTTCGCTGCCCGTCGAGGACGACGGCGTCTGGCGGCAACGCTTGGAGCTGACGCTCTTCTCGCCGGGCGAGCACGTGCTGCCGCCGGTGGCCGTCGAGGTGCCGACGGTCGGTGGTGCGCTGAGCGCGCGACCGGCCCGCCCACCGGTCGTGCGTGTGCTGTCCGTCCTCACTCCGGGTCAGACCGAGCTAGAGCCGGCGGAGCCGCTGCGACCGCTGCCCTGGGGCAAGCCCTTCGGGTGGACCACCGGCGCCTTGGCAGCGGCCATCGTAGCTGCGACGCTGCTCGCGTTCTGGAGACGTCGCCGCGCCTTCGCCGCCGCCGAAATCGAGGTGCTTCTCCCCCCACTCGAGCAGTTACGGCGGTCGCTCGCAGCACTTTCCGCCGAACGAGACCCAGAGGCCGCCTGGGTCGGCCTCTCCCTCGCTTTGCGCCGTTACCTCGGCGCCCGGCTCGGTTTCCCCGCCGCCGAGAGCACCACCAGCGAGATCCAGCGCTCTCTCCTACGCGATCAGTTTCCGGCCGAGCTCGCAGGAACCCTCGTGCTGCTACTGCGGGTCGCCGACCAGGTCAAGTTCGCCCGTCAGCTCGCAGACACGACCAACGTGCAGCATCACCTGGCCGCAACTCTGCAGCTGGCCGAGCGCGTCGAGACGCTGCTGCAACCGGCGGCACCAGCGGAGGAGGCGGCATGACTGGCCTCACCTTCCGCGACCCTTGGTGGCTGGCGTTGCTCGCCGTCCTGCCGCTCGTCGCCTGGCTACGCTGGCGAGGGCAAGGAGTGGGCGCACTCACGTACAGCCGCCTGCCGGCGGCGCCCGGCGCCCGCTGGCGCCTGCACCTGCCGTTCCTCGCTCGCCTCGCGGCCGCCGCTCTCCTCATCCTCGCCCTCGCCCGACCACAGCTCGGTTATGCCTGGGAGGAGAGCCTCACCGAAGGCATCGACATCCAGATCGTGCTCGACGTCTCGGGCAGCATGGGGGCCGAGGACTTCGCGCCCCGCAACCGATTGACCGTCGCCAAGCAGGTGGTGCGCGACTTCATCGGCCGGCGACCCGCGGATCGCATCGGCCTCACCATCTTCTCTGGAAAGGCTCTGACCCGCGCCCCACTGACCACCGACCGCCAGATGCTGGACTTCCTCGTCGACTCGCTCGAGCTCAACGAGCTGCCGGACGGCACGGCGATCGGTCTCGGCTTGGCCAACGCCGCCGCCCGGCTGAAGGACAGCGAGGCGAAGTCGAAGGTGATCGTGCTGGTCACCGACGGCGTCAACAACGCCGGCGCCATCGACCCCCGCTCGGCGGCCGCGATCTGCGAGGGTCTTGGCATCAAGGTCTATACGGTGGGCGTGGGCACGGTCGGCCGCGCCCCCGTGCCACTCGCCCTGCCCGATCCGCTGACCGGCGAGCGGCGGGTGCGCCGGGTGATGATGGAGGTCGAGATCGACGAGCCCCTGCTCACGGCGATCGCCGAGCGGACAGGGGGCGCTTTCTACCGGGCCACCAGCCCCGAGGCGCTGGAGAGCGTCTTCGCGGAGATCGACCGCCTGGAGACGACCCCCATCCGCACCAAGCGCTACGTGCGCTACCGCGAGACCTTCCAACCCCTCGTGTGGACAGGGTTGGTCTTTCTGCTGGCGCCGTTCGCCAGCGCCCTCGCCAACGTGACGGTGGAGCCGTGACCCTGGGCCGCGGCGAGCTGCTGTGGCTCCTGCCCTTGGCGCCGCTCGCCGCCGCGGCGGCGGCGCTGGTGTGGCGGCGACGGCTGGCGGCGCTCGGCGCCTGGGCGGCGCGTGGCCTTTGGCGGCGGCTGGGCCTGGACTGCGCGCCGGCGCGCCTCGTCGCCTCGGTCGCCCTGCTGGGCCTCGCTTTGGCCGGCGCTGTCCTCGCCCTCGCCCAGCCCCGCTGGGGAAACGTCGAGGAGACCGTCGAGCGGCGCGGCGTGGACATCGTCTTCGTCCTCGACTCCTCGCTCTCCATGGCCGCGGCCGACGTCACGCCCTCGCGCCTGGCCGTCGGCCGCCACCTCGTGCGCCGCTTGGCGAGCGAGCTGCCGGGGCACCGCGTCGCCCTCGTGCAGGCCGAGGGAGACGCCGTCGTGCTCTGTCCCCTCACCCTGGACACGGCCGTTCTCGATCTCCTCCTCGACACCGTGGAACCGGCGGCGTTGCCGGTCGCCGGCACGCTCCTGGCGCCGGCCCTCGACGCCGCGCTCGAGCTCTTCCCGGAAAGCGGTGCCAAGAGCCGCGTCGTCGTCGTGGTGAGCGACGGCGAAGACCAGGGCAGCCCGCTCGAGGCCGCGTTGGCGCGCGCCGTGGAGGCGGGAGTCGTCGTGCACACGATCGGCATCGGCTCGCGCGCCGGGGCCCCGATCCCCCTCGGCGGTGACGCCGGCTACAAGCGCGACTCGGCGGGCCGGGTCGTCATGACGAAGCTCCACGCCGACACGCTGGAGGGGCTCGCCGCCCGTACCGACGGTCTCTACCTCCCGGCAAGCGGCCTGGGCACGGACCTGGCGCCGCTCACCGCCGCCGTCGACCGACTGGAGAAGCGGGCGCTCGAGGGGCAAGTCCTCGCCACCCAGCCGGAACGCTTCCAGTGGCCGCTGGCCGTCGCGGCGCTCGCGCTGCTCGGTCACCTGGTGAGCGGGCCGCTGCGCCGCACGCGAGAGGGGACGTCATGAGGGCCGCGGTGCTGATGGCAACGCTGCTCGTGGCGGAAGGTGTCGGAGGGGTCGCCGGCGAGGGCGGCGCGCCGCTCGAACGCTGGCTCTACAACCCACGCGAGCGCACGCGCGCCGGGCTCGCGGCGCTGCGTGCCGGCGAAGCCGCCACCGCGGCCGAGCGCCTGGCGGCCGCGGCCCGACTCGCCCCGCACGATCCCCTGACACGGTTCAACAGCGGCACGGGTCGTCTCGCGGCGGGCGAGGCGGCCCGCGCCGCAGCCGAGCTCGCCCGCGCGGCCGAGCTCGCGGACGGCGAGCTCGAGGCACGGGCTCTCTACAACCTAGGCAACGCGCACGCGGCGGGTGGCGACTGGAGAGCCGCCCGCGAGGCCTACCAGCAGGCCCTGCGACTCGACCCGGAGCCGCTCGACGCCAAAGTCAACCTCGAGCTGGCGTTGCGCCGGCAGGCCGAGCAGGAGGAACGGGAGCGCCAGCAGCAGGACCAACCGCAGGAGCAGCAACAACAACGGGAAGAGCAGGAGCCCTCCTCGGGTGGTGAGCAGGAGCAGCCGGCGCCCTCGCAGCCGCAGTCCGACGATCCGGCCGGCGGTGGCACGGGCCAGAGCACCTTGCCGAATTTCGAGGAGCAGCCCGACATGACGGCCGAGCAGGCGGCGGCCATCCTCGAAGCGGTGGAGAACATGGAGCGCGAGCAGCGGCGCCAGGCGGCCGCCCAGCGCGCCCGCGAGCTGCCGGCCAACGAGAGGGATTGGTGAGGAACGCCACGAGCTCCTCGCTGGCGCTCCTCGCCGCGGCCGCTCTCGCCCTGCCCCTGCCGGCGGCCGAGGTGGAGGTCGTCGCCCGCCTCGAGCCGCAGCGCATCGGTCTCGACGACACCGCCACCCTGACGGTCGAGGTCCGCGGCGCCGCTCTGGCCTCCGTCGACTTCAGTCGCGACATGAAGCTCGACAACCTCGAGCTCGCGGGCGGCCCGAGCCGCAGCTCGCAACTGAGTCTCGTCAACGGCCAGATGAGCCGCTCCGAGAGCGTGCAGTGGCTCGTTCGCCCGCTCGCGGTCGGAGCCGCCGGCGTGCGCCAGCTCGAGGTCCACGTGGGCGGTCAGGTCTTCGCGCCCGCCGACCTCGCGCTCGAGGTGGTGGAAGGTTCCTTGGCGCCAAGCGCTCCGGCCCGGCCCCGCCGCGATCCCTTCCCGGATCCCTTCGCGAGCTTCTTCGAGCCGCTGCGCGAGCCGCCGGCGGCGCAGTTGCAGCCCAAGCTCTTCCTACGCGCCGAGGTGAGTCCCAAGGAGCCCTTCGTCGGCCAGCAGGTCTTCTACACGCTGTACCTCTTCAGTCAAACCGAGATCGCCGGCCTGGATCCCGACGCCCTGCCCGACTTCCGAGGCTTTTGGGTGCACGAGATCCCCGCCCCGGAGCGGCTGGATCTCGAGATCGTCGAACTCGACGGCGAGCGCTACGGTCGCGTGGCGTTGCTGCGCCGGGCCCTCTTCCCGTTGCATGCCGGGGAGGTCGAGATCCCCGCCGCCAGCGTTCGGCTGGCCGTCCGCACCGCCGATCCCGCCTACCGCGGCCTCCTGCGCCGCACCGAGGAGCTGCGCCGGACGAGCAACCCGCTGCGCCTCGCCGTGCGCTCTCTACCCCCGGCTCCGCTCGGCTTCAACGGCGCCGTCGGCCGGCTGCAGCTGGCGGCCGAGCTCGTTCCCGAGCGCGTTGCCGTCGGCGAAGCGGCCACGCTGTCCCTCACGCTGTCGGGCGAAGGGCACCTGCAGGGACTGGCGGCGCCCGCGCTGCCGCCGCTGCCGGGTGTCGAGGTCTTCCCGCCGCAACAGGAGGGCGACGAGAAGGTGGTCGGCAACCGGGTCCAGGGCCGGCGCACTTGGAGCTGGGTGCTGGTGCCCGAGCGGGCGGGTGACTGGAGCTTGGGCTCTCTCGCCCTGTCTTTTTTCGATCCTGAGACGGCGAGCTTCCGTTCGACGAGCGCACCGGAGCTGCGTCTGGCAGCGACGGGGGGCCCGGCCCCGCAAGAGGCCGCGGCCGGCACCTCCCCGCAGCCCGTCGAGACCGCCGCCCCGGAGGCGGTCTCCTCAGCAGGGTGGCGGCTTCCTTGGGCCGCTCTCCTGGCGGCGGGGGTCGGCCTGGGTCTCGGCGCCGGCCTCCTGCTCGGCCGGCGGTCGCGGTCGACGGGCCCGACAGCGAGCCCCGGCGATCGCTTGGCCGCGGCCCTCAACGCGGCCGAGGCCCTGGACAACCCGCGCCAGGCCGCCTCCACTGTCGAGCAGGCCTGCCGTGACTACCTGGCCGAGCGGTGGCAGCTCGACCCCGGGACACCCGTCGGGCAATGGGCCGAGGCCCTGGCGGAGCGAGGGGTGCCAGCGGAGGGCGCCCGGAACGTCTCAGCGGTGGTCGAGGACCTGCACTACCTGCGCTACGCCCCCCAGCTCTCGGCCGCCGAGGACTTGCGGCGGGAGCTCCTGGAGCGCTGCCGGAAACTCCGCCAGGCCCTAGAATAGGGCGTCATGGCCCTCGTTCACTCTGTCGAGTCGGCGGAGATCGAGCGCTTCCTGGCGCGCCGCACCAGCGACCGGCCGCTGGGCGCCGAGAGCGGCTTGACCGAGAGCCTGGTCGGCGTCCTGCTGCGGGTCCATGATCTGGTGGCGGCCGACCAGGGCTCGATCCTGCTCGATGACCGGGACGGAGAGTCGACGGGAGCGTCGCTGCTCACCCGCGTCGCCGCCTTCGGCAGCGGCAGCGCCGAGCGCGTCGGCGAGACGCTGAAACCGTCCGAAGAGGTGGTCTGGGAGGCGTACACGACGGGCCGCGCCGCCGGCTACCGACCTCGCGAGGAGGCGCTCGAACGACTCGGCGAGGCTGCCCGCTCGCGGGTCGCCCTGCCCATCCGGGTCGGCAGGGAGACCTGCGGAGTGCTCGAGCTGGCGCGCGGCGTCGCTCACGCTCCGTTCGTGGCCGGCGACCTCGAGGTGCTCGAGGTGTTCGCAGACTACGTCTCGGCGGCTCTCCGCAACGCGCTCGAGGCGCGCCGTACCCAGGAGATCGCGCATCGCGATCGCCTCACCGGGCTCTTGAACGACCGCTCGATGCACGAAGCCATCTCCAACCTGATCCGAGAGTGCCGGGCCGACGGACGCGACCTCGCCATCCTCTTCCTCGACCTCGACTTCTTCAAGCGCGTCAACGACACGCACGGCCACTTGGTCGGGAGCCAGGTGCTGCGCGAGCTCGGTCAGCTCCTCGCCGAGGCATGCGCGCGCACGGGCGCCGTAGCGGCGCGCTACGGCGGCGACGAGTTCATCCTCGCCGCGGGCGGCATGGGACCGCAGGAGGCCATCGACTTCGCCGAGAGCCTGCGGCTCGCGGTCGGCACCACGACCTTCGTCGAGGCGCCGAGTGAGATCCAACCGGATGTCTTGCGGTTGAAGGGCATCACCTGCTCGATCGGCATCGCCGCCCTGCTGCGCCACGGCGCGCCCGACCTCGACGTCGAGCGCTGCAAGGGACGATTGCTGCGCCTCTCCGACGCCGCGATGTACGTCGCCAAGGAGACCGGCCGCAACCGCACGGCCATGGCTGGCACGGTGATCTCGCGCGAAGGTCCATCGGCGAAGCGCTGGGAGCCGCTCGCGGATCCCGATTGACCGTCTCGCGCGGCCGGTGATAACCTGACGCGCCGCGGGGTTCCCCGCGCCCCGCCGCCCCCCAGGAGAGGAGTTCCCCATGTCGTCGAGCGTGGACCCCGCCGCCCGCATCGCCGCCGCCGACGTCCGCTCGACCC
>CAYXXN010000023.1:0-23577 GCA_964469055.1 uncultured Thermoanaerobaculia bacterium
TACGCCGAGGCCGGCGCCGATTGTCTCTACGCGCCGGGCATCCGCGCCGAGGCCGACATCGTGGCGGTCGTGAACGCCGTCGCCCCGAAGCCCGTCAATGTGCTGGTCGGCGGTGACTTCGCCACCCTGGCGCAGCTCGCCAGGCTGGGAGTGCGGCGCATCAGCGTCGGCGGCGCCCTGGCGCGAGCGGCGTGGACGGGCTTCCTCGAGGCGGCCAAGGAGATCGCCGAGCGAGGCACGTTCACGAGCCTCGGTCGCGCCCTCCCCGGCGCCGACGTCAACGGCGCCTTCGACCGCTAGGGTCAGCGCAAGACGATCTCGCCGTCGTCGGTCAGGTCGAAGCGCTCGGCCAAGGGCTCCGCGGGCATCCCGGGCATGCGCAGGATCTCGCCGGTGATGGGGACGACGAAGCCGGCGCCGGCGGCGAGCTGCACCTCGCGCACGGTGACCAGGAAATCCTTCGGGCGGCCGAGGAGGGCGGGGTTGTCGGAGAGCGACTGCTGGGTCTTGGCGATGCAGACCGGGAGAGCCCCGAAGCCGAGCTTCTCGAGCTGCGTCACGTCGCGCTTGGCGCGGCTCGTGAAGTCGACCTCCTCGGCGCCGTACATCTCGTGGGCGACGATGGCGATCTTCCTCTCGATCGGGAGCGCCCAGTCGTAGAGCGGCCGGAAGTGAGGCTCGCCGCGGCGGGCGACGTCCCAGACGACCTCGGCGAGCGCGCGGCAACCCTCGCCGCCGGCGCCGAAGGGGTCGGCGACCACGGCCGGCAGGCCGAGCGCGGTGCAGTGGCGCTGCAAGACCTCGATCTCCTGCGCCGTGTCGGAGGCGAAGCGGTTCAGGGCCACCACGCACGGCTGCTCGAACTTGCCGATGTTCTCGACGTGCTTGTCGAGGTTGGCGATGCCGTGCTCGACCGCCGCCGCGTCGGGCTCCCCCACCCGGGCGAGCGGCACGCCGCCGTGCATCTTCAGGGCCCGGAGTGTGGCCACCAGCACCGTGCAGCTCGGCGCGAAGCCGCCGTAGCGGCAGTTGATGTCGAAGAACTTCTCCGCCCCCAGCTCGAAGGCGAACCCCGCCTCGGTGACCACCGCCTCGGCGTGGCCGAGGGCGAGGCGGGTGCCGGTCACCGAGCTCGTGCCGTGGGCGATGTTGGCGAAGGGGCCGCCGTGGACGATCGCCGGCACGCCCTCGACGGTCTGCACCAGGTTGGGCTTGATCGCCTCGCGCAGCAGGGCCGCCATGGCGCCCACCGCCTTCACGTCCGTCGCGGTCACCGCCGAGGCGTCGGCGCGGAACCCCACCACGATGCGGCCGAGCCGCGCCTTCAAGTCGGGGATGCCGGTCGCCAGGCAGAGGATCGCCATCACCTCGCTGGCGGCCGAGATGTCGAAGCCCGTCTCGCGCGGCACCCCCTCGCGGTGGCCCCCCAGGCCGATGACGACGTCGCGCAGCGCTCGATCGTTCATGTCGAGCGCCCGGCGCCAGAGGATGCGTCGCGAGTCGAGCCCCAGCCGGTTCCCGTGGTGCAGATGGTTGTCCACCATCGCCGCCAGCAGGTTGTGGGCGGCGGTGACGGCGTGGAAGTCGCCGTTGAAGTGCAGGTTGATGTCGTTGACCGGCACGAGCTGCGAGGCGCCGCCCCCCGTGCCGCCGCCCTTCATGCCCAGGAAGGGTCCGAGCGACGGCTCGCGCAGGGCGACCGCCGCGCGAACGCCGTTCTTCGCCAGGCCTTGCGCCAGGCCGATCGAGACCGTGGTCTTGCCCTCGCCGGCGGGGGTCGGGGTGATGGCCGAGACGAGGATCAGGCGGCCGGTCGGCGGGCGGCCGTTCACGGCCCGGAGCGCGACCTTGGCCTTGCTGCGGCCGTAGGGCTCGAGGTGCTCGCGCTCGAGGCCGAGGGCGGCGGCGACTTCGAGGATGGGACGCATGGGCGCGGAAACTAGCAGAGGCTACTCGGTGGCGAGGATCGCGAGACCGGTCTCGGCCGCCAGGGCGTTGACCGCCGCGACGTCCTCGGCGAGCAGGCGATCGAGGTCGGCGCCTCGCGCCGCGAGCTCGTCGAGCAACAGCCCCGCGACAGCCCGCTGCGGCTCCGTGGGCGCGAGGTCGCTCTTGCCGATCTTCTGGGCGAGCGCCGTCAGCCGCGCGTAGAGCAGGCGCGGCCAGCGCAAGGTGTCCTGCGAAGCGCTGGTCAGGCGCAGGTCGAAGAAGTGACCTTCCAGAGCTTCGAGCTCGGCCCGCAGGGCGTCGACGGCGGCCGGGAGCGCCGAGCCCGCCCGGGCGCCCGCGGGAGCGGTCTCACCGAAACTCTCCTCGAGGTCGGCCGCCTGTTTGCGCAGCCACTCGATGCGATTGATCGTCGTCGCCGCCTCGCCGATCGCCGCGACGAGCGGCCGCAGCACCTCCATCTGCTTCGCCAGACTCTCCGGAGTGCCGCCGGAAGTCGGGTCGGGGAGCACATCGAGGGTGGCCGTGCCGGCGATGCGCTCGCCGATCGCGAGCTCGAGCGTGTAGCTCCCGGGCGGCGCCAGCAGGCCGTAGCGGCCGCCGTCGACGAGCGGCCGGAAGCCGGCCTCCGGCATCTGGAACCTGGCGTTCTCCAGCGGCTTGGTGCGCAGCCGCACCTCCGGTGTCCGCTCGTCTTCGAGATCCCAGACGAGGCGGTGGAGGCCCGCCGCCTGCGGCAGATCGGGCAGGGTGCGGAGCAGCCGTCCGGTCGTGTCGCGCACCCGCAGGGCGACGGGCTCCTCCACCTTCGCCGGCAGCCGGTAGTGGAGGATCGCGCCGAACTTGGGGTTGCGCCCCGCCGCCGCGCTGTAGGGCTCGCTCCACCAGGGCTCGCGCTCGCGCAGGCGGTAGGCCGGGCGCGCCGCCAGCAGCTCCGGCCCCTCGCCGAGCCCGCGCGCCAGCCGCCGCAGGGGCGTCACGTCGTCGAGCACCCAGAAGCCACGGCCGTAGGTGGCGAGCACCAGGTCGGCGAAGCGCTCCTGCACGGTGAGCCAGGCGACAGGCACGGGCGGCAGGTTCGAGCGCAGGTGGTGCCAGCGCCGCCCATCGTCGAACGAGACCCAGACGGCGTCCTCGGTCCCCAGATAGAGGAGCCCCGGCACCTCCGGGTCCTCGCGCACGCAATGGGCCGTGCCGTAGACCCCGCCGGGGAGGTTGCCGCGCAAGCTGGTCCAGCTCCGCCCGTAGTCGGTCGTGCGGTAGACGTAGGGCGCCGTGTCGCCCTCCTGGTGGCGATCGACGGTCAAGTAGGCGCGGCCGTCGGCGTGGCGTGAGGGCTCGACGTTGCCGACCGTGCCGCGGGCCGGCAGGCCGCGCAGGCCGCGCGTGACGTTCTCCCAGTTGGTCCCGCCGTCGCGCGTCACCTGCACCTGGCCGTCGTTGGTGCCCGCCCAGATGACCCCCGGCTCGCGGGAGGACTCGGCGAGGGCGAAGACGACCGGCGCGATGGTCGGTCCGGCGTCGTCGAGTGTCAACCCGCCCTGCCGCCCCATGAGCTCAGGGTTCGCGGTCGTCAACTCCGGGCTGATCGTCTCCCAGCTCTTCCCGCCGTCGCGGCTGCGATGGACGAACTGGGTGCCGTAGTAGGCGGTGTCCGGCGCGTGCGGCGAGAGGGCGAGCGGCGCCTGCCACTGGAAGCGGAGCTCGAGGTCCGTCGCTCCCCAACCCTCGACGGCGAGCGGCCACACCGAGACGTCGCGCGCCAGGCCCGAGCGCCAGTCGAAGCGGTCGAGCCAGCCGTCGTAGCAGCCACTCCAGACGATGTCCGGATCGTGGAGGTCGGGCAGCGCCGAGCCCACCTCGCAGCCGCCGACGGCGCGCCAGGCGCCGAGGGGGATCTCGGCCTCGCCGGTCGCCGTGTTGCTCGGCCCCGCCGCCGTGGCGCCGTCCTGCCGGTTGCCGTAGACCCAGTACGGGATCCGGTCATCGGTCGCCACCCGGTAGATCTGGGCGTTGGGCAGCTGCGGCCGGTACCAGGTCTTGCCGCGGTTGACGGTGATCGACACGCCGCCGTCGTGGCCGCTGATGCGGCGGTCGGGGTCCTGCGGGTCGATCCACAGGTCGTGGTGGTCGAAGCCGGAGTTCTGCTCCTCGATGGTGCGCCCGCCGTCCTTCGACAGGCTCTGCTGGGTGGCGAGGAAGGTGACTTCGTCGGCGTCGTCGGGAGCAGCCACGGCGCGGGTGTAGTAGAGCGGTCGCTGGGTGAGCGTGTTGTCGGCGTTGACCATCTGCCAGCGCCCGCCGCCGTCGTCGGAGCGCCAGAGCACTCCCTGGAACTGCCCCACCGGCGCGAAGTCGCGGTTGGAGCTGGTCTCGATCAAGGCGTAGACGCGCTGCGAGTCGGCGGCCGACATGGCGAGGCCGACCTTGCCCCAGGGCCCGCGCGGCAGCCCCTTGCCCTCGAGCCGCCGCCAGGTCTCGCCGCCGTCAGTCGACTGGAAGATGCCGCTGCCCGGGCCGCCGCTGATGCGGCCGGTGGTCGAGATGGCGAGCTGCCAGGTGGCGGCGAAGAGGATGCGCGGGTTGTTGGTATCCATCACGACGTCGATGGCGCCCGCCTCCTCGCCGACGAAGAGCACCTGCTGCCAGGTCGTACCGCCGTCCTTCGTGCGGTAGAGGCCGCGCTCGGGCTGCGGGCCGTAGGCGTGGCCCAAGGCCGCAGCGAAGACGACGTCCGGGTTCTGTGGGTGGATCGCGAGCCGGCCGATGCGGCCGCTCTTCTCCAGACCCCGCCGCTCCCACGTGCGGCCCCCGTCGGTCGAGCGATAGATGCCGTCGCCCAGGGTCACGTTGCTGCGGATGAAGGTCTCGCCGGTGCCCACCCAGACCACGTTGGGGTCGGAAGGGGCGACGGCGATCGAGCCGATCGAGAAGGCGCCGGTCGAGTCGAAAACGGGCTCCCAATGGACGCCCCCGTCCGCGCTGCGGAAGACGCCACCCGAGGCGGCGCCGGCGAAGTAGACCTTGGGGTCGCCGGCGACACCGGCGACCGCCGTCACCCGGTTGCCCGCCGGCCCCAGGTGGCGGAACTCGAGCTCGGCAAAGAAGTCTTCGGGCAGCTCGGCGGGTTCGGCCGCCGAAAAAAACGGCACGAGTAGGGCAAAAACGAGAGTGACGAGGATCGGCCGCGACATGGGCGCGGAGCATACCCTCCACCCGAGCGAGGCGTAGTAGCTCCGCTCAGTCCGCGGGCGGGGGCGGCCAGGGACGTGGACGGCCGGCGTGGGGAGGCCCCCGCCGGCGAAGCTGGCGGGGTACCATGCCGAGCCGGGTTCCGCGGCCCACGCCGCCGGGAGGCGCAGGCCCCGGGGTGCGTTGAGCCAAGCTCCCGCCGCTGCGCCGCTATACTCCGCCGGCCGCGGAGCCCGCCCGATGCGCGTCGCCACCTGGAACATCAACGGCCTGCGCGCGCGCTGGGAGTTCCTGCTGCACTGGCTCGCGGCGCGGCGGCCCGACGTCGTCGCGCTGCAGGAGCTCAAGCTCGAGGACGAGCAGTTCCCGCACGCCGAGCTCGCCGCCGCCGGCTATCACGCCGCCGTGCACGGGCAGAAGGCGTGGAACGGGGTGGCGGTGCTGTCGCGGGAGCCGGCGGAGGTCGTGCAGCGAGGGCTCCCCGGGCAAGAGGAGCTCGGCGCACGGCTGTTGACGGCGCGGGTAGGCGGGCTCTCCTTCACCTCCATCTACGTACCCAACGGCAAGCACGTGGGTCACGCCGATTTCCCGAAGAAGCTCGAGTGGCTGCAGGCGCTGGCCGTGCACCTGGCGGCGTCCGGCGGCGGCGAGGCCCTCGTCGGCGGCGATTTCAATCTGTGCCCTGGAGCCCTCGACAGCTGGAACGAGAAGCTGTTTGCGGGCGCGATCTTCCACACCCAAGAGGAGCGCGGGCGCTTCGAGCGCTTGCTCGAAACTGGCCTGGTCGATCTCTATCGCCACCGTCACCCCGAGGGGCAAGCCTTCTCCTGGTGGGACTACCGCGCTGGCGCCTTCCACAAGAACCAGGGCCTGCGCATCGACCTGCTGCTCGGGAGCCCAGGCGTCGCAGGCCGGCTGCGCGAGGTGGAGATCGATCGCGACTACCGCAAGAAGAAGGAGGGCCTGATCCCGTCGGATCATGCGCCGGTCATGGCCGAGCTCGCCTGACGATGGAGAGCGGGGCGGGCGAGCTGCTGCGCTGCCTCGAGGTGGAGCCCCCGCGGCCGGCCGCGGCGGCGGTCGTCTGGCTGCACGGGCTGGGCGCCGACGGGTACGACTTCGAGCCCATCGTCCCGCAACTCGGGCTCCCCCGCGACCACGCGATCCGGTTCGTCTTCCCGCACGCTCCGCGCATCCCCGTGACGATCAATGCCGGCCTCATCATGCCCGCCTGGTACGACATCAGGAGCTTCGAACCCGGCGGCCAGGACGAGCGCGGCATCCGCCGCAGCGACCGTCAGCTCCAGACCTTGGTGGCCCGCGAGGTCGATCGCGGCGTGCCGGCCGACAAGATCGTCCTCGCCGGCTTCTCGCAAGGCGGCGCGATCGCGCTGTTCACGGGACTACGGCACCCCGAGCGACTGGCCGGGCTGATGGCGCTCTCGACCTACCTGCCCCTCCAGGAGCAGGTGGCGGCGGAGGCCACGCAGGCGAACGCCGACCTGCCGGTATTCCAGGCGCACGGCCTCTACGATCCCGTCGTGCCCTTCGAGCTGGGCCGAGTCACCCACGAATGGCTCGTCGAGCGCGGCTACCCCGTCGAGTGGCACGAGTACGCGATGCAGCACCAGGTCTGCCTCGAAGAGATCGAGGCGATCGGGGCGTGGCTCGGCCGCGTGCTGGGGCTCGCCTCGCCGGCTCAGGGCACGCGGTAGCCGGCCGCGGCGATCGCCTCGCGCAACCGCTGGTCGTCGATGTCGCCGCGCACGACGGCGCGGCCGGGATCGAGGGTGACCGTCGCCCCGGTGACGCCGTCGGTCGAGGAGAGGGCACGCTCCACCTTGCGGACGCAGCCCTCGCACACCATGCCCTCGACGGCGAGCTCGTGCACGGGCTCCGGGGTCGAGCGGCTGGCGCGCCGAGAGCGCAACCGCCGCAGGTCCTCGAGCGCGAAGAAGCCGAGGAGCGCGAGCAAGGCGATCGCCGCGCCGACCTCCCACACCGTCGCGTCGTGCTGGTGGACCGCCGCGGCCACCGCCCCGGCGCTCGGGATCACCCACTCGAAGAGCATGGCCAGGGAGAGGCTGGCGACGACCAGCGTTCCCAGGTAGATGGCCAGCACCCGCCGGCCGAAGCCGCGGTAGACGGCCCCCAGGGTCGAGACGTTGGTGGCCGGGCCGGCCATCAGGAAGACGAGGGCCGCCCCGGCCGGCATGCCGGCGGCGACCAGCGAGGCGGCGATCGGCACCGAGGCCGTGGCGCAGACGTAGAGCGGCAGCGAGACCGCGAGGGCCAGGAGCCCCGCGCCGAGCGGGCCCCACGCCCCCAGGCCGGTCAGCGTCCCCGGCGGCACGAAGACGGTGATCGCGGCCGAGACGAGGATCCCCAGCACCAGCCAGCGCCAGATGCTGCGCAGGATGTCGAGGGCGTGGAGCGCCATGCCGCGCGGGCTGCGGTCTTCCTCCGCCTCGGGAGGTCCGGCCGGCGCCGCCTCCTGCGGGCGAGCGGCACCGAAGGCCTCGGTCAGCCAGCCGCCGACGAGTCCCGTGAGCGCCGTGCTCGCCAGGGCGAAGAGAGCGAAGGGCCAGCCGAGGAAGCGGGCGCTGACCAGCAGGGCGTCGGCGCCGGTCTGCGGGGTGGCGATCATGAAGCCGATCGCCGCCCCGTCGGAGGCGCCGTCGCGCTTGAGCCCCAAGGCCGCGGGGATGACCCCGCACGAGCACAGCGGCATCGGCACGCCGAGCGCCACCGACTTGGCCACCCCGCCGAACCCGCGCAGGTGCCCGCGGACGAAGCGCCGCGGCAGAAAGCCGTGCAGGAGCCCGGCGATCGCCGCTCCCGCGAACAGCCAGGGGGCGAGCGACAGGAGGACCTGCCAAGCCGCGGTGAGGAGCTCCGAGAGCATCGGTGTCGGGCCTTCAGCGCGCCGCGATGCCGCCGTAGCGGCCGAAGAGATCGACCAGCTCCTCGAGCTGGCGCTCGCTCTTCGCCGCGTTGCGGCTGGCGAAGGCGCCGCGCACGCAGGTCTGCAGGTGCGACTCGAGGAGCGCCTGCGCCACCTTGGCCAAGGCGCCGCGCACCGCGGAGATCTGCAGCAGTACGTCGACGCAGTCCTCCCCCTCCACGACCATGCGGCCGACCGCGCCCACCTGGCCCTCGGCGCGCTTCAGGCGACGCAACAACTCGCGTTGGGTTTCGACGTCCATCGCATACCCTCCAGGGGTATCCGAGGATACCCCGGTGGGGTATTAGAGTCAACTCTTCAAACCTCGCCAAGCTCTGGGCCGAGGCAATCGCCAAGGCTGTGTTTCCAAGTAAGGGGGAGTCCTGCGGACGATCCAGCCCGGGGGTCGCGCCCGATCGCCTACGCCACCCAGTACGCGACTGCGGCCAAGACAAGGAAGGCGAGGCCGACCACGCCCATCTCGTAGTGGTCGAGCCAATGCAGGTCGACGCGGGAGAGGCCGGCGAGCCCGAGCGCGACGAGGGCAACCATTCCGGCGACGCTGACCGCGAGGTAAAGGACGGAGACCGTCGCGATGCCCGCCCAGCCCTGGGCGCCGGCGAGGAAGAAGTAGGGCTCGATCTCGAGACAGGGCGAGAGGAACATGGCGCCCGAGAGGGCAACGAGGAGTCCCCAGCCCGAGCGACCGCGCACCGCCTCCGGCGAGACGCCGTGCTCGTGGGCGTGCTCGTGGCCGCGCTCGCGGAGCTGGAGGCCGAGGTAGACGAGGCCGATCAGGGCGAGCAAGACCGGCGCCCCCAGCCGCAGGAGCTCCCCGTGCGCGGCCGCCAGGCGCTTGCCGAAGAGACCGACGGCGACCCCGATGGCGATAGTCGAGAGCGTGTGGGCGCCGCCCGCGAGGGCCGTCGCCGCCAGGGCGCGGCGGCGCGACCAGCGCTCGCTGCGCGCCAAGAGCACCAGCGGCAGCCAATGACTGGGGATGGCGGCGTGGAGCAGCGAGAGGGCGAGGCTGCCGTAGAGGATCTCGGGGGCGAGCGCCATCGCCCCGCGATGCTACCCCGCCGACCTCACCAAACCTCGCAGCGCGACACGGGGTTCATCGGTGTCCCCGCCGCGCACTGGAAGGCGGCCGCGAAGGCCGGGGCCTGGGTGAGAGGGCCCAACGCCCGGAAGTGATCCGGGGAGTGCGGGTCGGTCGTGACCTGCAGGCGCAGCCGTTCTTCGGTCGCTAGGCCGCACCAGGCCTGGCTCCAGGAGACGAAGAAGAGCTGGTCGTTGGTGAGGCCGGCGACGGCGGGCGCGGGGGCGCCGTTGCGCGCCTCCCACGCCTTGTAGGCCCCGTAGGCCTCCTTGACGCCGCCGATGTCGGCGATGTTCTCGCCCAGCGTGAGCTCGCCGTTGACCATGGCGCCGGGCACGGCCTCGTAGCCGCCGTAGAGGTCGGCGACGCACTGCGTCTGCGCGACGAAGCGCTCCGCCGCCTCCGGCGCCCACCAATCGCGGAGCTTGCCGTCCGGGGCGAACTTGCGGCCCTGGTCGTCGAAGCCGTGGGTGAGCTCGTGGCCGATGACGCCGCCCACCGCGCCGTAGTTCATCGCCGCCGGGAAGTCCTTGTGGAAGAAGGGCGGCTGCAGGATGCCGGCCGGGAAGACGATCTCGTTCCACAGCGGGTTGTAGTAGGCGTTGACCTGCTCGGGCGTCATCCCCCACTCGCCGCGATCGACGGGCTGGCCGATCTTGGCGGCCTCGTAGTCGAACTCGAAGGCGGTGGCGGCGACGACGTTGGCGAAGTAGTCGTCGTGCACGATGGTGAGACCCGAGTAGTCGCGCCAGCGGTCCGGGTAGCCGATCTTGTTGGTGACGGTCGCCACCTTGGCCTCCGCCTGCTGGCGCGTCGCCGCGTCCATCCAGCCGAGACCGGGGAGCGCCGCCTCGAAGGCGGCCTCGATGTCGCCGATCATCTCTAGGGCCACCTGCTTGCTCGAGCCTGCGAACTGGCGCTCGACGTAGAGCTTGCCCACCAGCTCCCCCATCGCCGCCGAGGTGGCGTCGACGCAGCGCTTCCAGCGCGGCTCGTTCTTTTGCGCGCCGCGCAGCGTCCGCCCGTAGAAATCGAAGTCGGCCTCCACGACCTCTGCCGAGAGCTGGGGCGCCAGCGCGTTGATCGTGTGCCAGCGCAGGTACGCCTGCAGGGTCTCGGGCGGCGTCGTCGTCGCCACCCGCTCCAGGGTCTGGAAGAACTCGGGTACGGTGACCGAGAGGTCGGTGACGCCGGGGTGGCCGAGGCCGACGAAGAATCCGTCCCAGGCGAGCTGCGGGGTGAGCTCGGCGAGCCCCGCCAGATCGATCTTGTTGTAGAGGCGCTCGAAGTCGCGCATCTCCTGCGCCGGCCGCGAGGCCTTGGCGAGCTCGGTCTCGAAGGCGACGATCGCCGCCGCCTGCGCCGGGGCGGCCACCTCGTCCTCGCCGGCGAGCCGGAGCATCCGTGCCACGTGCCCGGGGTAGGCGGCGAGGATCTCGCGCTTGCTCGGGTCCTCACTCACGTAATAGTCGCGGTCCGGGAGCCCCAACCCGCCCTGGAAGAGCCAGCCGATGTTGAGATCCGGGTTCTGGAAGTCCGGGAAGACGGCCGGCCCCAGGAGCGCCGGCACGCCGACACGCTGCAGCTCGCCCGCCACCCCGAGAACTCCGGCGGCGTCCTCTACCGTCGCGACGCGGGCGAAGAGCGGCGCCAAAGGGGTGACCCCGGCCTTCTCCACCGCCCCCTCGTCCATGCACGAGCCGTAGTAGCGGCCGATGCGCCCGCGATCCGGGTCGGTGCCCGGATCGGCCGCCGCCTCTTCCAGGAACTGCCGCACCAGCTCGCGGTTGCGCTCGAAGATGACCGTGAAGCTCCGCGTGTAGCGCGACTTGTCGGCCGGGAGCTTGGTCTCGTCCAACCACCCGCCGCAGGCGTAGCGGTAGAAGTCCTGGCAGGGATCGGCGGCCGGATCCATCGCCGAGAGCACGTCGGAAGCGATCTGCTCCGGCGTCAGGTCCTGGCCGGCGGCTGCGAACGGTGAGGCAAGAACGAGGAAGCTGAGGAGGGTCGAGCGGCGCATGAGGGATCTCCGAGGTTGGACGAACGGCGGCCCACCGGGGTCGGCCGGGCCGCCGAACCTACTACGCGGAGGGTGGTGGCAGGTTGCGGGTCCTTCGCGCCCAAGCCACGGCGCCCGAGAGCAGGAGCAAGAGGCCGAAGAGGCAGACGATGGTCGGGCCCGTGGGAAGGTCCATCGAGGTCCACTGCGTCGAGAGGAGCAAACCGGAGAGTCCCGCCGTCAAGGCCACGCCCCAGCCGATCGCCAGCCGCGGCCCGATGCGCTGCGAGAGCAGGGCGCCGCAGACCGCCGGCACGATCAAGTACGAGAAGACCAGGTAGACGCCCGCGATCAGGACGAAACTCGTCACGACGAAGCCGAAGGTCACGTAGAAGAGGAAGTCCCACAGCCGCAGCGACACGCCGCGAGCGCGTGCCCCTTCCTCGTCGAAGGAGACCTCGATGAACCGGCGGCGGAAGAGGAAGTGGAAGAGACCGAGGAGGAGGAACAGCCCGAAAGTCTCCAATACCTCTTGCCTGGTCACCAGCAGGATGTTGCCCACCAGGAGATTCTTGATCGCCTCGTCCCCTTCGGCGGTCTTGCTGAGCACGACCACGGCCGCCGCGGCGCTGACGATGTAGACGATGCCGATGAAGGCCTCCTGGGGCACCCGCACGTGCCGGAAGCGAGTCAGGGAGAAGATTCCGGCCCCGAGGAACGTGAAGAGGAGGGCCATGGCGTAGGGCAACAGATGGTCCTCGGGATGGCCGCCCATGAGGATCGCCACGGCCACACCCAGCGCCGCGACCTGGGCGAGCGCCAAGTCGACGAAGATGACGCCCCGCTCGACGACGTGCAGCCCGAGATAGACGAGCAGCCCCGGCAGCAGCACCACGGCGAGGAGCGGCCAGAGCCAAAGCGTGAACAGTTCCATCGCCTGCCTCCCCTCCTAGATCTGAGCGCCGGCGAGCGCCGCCGCGATCGCCCGCACGTTGAGGTCCATGAGGGCGATGTAGTCGCCCTCGGTTCCCGGGAGAGCGCCCGGGAACTGGGCGACGTTGACGACGGTGGCCCCGGTGTGCCCAGCCACCGCCTCGGCGGTTCTCAGAGGCTGGTACGGCTCGACGAGGATGACCTTGATCCCCTCCGCGTTCATTCGGCCGATCACCTCGGCGAGATGCGGCGGCGAGGGTGGGATGCCGGGCTTGGGTTCGAGGTAGATCTCCGAGACGAGACCGAACCGCTGCGCGAAGTAGCGCCAGGTGGCATGGTAAGTGACCATGGGGCGGCCCGCGACCGGCGCCAGGAGCGCGCTCCATTCCTCCATCTTCTCGTCGAGCCGCGTCTGGAAGGCCGCGAGGTTGGCGTGGTAGGCCGTGCATTCGCCAGGATCGAGCTGACAGAAAGCGTCGGCGACATGCCCGGCGACGAGCCGAGCGTTGAGCGGGTCCATCATGAAGTGCGGGTTGCCGGCCGCGTGGATCTCGCCGCGCGAACGGTCCAGGGCGGCGGGAACGTCCAGGAGCTGCACGCCCTGGGAGGCCACGATCCGACCGGGAGCCCCCGGCTGGATGTTCCGGTTGCGAGCTCCCTCGACGAGCGTCGACAACCAGCCGATCTCCAGCTCAGCGCCGCCCTCGATCAGCGCGTCGGCGCGGTTCAAGGTAACGATGTGGCTGGGCCGCGCATCCACGTAGTGGGGATCTTCGGTCGGCTTGGCGAGAACGAGGACGCTCACCTCGTTGCCGCCCACCGCGGCAGCGAGCGCACCGAGGTCGGGGGTCGTCGCTACGACCGAGAGCTCACTTAGCGCGGGGCCGGCGAGCGCCAGCACCACGAGTGCGGCGATCGAGAGGCTGTGCCATCGTTGCATCGTCTTCCCCTCACTTGAGAAGTTGTTGACCTCAGAACTTGTGCGCCGCGTGGGCGCCGAGAGTGAATTCCATCTGTAGCCACAGCGATTGCTCGCTTCCCTGCCCCTCGAGGTCGTCGTGATTGAACTGCAATCGGAACTTGGAGAACTCGGTCGGGAACCAGGTGAGGGCGGGGGAGAGCCGCCAGCGCGTGGAGCGCTGCGGATCGGGTTCGAAGGCCCCTTCGTCGCCGGTCACGTAATCGCCGCGCAGGCCGGCGACCCAGCCGCGCCGCCATCCCCACGAGAGCTGCGAGTAGCCGCCCCAGTCCTCGAGGGTCTCTGCCGGCAACAGGAAATCGTCGATGCCGTCGCCGTCCGTGTCGGAGGAGAACTGCCCGGCCTCGTAGCGGCGCCACATCGCCTCGGTCTGCCACTTGACGAAGGGAAAGCCGGCCTGGGCGTCGGCTGCTTTCCACTTCCAGAACACGTCGAGGCCGTAGAGCTCGGTGCGAGTGTCCTGGGCCGTGCCGTTGGGCCCCAGTGCGGCGGTCGTCCCCAGCAGCAGCGTCTGGGTGTCGGAGAGATCGAAGGAAGCCGCCCAACGCGGCACGTAGAGCAAGTCGCCGGTGGAGCGGACCGGGCGCTCTTCGATGACGCGGCCGAAGATCTCCTCGCCGGGGGCGCTGCGGAAGCTCGTCGCGGTCTCGCCGTGGCTGTTCTGGGCCGAGAGATAGAGCTCCGAGTAGAACGGCGTCGGCATGAGCCACGAGAGCCGAGCGCCCGGCCCCCGCAGACCGTCCGGACCGAGGAAGCGGCCGTTGACCAGCGGCTGGTCGACGAAGTCCCAGGTGTGTGGGTGCTGGGGGTTGAGGCGGCCGAACTCCGAGAAGTAGGTACCGGCCTTCACCTGCAGGTTGTGTGGCAAGGAGGTCGTCGTCAGGTACGCCTCCTCCAGCTCGACGACCGTCTCTCCCTCCGCGTCGATCTGGAAGATGATGTTCCCCTGACCGCGGAAGTACGGATCGACGGCGCCCTCGAGCACGGTCTCGGTGTTCTGCACCGTGAAGCCGCGCTGGGCCGGGTCGTGGCCGCCGGTTTCGATGGCCCCGATGTCGGAGGTCGTCGAGGTGCCGCCCGCCACTAGGGCGTCGAAGGAGAGATTGAGGAAGTTCTTGCTGCTTCCTCCGCCGGCAAGCACGATCGGCTGAGCGGGGGACCACTCCGGAGCGGACGGCGGCGCACCTGGCGCGGCGCCTACCGGTTCTCCCTCGAGCTCAGCCAGCCGTCGTTCGAGCTCAGCGATGCGTGACAAGAGCGCCTCGCGGGTCGCCGCCAGCTCTTCGCGCAGGGCGGCCACCGTCGCGTTGGCGGCGGCATCGGGCGGCGCCGTCGGTTGGGCGCCCAGGGGGACCGCCGCGGCGAGGATCGCCGTGGTGACCAGGGCGAGCAAAGTCGATTTCATCGTCTCCGTCCTCCAGCCTGCTGGCTCGTACGGGCCTCCGGGCGGGGCACCCGGAAGCCGCCTTCGCCGGCGTCGCCAGGGGCGACGGGCGGCGCTTCGACGTGCGAGGGGAACGAGCTAGCCGGCGAGGGGCGGCCCGCGGCCGAGCCGGGCGCCGGTGGGCGGAGCGCTCGGGTGGGCCGCGACCAGCGCGACCGGCGCGAGGGCGACCGGTGCGTCGGCCGCGGTCGCACCGAGCGGCGCGGCGACGCCCAGGTTCCCCAGCCAGCAGGCGAGGCACTCGTGGCCGGGTCGCAGGACGAGCGAATCGAGGTGGGCGGAGCCACCCCGCTCCCCGTGGCCGGTGTCGGCGATGGGCTCACCGTGGCCGGCGCCCGTCGGTAAGGCCGACGCTTGGTGGACGACGACCCCGCCCAGGGCGACGAGCAAAACTGCCAGAGCGGCCAGGGCGGCGCGGCGGCGGTTCCCAACGCTCACGGCGGCGAGGCTAGCACGGGTCGTGCTGGCGAGCACAGCAACCGGGAGAGCCCCAGTGGCGTTGCCACGGTCGCGGAGTTGACTCCGCTGAAGGCACGTGGGAATATCCCACCGTGATCGTCACCCTCGATGGCAAGCGGCGGCTCACAGTACCCTCCGGCCTGGCGCCGATCCGGCCCGGCGACCACTTCCGCGTGGATTTCGACGCCGAGGAGGACGCGCTGGTCTACCACCGCGTCCCGTCGACGCCGAACTGGTTGAAAATCCTCAAGGCCTGCCCGGTGCCCATCGACGATCTGCCACCGCGCCGTCGCCAGTACTTCCGGTCCAGGTTGTGAGCTGGCTACTGGACGCCGACGTCCTGAGCCAACCCGCCAAGCGACATGGCGACGCGCGGGTCGTCGCCTGGCTAGAGCAGGAACAGGACCGCTGCTACACGAGCGCGATCGTCATCGCACAGCTCGCGTACTGGGTCCGCAGCAAGGAAGGCAAGCAGCGGGAGGTTTTGCAGAGCTGGCTCAGCCGTCTCGTCACGGCGATGCACGGACGCATCCTGAGTTTCAACGCTTCCGTGGCACACGTTTGGGCGGAGCAACAGCGCGAGCTGGAGAGGGCCGGCCGGCGGATGCCGATCGAAGACAGCTACATCGCGGCTACCGCACGTCGCCACGACCTGACCATCGTCACCGGCAACGCCAAGCACTTTCGGCGACCCGGCCTCAAGGTCTTCGATCCCTTCGCCGCGCCCCTGCGCTGACTCGAAGGTCCGCAGCAGCGGCGGCGGCCTGGGCTCACGGCGGCGATGGTAGCACCGGTCGCCGGGGCGCGCACAGCAGCAGCGCCAGCCGCAGGTCGGGAGGCCGAGCGTCGCAGACGAATCCGGCCGTTTCGAGCTGGCGCTCGACCTGATCGGCCAACGACGAGGAGACGACGGCCGCCACGCGGCGACCCTGCGCGGCGAGCTCGGGGCCCACGGAGGTCAGGGTGCGAAGCGGCGAGAACAGCGGGTACGCCTCCCCGCGCGCCCTCACCCACCGGAGCTCGGGGTAGCCGTACAGCCGCAGCCCGTTGAGCGCCGTGTCGATGACCAGCAGCTCGGATCCGGCGACGAAGCCCTGAGCGGCGATCCAGGCGGCCCGTCGACGGGCATCGCGATGGATCGGGTAGCTAGCCGCAAAGACCTTGAGGCCGAGCAGCACGGCGCACCAGAGGATGAGGAGGGCGGCGGCCCACTTGCGCCGCGCCCGGGGCGCTTCGCTCCAGGCCAGCGCCAGGCCGCGTCCCGTGGCCAGCGCGAAGGGGGCGAAGAGGGGCAGCAGGTAGAGAGGCAGTCGCGAGCTCGCGAACAGGAAGACGGCCAGCGGCAGAGCGAACCACAGCCCGAGCAGGAGCGCAGCGGGGCTCCACTGAAGGGGGTGCAGCCGGCGCAGACGTCGAGCGCTCACCAACCACCCAACGGACCAGGGAACCGTGCCGGCCACCAAGGTCGGCAGGTACACCTTGACGGCGCCGGCCCAACCGGGGCTGCGGTCGTACCTCGAGCTCACCAGGCGCCCCACGACCTGGTTGTCGAGGAAGTAGGCGTCGGCGCCGGGAAGCGACCGGACGATCGGGAGATACCAGGCGAGGCCGAGCAGGGCGGCCACCACCAGGCCGAGCCACGGGCCCGGCCCGAGCGGGAAGCCTCGATGCCGCCAGCGGATGGCCAGGTGCGTCGCCAGCGGCGGCAAGAAGACCAGCACGGCCGGTCCCTTGGTGAGCAGGCCGAGACCGGTGGCAGCCCCCGCCACCAGCCACCACGCACAGCGAGCGCCCGACCCGTGGCCACCGTACTCCGCTCGCCAGTAGGCGTAGACGACCAGCGTCACCGAGGCCGCCAGCAGGGTATCCGGGTTGACAACGTTGGCCGCCAAGAACGGCGCGAGCGTGCTCGCATAGACCCAGGCGCCCAACTGCCCCGCCCGCTCGTCCCACATCCGGTGCCCGAGCGCCGCGACCAGCGCCGCAGTGAGGACGAAGAACAGGGCGTTCGGAATCCGCGCTCCCCACTCGTTGAGGCCGAGCAACCTCATGCCCGCCGCGACGCTCCAGTAGTGCAGGGGCGGTTTGTCCAGATAGGGAGCGTCGTTCAGGCGCGGCACTAGCCAGTCTCCCGACTCGAGCATCCCCAGCGCGATATTCGCGTTGCGACCCTCGTCGGGCTCCCAGAGACCGCGCGATCCCTGCCACGCGAGGCCGAGGACCAGTGCCGGCAGCGTGGCGAGGAGGGTCCGGCGGACGAGCTTCGTTGGCGCCAGCCGCGGCCCCTCTAGCTCCCCTGGCGCAACGCGGTCGACGCCGCACGCCGACGCTCGCCCCGCAGCGCACGGGCGAGCGACCAGAGCTGGGCGAGGCTCCGCCAAAGGGTCCCCGGACGAATGGTCGAGCGACCCGCCGCCCGCTGGCGATGCCGTACGGGAAGCTGTACCACGCGCAGCCCGGCCAGACGAGCACGCGCGTAGAGCTCGGCATCGATGAGAAAGCCCGAGCTGGTCAGCTCGACGCGCTCGAAGAACGACCGGCGGAAGAGTTTGAACGCGCAGTCCACATCCCGGGCGCGAGTCCCCAGGAGGCGCCTTTGGAGCCAGTTGTAACCCGCCGAGAGCAGCCTGCGCGGCCAGGGGTCCTGGCGGTCCTGCCTCCAGCCCGCGACCATGTCGGCGGTGGCGAGGAGGGGATAGGCCCGCGCCAGGTCGCCGAGGTCGAACTGTGCGTCCGCATCGGTGTAGAAGATAGCCGCGCAACGACACGCCTGGAAGCCGCGGATCAGGGCGGCGGCGTAGCCGCGATTGGTCTCCTGGGTGAGGATTCGCAGCCTCGGCTCGCGGCGCGCGGCGGCGGCGAGGAGCTGCGGCGTTGCGTCGGTCGAACCATCGTCGACCACCACCAGCTCCCAGTCGTCGCACAGGCGCTCCAACGCCGCCGTCGCCTCGGCCAGCGACTGGGGCAGCACCGCCTCTTCGTTGAAAGCAGGCATGACCACCGAGAGCTCCGGGATGCTGCGCGCGCGGTGCGTCGGCGGCGTCACCGACGTAGATTACACCACCGACCTCTACACTCTTACCGAGCGCAGCCGCAGGGCGTTGGCGATGACGGAAACCGAGCTCAGGGCCATCGCGGCGGCGGCCAGGATGGGGCTGAGCAAAAGCCCCGTGAACGGGTAGAGGACCCCCGCCGCCACCGGGATGCCGAGCGCGTTGTAGACGAAGGCGAAGAAAAGATTCTGCCAGATGTTGCGCAGGGTGGCGGCGGAGAGGCGGCGGGCGCGGGCGATGCCGCGGAGGTCGCCCTTGACCAGGGTGACCGGGGCGCTTTGCATGGCGACGTCGGTGCCGGTGCCCATGGCGATGCCGACATCGGCCCGGGCGAGGGCCGGGGCGTCGTTGATGCCGTCGCCAGCCATCGCCACCGTGCGCCCCTCGGCCTGCAAGCCCGCCACCTGCTCGGCCTTGGCGGTCGGCAGCACCTCGGCGAGGACGCGTTCGATACCGAGCGTCCGCGCCACCGCCTCGGCGGTCGCCCGGCCGTCACCGGTGACCATGATCACCTCGACGCCCTCGCGGCGCAGCTCGGCGAGCGCCTCAGGGGTCGTCTCCTTGATCGGATCAGCGACCGCCAGCAGGCCGGCGAGGGCGCCGTCGATGGCGAGGTACAGCACGGTGCGGGCCTCCCGGCGCAGCTCCTCGGCGCGCTCGGCAACCGGGGCGGGATCGATACGCTGTTTTTCGAGTAAGGCTCTGTTGCCCAGTGCGAGCTGATGGCCCTCGACGACACCGAGGACTCCGTGGCCGGTCACGGAGGAAAACTGCTCGGGTGAGGAAAGGGAGAGGTTCCGCTCCGCTGCGGCCGCGACGACCGCCGCCGCCAGCGGGTGCTCGCTGCCGCGCTCGAGCGAGGCCGCCAACCGCAACATCTCTTCTTCGGACCGACCGGCGACGGGCTCGATGCCGACCAGGCGCGGCTTGCCGAGGGTCAACGTTCCCGTCTTGTCGACCACCAGCGTGTCGACGTCGCGGAGCTTCTCGATCGCCTCCGCGTCGCGGAAAAGGACGCCCATCGTCGCTCCCTTGCCGGCCGCCACCATGATCGACATTGGCGTCGCCAGCCCCAGGGCGCAGGGGCAAGCGATGATCAGGACCGAGACGGCGTTGACCACGGCGTAGGCGAGGCGCGGCTCGGGTCCGGCGAGGAGCCAGACGAGGAAGGTGCCGATCGCGATCGCGATGACCGCCGGCACGAACCAGCCCGAGACGCGATCGGCGAGGTTCTGGATCGGGGCTCGGCTGCGCTGCGCTTCGGCCACCTGGCGCACGATCTGGGCGAGCAGGGTGTCGGCGCCGACCTTCTCCGCGCGCAGCACGAGGGAGCCCGTGCCGTTGAGCGTGCCCCCGACGACGCGATCGCCGGCGTGCTTCTCGACCGGGATCGGCTCGCCGGTCATCATCGATTCGTCGATGGCGCTCGCGCCCTCGACCACCACCCCGTCGACCGGCACGCGCTCGCCGGGACGCAAGCGCAGGCGGTCGCCCGGCAAGATGGCGGCGATCGGCACCTCCTCCTCGGAGCCGTCGTCGCCGAGCCGCCGGGCGGTCTTCGACTGCAGGCCGAGGAGCGAGCGGATCGCAGTACTGGTGCGGCCGCGGGCGCGGAGCTCGAGCACCTGACCGAGCAGGACGAGGGTGACGATCACCGCTGCGGCCTCGAAGTAGCCGCCCACGTGCCCGCGCTCGTCGCGCAGCGCCGCCGGGAAGAGCCCCGGAGCCAAGCGGGCCACCAGGCTGTAGCCGTAGGCCACCCCGACGCCGAGACCGATCAAGGTGAACATGTTGAGGCTGCGGTTCTTGACCGAGGACACCGCGCGCACGAAGAAGGGCCAGCCGCCCCACAGCACGACCGGGGTGGCCAGCGCGAGCTCGAGCCAGCCCAAGGCCGCGGCTGGCAGGCGGCTCGTCAGGCCCCGAGCGGCCGGCAGCATCGAGCCCATGGCCAGGATGACCAGCGGCAGCGACAGCGCCGCGGAGACCCAGAACCGCCAGGTCATGTCGGCGAGCTCGGGGTTCTCCTCTTCCTCACCCAGAGCCGTTACGTCTTTCCGCTCCAGCGCCATACCGCAGATCGGGCAGCTCCCGGGCCCGTCGCGCACGATCTCGGGGTGCATCGGGCAGGTCCACAAACGCTCGCCCGCGGTCACCGGGGCCGGTGCCACCGCCGGCGGTGCCGGAGCCGCCGTCGCCCCGTCGGGTGGTGGCGTGTAGCGTGCCGGGTCGGCGTCGAACTTCGCCTTGCAGCCGGCGCTGCAGAAGCGGACGTCGCGGCCCGCGTGGTGGGAGCGATGCGGCGAGTCGAGCGGCACCGTCATGCCGCACACCGGGTCGCGGGTCTCACTGGACGGGCTCTCGCCGGCCGCGGGCGGGTCGTTCATCGACCGACGTCACTCACGGCTGTGGGACGACCAGTGGATGTGAACGATCCGCCACTCGCCGTCGCGGCGCGCGAGAACCATCGTCTCGACGCCGCTCGCCCGGATCGCGCGGCCGCGGAACGTTCCGGTGGTGTCGCTGCGCGTGAGCACCCAGGCCTCGTCGCCGGAGCCGCCTTCGCGCTGTTCGGCGATCTGTCGTTCGGTCGTCGCGGAGAACTCCATATCGGCTCCGAGGTGGCTTGCCGCGTACTCCTCCCGCGACATCGCCGCTTCCCCGGCCTCGAAGACGACGAGCTCCGGATCGAGCAGGGCGAGGGCCCTCTCCCGGTCGCCGGCCCTCAGGGCCTCATGGAAGGCGGCCACGACATCGCTCGGAGCGTCGGGCGGAGGGTTCCCCTGCGCGACCAGCCGAGCGGCCGTCGCGAGCGCGTAAAGACAAGCGGTCAGGACACCGGCACGGTGGGCTCTCATGGGCGTCTCCTCGCCGCAGCTAAGGCAGCGCTTGGAAGGTCAAGGTGGCGAAGTCGCTGTCCCAGGTGCCGCCGGCGGAGGCCGGCGGCCGCACGTAGGTTCCGCGGATCATCCAGCGGCCGGCCGACGGCACCGCGACGTGGGCGCGCCCCTCGCCGTCGGTGGTGGCGGAGGCCATCGCCTTGCCGCCCTCGGCGACCAGGTCGAGGGCGAGCCCGGCCAACGGCTCGCCGGCCAGGAGCACCTGGACCGCGAGGTGAGAACCCGCCTGCAGGCCGGTCGGATCGGCCTGCGGGACGATCTCGAGCGCGAGACCGAGCGGCTCGTTGAAGGAAGCGTCGCCGGCGCCTTCCCCGACCCGCACGTGACTGACCGCGTGCTTGCGGTAGCTCTCGCGCCATTCGCTGGCGCCCGAGGCCGCCCAGGCGGACCGCACGCTCTCGCTCGGCTGGATCTCCGCGAAGTACTCCTCGACCTCAGCGGGCGTGAGAGTGATCTCGCGCTCCTTCGAGGAGACGCCGACCGCGGCCACGCCCGCCCGCGCCAGCGCCACGCGGACCGCCAGGTGGTCGCCCGCCGCCGCCAGCTCGGCCCCCTCGGCGACCTCATCGCCGGAGCGCACGCGCACCACCGCCACCCGATCGGCTTCCACGGCGTGGTCGTTTTTGGGGAACTCCATGCCGCTGGTCAGCGCGAGCGTCACTTCCTCCCCCGCCGCGCACGCGAAGCGGTCGGGGACCATCCAGGTGTCGTGGGCGCTCGCCGTCGTCGCCGACGCGAGGGTGACGGCGCACAGCAACAAGGTCGAAGCGGTGAATCGTTTCATCTCATCCTCACTCTCTCGAGGGAACCGCTGCGAGCGGCCTTCACTCCATGGCGGCGAACCGGGACAGGGTCTCGACGCTCGCGAAGTAGAGCACGCGGCCGTCCGGGTAGGCGGCGACGACCGCGGTGGCCTTGTCCACGGGCTGCCCCGTCAGCGGGTCCGTCGCCGTGCGCGCCGCCGCGTCGTTGGCGAGCCGCTCCTTGCACATCGGGCAGCAGCCGAAGTACGTCTTGCCGTCGACCTCGACCGGGATCTGCGGACGGTCGAACAGCGCGTCGTTGATCATGCACACGTAGCGCGTCTCGACGACGCGGAGGCCGGCCTCGGCGGCCGCGGACTCCTCTGCCGCTCCCAGCTCGACCTCGATCGCCGTCTTGACGCCGTCCGCCTCCTCGTACATCACAGCCGCCCGCTCGCCGACCTCGACGTCGCCTTGCGAGACGGCGGTGTCGGCTCGCCGGAAGGCTGTTTTCTGGGTAAGAAGAAAGGTCTGCGTCTCACCCTCGGTCGTCTCGAGCTCCAGCTCGGCTTCGACGATCGCTTTGACGACTCCCAGCGCCGTGTGGTGGTGCCCCTCGTGGGCGAGAAGGGGCCGACCGAGGAGCGAGCTCCCCGCAGCAAAACCGAGGACCAACAGCATCGATGGCACAGCGCATCTCATGATGAATTCCTTTCGTAGTCGTTCCCTTACCCGTTTAGTTGTTGTTCTCTACCTGTTCAGTGCTTGTGCTCGACCTCTCCAGCCGTGGTTCCCGAACCGGCCAGGAACGCTTCTTTGGCCATCTCCTCTGCGAGCTCGGCGCGAGAGGTGGGATTGAGGTGCGCCATCTCCGAGAGTTCCTCCTGAGTGATCTCCGGCAAATGGCGGATGAAATGGACCAGCTCCCAGCTCGCGCCGGCGTCCTCCATGAAACCGCTCCCCCAGGCCGGCATGCCGGTGAGCTTCACCCCGTTCTCGATGATCCAGAACAGCTCGCCGTCGGAGAGGTCCTGGGTCGTGGCCACCGTCATGTCCGGCGCCCGCGGATAGAGGTTGCGGCCGGGCGCGATGTCGCCGCGCCCATCGTTGCCGTGGCAAGAGGAACAGTGGTCGGCCCAGTGGGCGCGGGCCGACTCCAGGACCTCGGCGCTCGCCGGCAGGGGGTTGGGCAAGCGGCGCGCGGCGCGCGGGATGAGGAGATGCCGGGCGGCCCGGGCGAGGCGGGCTTCCCAGGTGGGCGGCTCCGGCCGAGCCGACACCCCGCGCAGGGCGAACCCGAGCGCCGCCGCCGCGGCGAGGGCGCCGACGAGCGCCAACAGCCCGACGAGCGCCCTAGCCGCCGTGCGCATGCTCGTGCTCGGTGGCGGCGGGTGGGCCGTCGACCTTCCAGGCCGTCGTCCCCGGCGGCGCCTCGTACCATCCCGGGTCGGCGGTTCCCGTGAGGCCCTCGCGGATCTTGATCACCGTGAACATCCCGCCCATCTCGATCGGCCCGTAGGGGCCGGTGCCGGTCATCATCGGCAGGGTGTTCGCCACCCCCGGCAAGTGCGCCGCGTGGCCGGCGTGCTCGGCCATGCCGGTCGAGCCCATCGCCATGTAGCCGCCGACCAGGCGCTCGATCGCCTCGGCGACCCCGCTCTGGTCGACGCCGATCATGTTGGGCACCTGGTGACCCATGGCGTTCATGGCGTGGTGGTTCTTGTGGCAGTGGAGCGGCCAGTCGCCCGGGTTGTCGGCCAGGAACTCGACGGCGCGGGTCGTGCCCGGCATGACGTTGACCGTGCTCTCCGGCCACCAGGCGGTCTCCGGGATCTGACCGCCGTCGGTCTCCACGACCCACATCCGGTGGCCGTGGATGTGC
>CAYXXN010000024.1:0-22547 GCA_964469055.1 uncultured Thermoanaerobaculia bacterium
CGACAAGTTCGAAGAGGGAACCAATTTCAAGGCATGGCTGTTCAAGATCTTGAAGAACTCGTTCATCAACAGCTACCGCAAGCGGCAGCTGCTCCCCCGGGAAAGCGACCTCATTGCCCTGGAGGAGTCCCTCGACCGCCGGCTGGACGGCGACCTGCGGGAGCGGGAGAAGAGCCCCGAGGACGAGCTGCTGGAGACCGTGCTCGACGAGGACGTGCAGCGAGCCCTCGACGCCCTGCCCGCGGACTTTCGGCTGGCCGTCCTGTTGGCCGACCTCGAGGACTTCTCCTACAGGGAGATCGCCGACGTCCTGGAGATCCCCGTCGGCACCGTGATGAGCCGTCTCTACCGCGGACGGCGTGCCCTCGAGGCGGCGATGCTCACCTACGCCCGCGAGCACGGCTACCTGCCGTCCGGCGAGCCGGCGAAGATGCGCAGTCGGCGGGCCTGACGGCTGTGCCGTCCGGAATACGCGCCACAGCCCGTCGGTTAGAATCCGTGGTTCGACGACGCTTGGCGCCCAGCCTTTTCCGGGGCGGCGTCGGTAGCGGTGAGCGATCAAGAAATGGTGGAACTGACGATCTCGGGCACGGCCCTCGCGAGCCCACCGGCGACGCCGGAGGCGGAGCGGCTCGAGTGGAGCCGTACGCTGCGCCTGCGAGCGCTGCTGCGCGAGCGCTGCCGTCGCCTGGCGGCGCCCGAAGCGCTGCGCCAGCGCATCCTGGCGAGCCTGCCGCACCGCAGCCAGGCGGGCCTCGACTGAGGTGACCGTGACGAAGCGCTTGGCGCTCTGGCTTCTCTTGCTCGTGGCGACGGCTGCGGTGCTCCCAGCCCAGGGGGAGCTGCGCCTCTCGGGCTTGAGCGGGGGTGAGCTGACCGACGCCGAGCTCGAGCGCGGCAGCCACATCGTCGTCTTCTGGACTACCTGGTCGCCGCGCGGCCGCGACATCGTCGAGCGGGTCAACGGGCTCGTCGACGGCTTCGGCAACCGCGTCGTGACCGTCAACTTCCAGGAGGACGCCGCCGACGTGCGCTCCTTCCTGGCCGGCAAGAACCTGCGCGCCTCCGTCTACCTCGACACGAGCGGCGCCCTGTCGAAGAAGTACCACGTCAACTCCGCTCCCTGGCTCGTGCTGCTCGACGACGGCCGTGTCGTCTACAGCGAGAACCTGCCGGCGGACGCCGACGCGGTGATCCGGCGCACTCTCGGCTAGGGGCGCCCGGCGGCGCCGCTGCCGCGCGCTCGCCCCTGTGGTACTCTCCGCCGGTCGTACCTGGTCGCGGAACGGTCCAACCCTCGTCGAACGGTCTAGGCGGTGGCGCGTGCAGCGTGATTCCGTGCCGGCCTGGGCGCGCGTCGCTCTGCCGCTCGCCCTGGGCCTCGTCGCTCTCGGCCTGTGGCACGCCGCGGCGGACATCAACGCCGCCGCCGCCTCGCCCTACCCCGTCGGCCGGACGCCACGCTTCCACCCGCTGACCGCCTTCGGCCCAGGCGAGCTATTGGGCCTCGGAGACGGGCCGCCGCTCGAGGTCGCATTCCGCTCGGGAGAGACCGTCTCCGACGCCCTCTCGACGCTCGACTTCACGACCGCCGACCGCCAGCAGGTCCTCGCCGAGCTGGCCCGGTTCGCCGACCTGCGGCGGATCCAGACGAGCGACCGCTACGCGCTCTACCACGGCAAGGACGGCCGCCCGGCCCGCTTCGAGCTCTGGCTGGCGGGGCGGGGGAGGGCAGCGGTCCGACGGCTCCCCGACGGCTGGCGCGGAGGCTTCCGGCCCAGCGAGCGGCGGGTGGAGGTGCGCACGCTGGCGGGCAAGCTCATGGGCTCGCTCGAGGCGTCCATCCGTGCGACCGGCGGCGAGGGGCTCCTGGCCTACTCCATGGCCGACGTGCTGCAGTGGGACCTCGATTTCAACCGCGACCTGCGCGAGGGTGACCGTTTCGCGGTCCTCTACGAGGCCGTCTACCTCGACGGCACCTACCACGAGCTCGGTCGGATCCTGGCCCTCAGCTACGACAACGCGGGCCGCGTGCACGAAGCCTACCGATCGCAGGCCGAGGAGAAGGACACCTACTACGACGGAGAGGGGCGGCCGCTCCAGAAGATGTTCCTGCGCTCACCGCTGCGCTTCACGCGCGTGACCTCCGGCTTCTCGCACCGGCGCTTCCATCCGGTCCTGAAGAGCTTCCGGCCCCACTATGGTGTCGACTATGGTGCCCCGATCGGCACTCCGGTGCGGGTCACCGCGGGCGGCGTCGTCGCCGCGGCGGGCTGGGACGGCGGCGGCGGCAAGGTCGTGAAGGTGCGCCACCCGAACGACTACCTGACGGCCTACCTCCACCTCTCGCGCTTCGCCGACGGCATTCGTCCCGGGACGCGAGTTCGGCAGGGCGACCTCGTCGGCTATGTCGGCTCGACGGGCCTGGCGACCGGACCGCACCTCGACTACCGCGTGCAGCACCGCGGCCAATGGACCGATCCGCTGGCCATCAAGAGCGCGCCGGCGGAGCCGATCCCGGCCGCCGACCTACCGGCGTTTCTCGCCTGGCGCGACGAACTGCGGGCGAGCCTCGCAGAGGCCTCGGCGCCGAAACCGGCCGAGGGTGCGCGCCTGGCGGAGCGTCGGGAGCCGGCGAGCGGCCCAGCGCCGCGCTGACCGTGCCGAGGGCCATCGGCAGGGCCTGCTGCCGTGTCGACCTGGCCGGCGGCACCCTCGACATCTGGCCGCTGGGGCTGCTGCACCCGGGAGCGCGCACGGTCAATCTGGCCATCGACATCGAGGTGGCGGTCGCCGTCGAGACCGGCGGTGGGCGATGCCGGATCGAGGGCGCCCACGGCGCGCGCCAGGCAGCGACCTGGGAAGAGCTGGGCGCCGACCCCGAGGTGGGGCTCTTCGCCCTGCTGGCAGCCGAGCTCGGCCTGTCGCCCGCGACGATCGGCATCGAGAGCGACTCGCCCCGCGGCGGCGGCCTCGGCGCGAGCTCCGCTCTCGGCGTCGCCTTCCTGGCGGCGGCCGAGGCCGTGTTGGGATCGGTTCCCTCCCCGACCGACCGGCGCGCCAGCCTGGTGCGGGACGTCGAGGCCCGCCTGATGGCCCTGCCGACGGGCAAGCAGGATCAGTACGCCGCGCTCCTGGGCGGCGCCCTCGAGGTGCGCCATCGCGCGGGCGGCGAGGAGGTGCGGCGCCTGGCGGTGGATCTCGTGGCGCTGGGCGACAGCCTGCTGGTCGCCTACACCGGCAGCAGTCACTTCTCGGCCGCCAACAACTGGGAAGTGGTGCGGCGTCGCCTGGACGGCGACCCCGAGAGCGTCGCCCTGTTCGAGGGTATCGTCGAGGCCGCGAGCCACGTGGTCGTCGCCCTCGAGCGCTCCGACCTCGCCGCCGTCGGCCGCTGGATGAGCCACGAGTGGAGCCATCGTCGGCGGCTGGCGCGGGCGGTCGCGACTCCGACCATCGAGACCTTGCTCGAGCGGGCGATCGCCGCCGGGGCCTGGGGCGGCAAGGCCTGCGGTGCCGGGGGTGGCGGCTGCATTGCCGTGTTGGCACCGGCGGTGGCGCGCGAGGAGGTCGCGGCGCGGCTGCGCGAGGCCGGCGGCGAGGTCCTGCCGGCGCGGCCCAGCGCCCACGGCGTGAGGGTCGAGCTCGGGCCGTGAGGGGCGCCCGCGATCGAAGGAAGGGGGGGCCAGGCGTCGAGAGAGGACGGGGGCGTCCTCGCCGGCTGCCGGCGTTGGGCCTCGCTGGGGCCTGCCGTCGCTGTTGAAGGCCTGGCTCGACGATTGCACGCAAAAGGGGATGCACGGCGGCTGTCGGCTGCACCGCGCGGAGGAGAGTCATGAAGGGTTCGACGTCGTTCCTGGCATGCGGCGTGGCCGCCGGGATCCTGTGGACGGCCGCCGCGCTGCCCGCTCCGGCGGTGGCGGACGAGAGTCGTGCCGCGGTCACCCGACCTTCCGGTAGCTCGGGCTCCAGCGGCTCCGGCTCCGCTGGCTCCAGCTCCGGTGGCGGGTCGGTCTCCTCGGGCGGCGGCTCCTCCGGTGGTGGGCGCGCGACGATCGCGAGCGACTCGCGAGGCTCGGCGGGCTCGACCCGGCCGGGCGCCACCAGCGACGGCCGGACGGTCGTCCGTGACGACCGCCGGTCCCCCCGCGGCCACGGCGGGATCCACGTCGGCTTCTGGGGCTACGCCCCCTGGCACCATGGCTACTGGGGTCCTTGGGGCTACGGCTACTGGGGCCATCCGTACGGCTACGGTCAGGGCTACCCGGTCGCCTATTCGGCCGCTCCCGGCTACGGCATGGGTGCCCTCGACTTGAACGTGCGACCCAAGGACGCCGAAGTGCATGTCAACGGGCAGTACATCGGCCTGGTGAAGCAGTACGACGGCTTCCCGAGCTACCTTTGGCTCGAGCGCGGCGCCTACGAGATCGCCTTCTATCGGCCCGGCCACGAGACCGTTGTGCGAAACTTCGAGGTCTTCACGGGCTTGGTGCTCGAGGTCGCCATCGAGCTGCCTCCCGGTCAGGCCGTGCTGCCGGCCCGCCACGAGCGGGGCGCCGCGCCCGAGCCGCCCCTGCCACGATCCAACCCGGCGGAGGGGTCGGCCGGCGCCCCCGCTGCGCTCGAGACGGGCCGTCTCGAGTTGGAGATCCTCCCCCGCGAGGCTTCGGTCTACCTCGACAGCCGCTTCGTCGGCACGGGAGACGAGCTCGCCAGGCTCCACGACGGCTTGACGGTGGAGCCGGGAGCGCACGTGCTCGAGGTCTTGAGCCCCGGCCGGATCCCGGAGACCGTCCACTTCGAGCTCGCCCCCGGCGAGGCGACGAGGATCGAAGTGCGCCTGGATCCGGCGGTGGACGCCTGACGGGAGTGAACGGCGCCAGGGTCGCTAGGGCAGCAGCGTCGGTCTGCTCTCCAGCTTGAGCAGCCACGCTTTCTTCTTCTCACCGGCCACGTAGCTGCCGATGCCCGCTCTGCTCGGCACCACCCGGTGGCAGGGAATGACCACCGGGAGCGGGTTGGCGAGCAGCACGGACACCACCTGCCGGTAGCCGTCGGGCCGGCCGACGGCCGTGGCGACCTCCTGATAGGTGCGCGTACGGCCGAAGGGGATCTTGGCGGTCTGCTTGAGGACGCGCCGGCCGAAGCCGTCGAGGGAGGACCAGCGCAGGTCGTACTCGAGGTCCAGTCTGCGACGGGCGCCGGCGAAGTACTCCGAGAACCGGCCGACCACCTCGTCGAGAAAGTCGGTGGCTGGCGAGCGTTTGAGCTCTCCCAGGGGAGTGAAGGCGCTGCGGTCCTTGCCGACCGGCGCGATGACCACGCGGGTGAGGAACCCTTCGATGAGCTCTACGCCGAGGCCCCCGAGGGCGGAGGGGAAGAGGATACGCTGCGGCTCGGCGATGCCCGGCGCGGCCCCCCCGGCGGGGGCCGGAGCTGCGCTCTCCGGCATGGGGCCGTAGGGTATCACGGGCAACGGGGCCGGGAGCGCGACGCCTCTCCTGGGCCTCAGGGGGCCGCAGAAAGCCGGAACGACAGCTCTTCCCAGCGCGCCGGGCCGAGCTCTCCGGCGAGGTCGGCCTCGCCGGCATAGGGCCGGTCCGGGATATGGCGGCAGGGCACCTTGAAGGTCGTGCTGCCGGCGAGGGGGAAGGGATCGAGAAGCAGGGTCGAGCCGCTGCGGCGGCCGCGGAGATCGTGGTCCTGGAAGGACTCCCAGGCGCCGCAGGCGGTGAGCGAGACGAGGTCGGCGAGGTGGAGGAAGCGGTAGTCCGCGGCGAGCTCGAGGGTGGGGAGCCCCACGGTGGCCGCGAGCTCCGCCTGCTGCTCCTCGAGCTCCTGCGCGAACTCGGCCCACTCCGGCTCGCCGGCGCGCTCGCGGTGGAGGACCAGGGCGTGCTCGGCGACGAGCAGCGCGGCGTAGGGATGGGCCGGCGCGAGGCGGGCCACACCCCGCCGCCAGACGGCCCGGCGCTCGGCCTCGGGGAAGCGGCGGAAGTCCGCGGGACGCCCGTCGGCCTCGAGCCGGGGCGCCGCGTCCGCCTCGCGCCAGCCGTTGTCGTGCTCGCGGGCGGCCCTCAAGAGCTCGGCGCGCCGGGGGTGATCGGGCAGCCCGTCGGCGCGCCACAGCGCCAGGATCTCGGCCGCGGTGGCGGCGTGGTCGCTCTGGGTGACGAGGCGGAGTCGCCCGCCGTCGGCGTTGACGATCACCCGGCCGACCCTAGCAGCGTGGCGACCGGGGGGATAAGATCGGCGCCCCACAGGGACGACTCTCGGAGGAACCCATGACGAGAAGGACGATCGCTCACGCAACCACTCTGGCCCTGCTCGCCGCCGCAGCGACGACGGCGGTCCGCGCCCAGGAGGAAAAGCCGCGCATCGCGGTGCTCGAGTTCGAGAACAAGGCCGACAACTCGTGGTGGTGGAACAACGGCGCCGGAGCGGCCCAGGACATCTTCGTCACCCAGCTCGTCCAGAGCGGCCGCTACCGCGTGCTCGAGCGGGAGCGTCTGCAGGCCATCCTCGCGGAGCAGAATCTGTCGCTCTCCGGCGACATCGATCCGGCGACCGCGTTGCAGCTCGGCCGCCTGGCGGGGGTCAAGTACTTCCTGACCGGTGCCCTCACCGAGTACGGCGGCACGGACACCGAGGCCCACGGCGGCTCGATCAGGGGCCTGCCCGGCTTCGGAGGCGGCAAGCGCACCTTCGTCGCCGCTTTCAACGCCCGACTGATCGACGCCGAGACCGGCGACATCGTGTGGGCCGACGAGGGCCGCGGCGAGGACTCGAACTTCCGGCTCTCGGTCGGCGGCTTCGGCGGTGGGGTCTCCAACGACGAGCGGATGTTCGACAAGGTCCTGAAGCCGATCATCCAGGACCTGGCCCAGAAGCTGGCGGCTGCCGACCTCTAGGCCGCGACTCCTAGGGCCGGAACTCGATCCGCAAGTCGACCCACATCTTGACCGGCACGCCGTTCTTGGTGGCCGGCTGCCAGGTGGTGCGACGGGCGGCATCGAGGGCTTCCTGATCGAAGCCGAAGCCGACGTTCTCGCCCACCTGCCGAGTCTCCGCGACCCGGCCGTTTTCGTCGACCAGGACGCGCAGTTGCACCGTCGCGACCTTGCCGATGCGGCGAGCGCTCGGCGGGTAGCGCGGTGCCGGCCGCGTCACGATGCGCGGCGGCGCGACCCCCGGACCTGGCTCCACCAGGTCGCCCGCCTGCACGGGCGCCGGCGTCGGAGCGACCGGAGCCGGAGCGACGGGGGCCGGAGCGACCGGAGCCGGAGCGACCGGAGCCGGGGTGATCGTCTGGCTCACCGTCTCGCTCAACTGCTGCGGCACCTCAGCCTGGGGCTCGGCGCGAATCGTCGGCTCGGGTGCCGGCGGCGGCGCCGCCGGTGGGGTCTCCGCCGGCGTCACCGCTGGCTCGGCCTGAGCCTGACCCGCGCGGGCCTCGTCGAGCTGGGCCCGCAGCGCCGCCAGCTCTTGCTCGTAGCGCTGCTGCAAGGACCCTTCCACCTGCTTCGTGCGGCTCTCGACGAGTTGGCGAATCTCGTTCTCCATCTGGGCGACCGACGGTTGGGGTTGAGCACGGCCGCTCGGCGGCGGCGCCGGGGGCTCGAGGGCACCGATGGCGTCGGCCAGCAGATCCTCCGGCGCGGCGCCGGGCTGCGCGGCAGACGGATCGGCCGCCGCAGGGCCCATCCCGTCTCCCGGCAGGGGCCATCCCGGCTCGGCGGCGGCGAGGGCGGTGACTTCCTCCGGCGCGGCTCCGCCAGAGGCCGGCTTGCGTTGCAGGACGTAGGCGACCAAGAGACCACCGAGCACGACGAGCACGGCGGCCGCGGCCGCCAGGGCGTTCTTCCTGGAGCGGGCCTTGCCGTAATGGGCGGCCGGCGCCGCCGTCGCGGGCGATGCCGTCGGCCGCGCTTCACGGACCTCGACGGGCGTCGGCGGCACGAGGACCGTGCTGGCCGTGGGTCGCTGGGCGATCACCGTGGCCGGCAGGATCACCGTGCGCTGCTCCGTCTTCTCGCGCTCGATCTCGCGAGTCTCGCGCTCGATCTCGCTGCGGAAGAGACTGTGCATGAAGAAGGCCAGGTTGAAGGTCGTCGGGTTGTACTGGCCCTCGGCGATGAAGCGCGAAAGCGCCTGCTGCCACTGCTGCACGTCGCTGATGCGCTCCTCGCGCCGCGTCAAGCTGCTCTTCAAGAGGGCACGGATCGAGGGCGGCAACGGCACCTCGTCGGAGGCCACCATTGCTTGGTCGATCAGCGGCTCGTAGTTGCCGTCGGCGGGCGTGACCAGGGGCTTGCCGGTCAGCAGCTCGTAGAGCAGAGCGCCCAGCGAGAAGACGTCTTCGGCGCTGGCGGGCATCGAGCCCGGCGCCGCTTCCGGCGCCAGATAGCGGCCGTAAGCCTCGCGCACCGGGCCTGCGCCGAGCGACTGTCGCAGCGCCGGCCCGGCCTCGAAGCCGAGCACCCGCACCTCGCCTTCGTTCGAGAGCAGGACGAGGTCGGGCACCAAGAAACCGTGCTGAATGCGTTGCTCGCGATGGCGGGTGGCGTACGCTGCGGTCAAACCGAAGGTCATGCGCTCGGTGACGAACAGCGCGTGCTCGACGGGCAGCGGGAAGTTGCGATTGCGGGTCTCCGCCAGCAACTCCGCCAGACTCTTGCCCGAGATGTACTCGTAGGCGACGTACGGCGTGTCACCGATGCGCCCGACCTCGGCGCCCTCGCCGATATGGGGGTTCTCGAGGACGCGATGGACGCCCGCCCGGTCGGCCAGCGCGCGGGCGAGGGCCTCGCGATCGACACCCGCGCCGTTGAACAAGCGCAGGAAGACGACGCGCTCGATCCCCTGGGCCCCCGTCTTGCCGGCGCGATAGGTCTCGCCGAGCGGGTCCGTCGTCAACTTGCGCAACAGGAGATAGTCGCCGAAACGCTCCGCGGTGCTCATGGGAACCTCAATTCCTTCGGGCGATGGCCCCGAGTCTGGAATGACGAGCGGCTAGTGTAGCAAACCGAAAATTCGGCGCAAGGCTGTTGTTTCACCGTCTCTCCCGCCAGAAACGGCGCTGCCAGATCTCGACGTTACGGTTGTGCTCGCCCAGGGTCGAGGCGAAGACGTGGCTCCCGTCGTTGCGGCTCACGAAGTAGAGGAAGGACACCTCGGCAGGGGCGGCGGCGGCCGCCAGGCTCGCCGCCCCGGGCGAGCAGATGGGGGAAGGCGGGAGCCCGCCGACCCGGTAGGTGTTGTAGGGCGAGTCCATCGCCAGGTGGTCGCGAGTGAGGTTGCCGTCCCAGGTTCCGTCTCGCTTGAGGGCGTAGATCACCGTCGGGTCGGCGTAGAGCGCGATCCCCCGGCGCAGCCGGTTGGCGTAGACACCGGCGATGAGCGGCCGCTCCTCGGCGAGGCGCGCCTCCTTCTCGACGATCGAAGCCAGCGTGACGAGCGCGCGCAGCGTCGGACCCTCGGCCGGCAGCCGCCCTCGCAGGTCCCGCTCCCAGCGAGCTCGGAAAGCTGCGACGAGGGCCTCGACGATCCCGGCCGGTGGGGTCGCGCGAGCGAAGTGGTAGGTCTCCGGGAAGAGGTAGCCCTCGAGGTCGGTGGCCTCGCGGTCGAGGTCGGTGATCGGCGTGGGATCGAGCATCGCCTGGCGCAGCGCCGCGCGGTCACCAAAACCGGCAGCGCCCAGAAGCTCGGCCGTCTCGTCGAGCGTCAGGCCCTCGGGAATGGTGACGGAGTGGAGGACGACTTCGCCGCGGATCAGCTGGTCGAGGACGGCGAGCGGCGCGAGCATTCCCGTGAAGCGGTACTCGCCCGCCAAGAGGGGCGGATCGTCGAGCACGTAGACGAGGTAGAGGCGGGCCAGCCGACCATCGGCGAGGACGCCACGGCGCTCGAGCTCGGCCAGGATCTCCGTCGCCGTCGCGCCGGCCGGCACGTCGACCGTGACCGGCACCGCCGGACCGAAGGGCCGAGTGAGGCTCCGCCAGGCCCAGGCAGCGAGCGCAGCGGCTGCCACGAGCAGGGCGAGGCCGGTGGCGACGAGCCAGCGCCGCGAGCGCGTCATCCGTTGGCGCTCCGCTCGCGGTCCAGCTGCTCCTGCAGCAGGATCTGGGCGGCGACGGCATCGAGCCGGCCGCGATGGCGCCGCGGATCCACGCCGGCCTCGCGCAGCCGGCGTGCCGCCTCGACACTGGTCAGGGCCTCGTCGACGAGGACGTACGGCAGGCCGGCCGCCGCGGCGAGCCGGGCCGCGAAGCTCCGGGCGCGCGCCGCTGCCGCGCCGCGGCCGCCGTCGAGCGCGCGGGGCTCGCCGACGACGAGTCGCGCCACCTCCTCATGGCGCGCGAGCTCGACAATGCGCGCGATGGCGGCCGCGTCGCTGGTGCGCTCGAGGGCGGTCAGCGGCGTGGCGATGCGGCCCTCGACGTCGGAGAGCGCGAGACCGATGCGACGCTCGCCGAAGTCGATGCCCAAGGTGCGCATGACGGTCCGGAGGGCGGCGAGTCGTGTGTTAGCATCCGGCGCGCTTCGACGGTCCGCTCGCCCGCTCGAAACATAGCAAACGCCTCCCGAGATGCAGGACATCGTCATCGTCGGTGCCGCGCGCACGCCCATCGGCGCGTTCCAGGGGGCGCTCGCGAGTCTGCCGGCGCACCAGTTGGGAGCGCGCGCGATTGCGGCGGCCTGCGAGCGAGCGGGCGTCTCGCCGGGAGACCTCGAGCACGTCTACATGGGCTCGGCCTTGACGGCGGGCCAGGGTCAGGCTCCGGCTCGCCAGGCGGCGCTGGGGGCCGGCTGCCCGCCTGCGGTCGGCGCGGTCACCGTTGGCAAGGTGTGCGGCTCGGCGATGCGCGCCGTGATGACGGCGGCCAACGACCTGCGCTGCGGTGACTTCCGCTGGGTCGCCGCCGGCGGCATGGAGAGCATGAGCCAGGCGCCGTATCTCGCCGCCGGCGCGCGCGACGGCCTGCGGCTCGGTCACGGCAAACTCGTCGACTCGCTGATCCACGACGGGCTGTGGGACCCCTACGGTGACGTCCACATGGGCAACTGCGCGGAGCTCTGTGCCGCCAAGTACGGCTTCGGGCGCGCGGCGCAAGACGCCTACGCCGCCGAGAGCTATCGACGAGCGCGCACGGCGACCGAGAGCGGCGCGGCCGGCGAGGAGATCGTCCCCGTCGTCGTGCGAGAAAAGAAGAGCGAGGTCTGGGTCGAGCGCGACGAGGAGCCGTTCCGCGTCGACCTCGAGAAGATGTCGAGCTTGAAGCCCGCTTTCCAGCAGGACGGCTCGGTCACCGCCGCCAACGCCAGCAAGATCGACGACGGCGCCGCGGCGCTCGTGCTCACCACGGCGGAGGAGGCGGCGCGGCGCGGTCTCCAGCCGCTCGCCCGACTGCTGGCTCAGGCCTCGGTGGCGCAGGAGCCTTCCTGGTTCACGACCGCGCCGGTCGCGGCGGTGGAGAAGGTGCTGGCACGCGCCGATCTCGCGGCCGCTGACATCGATCTCTGGGAAGTCAACGAGGCCTTCGCCGTGGTGGCGATGGCCTTCCTCGCCGAGCTCGGTCTCTCCCACGAGGTCGTCAACGTGCGGGGCGGCGCCGTGGCGCTCGGGCACCCGATCGGCGCCTCGGGCGCCCGCATCCTGATCACGCTCCTCCACGCCTTGCGCGAGCGCGGCATGCGGCGCGGCTGCGCCGCGATCTGCATCGGCGGCGGCGAGGCCACGGCCCTCATCGTCGAGAGGATCGAGCCTTGAGCGGCGACGTCCTGGCGCTGGTGCTCTCCGCGTTCCAGATCGCCCAACTGCCGCAGTTCGCCCGCATCACCTTCACCGTCCCCGTGGGGGAGGAGCAGGGCGGTGGCACCGCCCTCGGGGCGGCTGGCAAGGTCGAGTTCGCGCGCGAGGACTACGTCGTCGCCTCGGGCGGCGTGTCGCTTCGCTACCAGGCGACGGAAGTGCAGGCGGACCGCGTCGAGGTCGACCTCGAGACGCAGCACGTCGTGGCCTCGGGCAACGTCATCCTCGACGAGGGCCCGCGCCGCCTGTCCGGCGATCGCATGGAGTACGACCTCGAGAGCCGACTCGGCACGCTCTACCAGGCCAAAGGCTACGTCGATCCCGATCTCTATTTCTCGGGTGAAGAGATCCGCAAGACCGGCGAGGACACCTACGAGATCATCGACGGCGTCATGACCTCCTGCGACGACCCGGTGCCCGACTGGAGCTTCCGACTGTCGCGGGCGACGGTGCGGGTCGAGGGCTTCGCCCGCGTCTACAACACCCGCATGCGGGCCTGGAGGTTGCCATTCTTCTACACGCCGTTCCTGATGTTCCCGGCCAAGAGCGATCGGGCCTCCGGGTTCCTGCTGCCGAACCTCGGCTACTCGGAGCGTCAGGGCTACACCCTGGGCGAGGCCTACTTCCAGACGCTGGGTCCCCGCGCCGATCTCACCTTCTACGGCGACTACTACGACGGCGGCACGTTCCGGACGGAGGCCTTCACCGGCGTCGGCACGGAGCTCCGCTACGCCCCGTCGGAGGTGACGCGCGGCTGGTTCGAGGGCTACTGGATCGACGACCCCGGGCTCTTCGATCCCGTCACCGGAGAGGTCGCGATCGAGCCCGGCGATCGCTGGCGGATCGACTGGGCGCACCAGAGCGACGACCTGGCGGGTATGCGGCTGGTCGTCAACCACTCCGACTTCTCCGACTTCGACTTCTTCCGCGACTTCTCGCGCAGCTTCGACGACATCACCGTCCGCCAGATCCAGTCGACGGCGTTCCTCTCGGGAAACTGGGGGAGCCACCTGCTCGCGGTCGTTCTCGACAGTCGCGATTTCTTCCTGTCGCGGGGCCGCAACCTCGAGAAGCGCCAACTGCCCGAGGTCGTGTACCAGTTGAACAACCGCCAGCTCGGGCGGGCCCCTCTCTACCTCTCCCTCCTCTCGTCGGCGAACTACTTCCAGATCCTCCCCAGCGATGCCGACACGATCTCCTACGGGCGCGCCGACCTGCTCCCCAGGCTGACCGTGCCCGTGCGCACGGTTCCGTGGCTGTCTCTGTCGGCGGCCCTGGCCGGCCGCGGCACCTGGTGGAGCGACAGCGTCGATCCCGAGGATCCGACCCAGCTCGCCGGCGAGACGTTGAGTCGCACGCTGACCAGTGGCAGCGCCCAGCTGGTCGGGCCGTCGTTGTCGAAGGTCTTTCACCAAGGCGTCAGGTCCTTTGCCAAGTTCAAGCACGTCATCGAGCCGCGGTTCACCTACACCTACTCGAGCGAATTCGACGATCAGCAGCGCGTGCTCAGCTTCGACGAGGTCGACTCCTCGCCGCGCGCCAGCGAGCTCAGCACCGTGTCGCTGACCAACCGCCTGCTTGCCAAGCCGGCCGACGAGACCTCGATGTTCGGCACGGCGCGCGAGATCATGTCCTTCACCCTCCAGCAGCAGTTCAGCCTGCGCGACGACCAGCCGCTGCAGAGCTTCAACCACGACGACGACGACGCGACCCTGCCGATCACGTCCCAGGAAGGCCCGATCACGGCCAATTTCCGCTTCGCGCCGAGCTTCTACTCGAGCCTCGACGTCGGAGCCACCTACACCACCGTTTTCTCCAACCTGATCAACGCCAACCTCTCCGGCCGCACCCGCTTCGGCGAGTGGGCGACGGTGGGGCTCTCCTGGTTCAAGAACTTCAACCCCGTCGACGGAGAGACGATCGGCGACCAAGTGCGATTCGGCACCACCTTCAATCTTCTGCGCAACCGCGTGCTCTTCTCCTCGCAGGTCAACTACGACCTCCAGGCGAGCCTCCTGCAGCAGCAAAGTCACGTCCTCCAGTACGTGTCGCAGTGCTGGACGCTACGGCTCGAAGGCCGGGAGTTCCGACTGCTGTCCGGGCCGATCGACGCCCAAGAGATCTCCAAGGACTACGACGTGCGGTTGGCGCTGTCCTTGAAGAACATCGGCACCTTCCTCGACCTCAACAGCTCGACCCGCGAGACCGGCCACACCGGCTTCTTCTACTAGGCTTCGGCTACTCGCTCCCGACGCACGGGGAGGCCCGCTCACCATGCGCGCTCTGATCACCGGCATCACCGGCTTCGCCGGCTCGCACCTGGCCGAACACCTGCTCGCCGAGCATCCCGAGGTGGAGGTCTTCGGCAGCTATCGCTGGCGAAGTCGCATGGAGAACATCGACCACCTGCTCGACCGCCTGCGGCTCGTCGAGACGGATCTGCGCGACGCGACCTCGGTGCACCATCTGGTGGCGCAGGTCCGTCCCGACCTGGTCTTCCATCTGGCGGCCCAGAGCTTCGTGCCGGCGAGCTGGACCGCGCCGGCGGAGACCCTGGGCACCAACGTCATCGGCCAGACCCACCTGTTCGAGGCGATCCGCGCCGTGGGCCTTGACCCGGTCGTCCAGATCGCTTGCTCGAGCGAGGAGTACGGCCTGGTGCTGCCGGACGAGGTGCCGATCAAGGAGACGAACCCCTTGCGGCCGCTCTCGCCCTACGCCGTCTCGAAGGCGGGCCAGGATCTCTTGGGCTACCAGTACTTCAAGAGCTACGGCATGAAGATCGTGCGCACCCGGGGGTTCAACCACACCGGGCCGCGGCGCGGCGAGGTGTTTGTCTCCTCGAACTTCGCCAAGCAGGTGGCGCGCATCGAGGCGGGGCTCCAGGCTCCCGTCCTCGAGGTCGGCAACCTCGACGCCGTGCGCGACTTCAGCGACGTGCGCGACATCGTGCGCGCCTACTGTCTGGCGGCGCGCCAGGCCACACCCGGTGAGGTCTACAACCTCTCCAGCGGTCGTGGGATCAAGATCCGCGAGCTGGTCGATCAGCTGCGCGCGCTCTCGGGCGTGCCCATCGAGGTGCGGGTGGATCCGACTCGCCTGCGGCCCTCCGACGTCGAGGTGCTGATCGGCGACAGCTCGAAGTTCCGCGCCGAGACCGGCTGGGAGCCGCGGATTCCTCTCGCGCGGACTCTCTCCGACCTGCTCGACTACTGGCGCTACCGCACGGCGCGCCGGCCCGAGCCGGCCGGCGTCGTCTGACCCGGCCATGAGGATCCTGGTCACCGGGGCCTCGGGCTTCATCGGCTCGCGGCTGGCTCGCGCCCTCGCCGAGGACGGCCACGAGGTCTGGGGGACGACCCTCTCCGGCGGCGCGGTGCCCAGCAGTATCACCGCCCTCGAGCTCGACCTGCGCGACGAGCGGCGGGTGGCGGCGGCGGTCGAGGCGGCGCGGCCGGAAGCGGTCGTCCACCTGGCTGGCCTCTCGCACGTGGGGCGCTCTTGGTCGGCGCCCGCCGAGTACTTCCAGGTGAACGTGCTCGGCAGCCGGAATCTGCTCGCCGCCGTGGCGGGACGGCGCCTCCTCGTCGCCTCGAGCGCCGAGGTCTACGGCGCCGTGCCGGAGGCCGAGCAGCCGATCGCCGAGGAACGCTCGCTCGCCCCCGGCACCCCGTACGCCTTGACCAAGGCGTCCCTCGAGGTGCTGGCGCGGCCCGCCGGCGCCACCGTCGTGCGCGCCTTCAACGTCGTCGGGCCCGGGCAGTCGACGGACTTCGCGTTGCCCGCCTTCGCCGCCCAGCTCGCCGCCATCCGGGCCGGCGCCCAGTCGCCGGCGCTCGCCGTCGGCAACCTCGCCGCCCGCCGCGACTTCGTGCACGTCGACGATGCTGTCGAGGCCTACCGGGTGCTGCTGGCGCAAGGTGCGCCGGGGGAGGTCTACAACCTGGGCGGCGGCGAGGCGGCGAGCGTCGAGGAGGCGCTGGCGGGCCTCATCGAGCTCTCCGGCTGCGCCGTGCGGGTCGAGCCCGACCCGGCGCGCTTCCGGCCCCTCGACGTGCCGCTCCTGGTAGCGGACTCCGGGCGTCTGCGCGCCCTCGGCTGGCGGCCGCGTCGGAGCCTCACCGACGCCCTCGCCGACCTCTGGCGGGCGACCCTTGCCGGGCCCGCGGCGGCCGGCGGCCGGTGAGCGCCGGCGCCCTCACCCTGGCGCTGGGTGTCGCCGCCAACGCCCTGTGCGCGGCGCTCGCCTGGCGGGCGAACCTGCTCGACGCCAGGGGCGCCGTCGCCGCCGCGGCCCTCGGCCTGGCGGTGGCGGCCGGGTTCGGCGCCGGGGGGTGGCTGGTGCTCGCCTTCTTCTTCGTGCTCGGGGTCGCGGCCACCCGCGTCGGCTACGCCCGCAAGGCGGCGCGCGGCCTCGCGCAGGGCCAGGGTGGGCGGCGTCGTGCTCGCCACGTGCTCGCCAACGGCGCCGTGCCGGCGGCGGCGGCGCTCCTCGTCGCTGCCGGCGGCGCGCGCCAGGCGCTCGCCGTCGCCTTCGTTGCGGCCGTGGCCGAGGCGGCTGCCGACACCACGGCGAGCGAGCTCGGTCAGCTCGCCCGCTCGCGCACCGTGTTGGTGACCACCCTGCGCCCGGTGCCGCCGGGCACGGACGGCGGCATCTCGCTCCCCGGCACCGCGGCGGCGGCCGCGGCCTCCCTGGCCGTCGCGGGTCTCGCCGCCGCGCTGGGTCTCGTGGGCGGCGCCGGCTGGGCGATCGTGGCCGCCGCCGGCTTCCTCGGCATGGGGCTCGACAGCCTGCTGGGGGCCGTCTTCGAGCGCCGCGGCCTGCTCGGCAACGCGGGCGTCAACTTCCTCTCCAGCTTGACGGCCGCGCTCGGGGCGGGGCTCGTCGCCGCTCGATAGCTGCGCCAGGGTGGGTGCGGCCGTGCCGCCGGGGGCGCAGACCCCTCGCCATAAGATCGGGCTGCTGCCGCGGCTGCGGCGGGTCGAGCGCAAGCGGTGGCGGCTGCAGCAGCTGGAGGACCGTGTGGCGTTCGCGCGGGAGGATCTGGATGGAGCAGGTTCATGAGGGTGGTCTTCGGCATCGCCGCAGTCGTGTGCACGGTGCTGACCGTGGTTTGGATCCGCATGAGCGTGCAGATGCCGTGGGTGCCGCAATTCGACTTCGACGTGACGGGCATCGGTTGGCTCTTCATGAACGTGGGTCCGGTCTTCGTGCGCGTCATGGCTTTCCTGTTCGGGTGCCTGGCGGCCTTTTGCTGGGTCCGCGTCTTGCTCCATCGTTGATGGTGGCGCCTATTGGCCGCTGAGGCTGGCGCCCCCGGCGGCGCGGACGCGGAACCCGACTCGGTGTGGTACCCCGTCGCGCGGCGACGGGGGCCTCCCCACACCGGCCGTCCACGCCCTTGCCGCCCCCGCCCGCGCTCTTACAAGCCGCGCGCGATCTGTCCTAGAACGCCGAGCGCCTGCTCGATCTGGTGGTCGGTGACGTAGGGGGCGGGGCCGAGGCGCAGGATGTCACCGCGGAAGTCGGTGGTGATGCCGGCCTGCTTGAGGCGGCGGTTGAGCTCGCCGGCGTAGGGCGAGGTCAGGGGGAGGAAGCCACCCAGGCGCGCGAGGGGGACGGAGCGGTCGCGGTCGATCGCACGCGGGTCGAGGTCGAGCTCGTCGAAACGCCGGCAAAGCAGCCCTACCTGGTGCTGTGAAAGCTCGCGCAGGAGCGGGACGTCGAGCTCCAGCTCATGGAAAAAGGCGAAGACCTCGGCGGCGCGGTAGTGGCTGGTGGGGTCGTAGGTGGCGCCGGCGAAGCGGTCGTGGCCGGAGCTGTAGGGGACCCGGCCGGGGATTCGCTCGGCGGTGAGGTCGCCGAACTCGGCGAACCAGCCGGTGGCGACCGGCCGCAGGGCGCAGTCGGGCGGGTAGCGCAGGAAGGCGTTGCCCTCGCCGAGCTGGCAGTACTTGTAGCCCGCGGAGACGACGTAGGCGTCGAGCAGATCGCGCTCGGCGAGCGAGAAGGGGACGACGTTCAACTGGTGGTAGACGTCGAGGACGAGGATCGCCCCGTGGCGCCGGCAGGCGGCGGCGGCGGGTGTCAGGTCGCCGGCGATGTGGGCCGAAAGGAAAAAGACGGTCGAGACGAGGACGGCGGCCGTGCGCGCGTCGATGGCCGCCGCCAGCCGCTCGCCGACGCTCTCCGCCGGCAGGGCCGGCACGCGAACCACCTCGAGCCCCGCCTCTTCGAGCCGCGCGAGCTGGCGACGCAGGGAATAGAACTCCTGGTCGGTCGAGACCAGGCGGGGGCGCTCCCCGAGCGGCAGGGCCGAGAGGAGCTTGACCAGGAGGTCGTGGGTCGAGGCGGCGAGGGAGTAGAGCCCCACGGGATCGTCGAGGAGCCGCCGGTACCCTTCCCGCACTCGGTCCGCCTCGGCGAAGGCCCGCTCCCACTTGTCGTCGATGTACCGCGCAGCGTCATGGAACGCTCGCTCTTGCCCGGCGAGCCCGCGGTCCGGCCAGGCCTGGTGGGAGTGCCCCGAGAGCAGGATCCGCTCGCCCACCCGGAATTCCCGATAGTGCTCGGCCAGCGGGCTCGGATGGCCCGCGAGCTCCGCGACCGTCCAGCTCACAGCTCGCCGCGAATCGCCCACAGGTCCGGAAAGACGGGCTGGAACAAGGTCTGCTTCAAGTACTCCGCGCCTTCCGATCCGCCGGTCCCCGACTTCGAGCCGATCGTTCGCTCGACCATCTTGACGTGCCGGTAACGCCACTCCTGCAGGCCCTCGTCGAAGTCCACCATCCGCTCGCAGACCATCGCCAGCGCCGGGTGCTCGCGGTAGACCTCGAGCAGGACGGCCTGCACGGCCGCGTCGGGCGCCACCGGCTCCCGCACGTCGCGCTCGAGGGCCGCCGCCGGCACCGGCAGGCCCCAGGTGGCGAGGAAGCGCAGGAAGGCGTCCCACAGCGTGGGCTCCCGGGCGGCCGCCTCGAGCCGGCCGCGGCCGGCGGTCCCTTCCGGGTAGTGGCGCACGAAGGCCTCGCTCTTCTTGCCGAGCAGGAACTCGAGCTCGCGGAACTGGGCCGACTGGAAGCCGCTCGCTGACTCGAGCCGCGCGCGGAAGGAGTTGAAGGAGACCGGCGTGATCGTCTCCAGGATGTCGACCTGGGCCACCAGGGTCTTCAAGATCGTCAGCACGCGCTTCAAGGTGGCGAGCGCCCGCGGCGCGTCGCCGTCGCCGAAGGCGCTCGCGAGGAAGCGCAGCTCGTGCAGCACCTGCTTGAACCACAGCTCGTAGACCTGGTGGATGACGATGAACAGCGTCTCGTCGTGCTCCGGGCCCTCCGAGAGCGGCTGCTGCAGAGAGAGCAGCTCCTCGACCTTGAGGTAGGAGGCGTAGGTGAGCGGCTTGGGACTGGCCTCGGAAAGCGACATGGTGGGATGCTAGCAGCCGTGTGCCGCCGGGACCTCCGCCGCGCGCTCGTCCTCGCCGCCGCCGTACTGGCCGCGAGCTGCGCCGGACCGCCGCCGCCGCGGAACCTCCTACTGGTGACGCTCGACACGGTGCGCGCCGACCGCCTCGGCGCCTACGGGTACGCCGCGGCCACCACCCCCAACCTCGACCGCCTCGCCGCCCAAGGCGTGCGCTTCGCCGAGGCGCAGGCGGCGGCGCCGCTCACCTTGCCCTCACACGCGACGATCTTGACGGGCCTCCTCCCGCCGCGTCACGGCTTGCGGCAGAACGGGGCACCCCTCGCCGGAGCGGGGCTCCCCACCCTCGCCGGCCACCTCGCCGCCGCCGGCTACCGCACGGGTGCCTTCGTCGGCTCCTTCGTGCTCGATCGCCGGTTCGGTTTGGCCGCGGGCTTCGAAGTCTACGACGACGAGGTGGAGCGCGATGTCTCGATGACCGCCGGCCTCGAGGCCGAGCGGCCGGGGCGCGAGGTGGTGGACCGGGCGCTCGCGTGGCTGGCCGAGGAGGACGACGGACGGCTGTTTTTCATGTGGGTGCACCTCTACGACGCGCACGCCCCCTACGCGCCGGCCGAGCCCTTCGGTGCCGCTCATCCCCGTCGCCCCTACGACGGCGAGATCGCCACGGTGGACGCGGAGGTAGGTCGCCTACTCGAGCAGTTACAGGCCCAACATCTCACCGAGCGGACCGTGATCGCCATCGCCGGCGACCACGGCGAGGCCCTGGGCGAACACGGCGAGCCCACCCACGGCGTCCTGCTCTACGAGGCGAGCCTGCGAGTGCCGTTGATTCTCTCGGCAGCCGGACTCCTTCCGGCGGGCTGGGTGATCGAGGAGCCGGTGGGGCTCGCCGACCTCGCACCGACCCTGGCGACGCTCGCGGGTCACCCGTGGCCGGGGGAGCGCGACGGCCGTGACCTCGCGGCCGCGCTCCGCGACCGCGCCGAGCCGCCGCGCGCCGATCTCTACGCGGAGACCCAGTACCCGACGCTTTTCGGCTGGAGCGATCTCGCGTCCCTGCGCCGTGGCGACCGCAAGGCGATCGCCGCGCCACGCCCCGAGCTCTACGACCTCGGCCGCGATCCCGGCGAGCTCGCGAACCTGTGGCAGGAAGGCGTCGAGGCGGAGCTCCTGGCGCGGCTCGCCTCGTGGCGCGAGTCCGAGGTGCCGGCCACGGCGCCGGCGGCGCTCGACGCCGAGACCCGGGCCAAGCTCGAGAGCCTGGGCTACGTGGCTCCGGCGGCGGTGGAGACGGCCGCGGGCCCGACGCCGTCGGCGCTCGCCGATCCCAAGGACCGGATCGCTCTTTTCCGCGAGCTCGAAGCGGCACGACAGGAGATGGGGGAGGAAAGGCTCGCCGCCGCCGTCGCTCGCCTGCAGGCGATCGTCGCCGCGGACCCGGGGAACCCGGTCTTCCGTGGCACCCTGGCCGAGGCGCGCCGCCGGCAGGGCGATCGCGGCCAAGCCATCGAGCTCTACCGCCAGGCGGTGGCGGCCAACCCCGCCGACACCGAGGCCTGGTACAACCTGGCCGTCACCCTGCAGGAGGCCGGGAGGCCCGCCGAGGCGATCCTCGCCTTGACCGAGGTGCTGCGACGCGCGCCGGCCAAGCCCGAGGCCGCGAACGCCCTGGGCGTGGCGCTGTCCTTGACCGGGAAGCTCGATGAGGCGCGCGGCGCCTTCGCCCGGGCCACGGAGCTCGACCCGCGGAACGCCAAGGCCTGGAACAACCTCGGCAACGTCGAGCGCGACCTTGGGCGGCCGGGTGAGGCCGAGGCCGCCTACGGACGAGCGACCGAACTCGCACCCGACTACCCTGACCCCTGGAACGGTCTCGGCACCCTCGCCGTCCAGGCCAAGCGGCCCGCCGACGCCCTGCCGTTGTTCGATCGCGCCCTCGCCTTGGGGCCGCACCTCCACGAGGTGCTGCTCAACCGGGCGATCGCGCTCGAGCTGGCGGGCGACCGCGAGGGCGCCGCCCAAGGCTACCGCGCCTTCCTCGCCGCCACGGGCGGGTCGCAGGCCGCCGCCTTCGCCGCCCAGCGCGAGGCCGCCGAGCGGTTGCTGGCCCGCCTCGATTCAAGAACTTGAAACGGCCCGCAACGATCCGCCCTTGCTGTTGCGGTTTGCGGCGGAGGGTGGCAAACTCGCGACAGTCTCTTCCGCTGACGCGGGACAACGGGTCGCGAGCCGACCCAGGAGGTTGGACATCCCATGAGAATCACCAAGCTTTCAGTAGTCGTCGGGGCGCTGCTGATCGCGACGCTCGCCGCGGGTCCTGCTCTGGCTCAGAGCGGCGCCGGCGAGATCGAAGGCAGCATCGTCGACGCCGACGGCGCGGTCCTGCCCGGCGTCGCGGTCAACGCCACCAACGACGCGACCGGCATCGCGCGCTCGGCGACGACCGACGGTGACGGCATCTACCAGATGTTCGCGGTGCCGATCGGCACCTACACCCTCATCTACACGCTGGAGGGCTTCGGCGAAGTCATCCTGCAGGGCGTGATCGTCAACGTGGCGCGCACGACCAGCGTCGACGTCACCCTGGAGCTCGCTACGGTCCGGGAAACGATCACGGTCACCAGCGAGTCACCGCTGATCAACCAGTCGCCGGCTCTCGGCACGGTGGTCTCGCAAAACGAGATCGACAACCTGCCCATGAACGGCCGACAGTTCGCCAACCTCGCCGTCCTGGCGCCGGGCACGACGCTCGGCTACAACAGCGACCCGACGAAACCCGGCCAGCTCGTCGTGCAGTTGAACGGCGGCAACGGCCGCAACGTCAACTACGTCATCGACGGCGGCGACAACACCGACGATACGATCGGCGGCGCGCTCCAGAACTTCTCGATCGAGGGGGTGCAGGAGTTCAAGATCCAGACCCAGGAGTACAAGGCCGAGTACGGCCGGTCCACCGGGGGAGTGCTGACCGTCGTCGGAAAGAGCGGGACCAACGAGTTCCACGGCAGCGCCTTCGGGTTCTTCCGCGACGACAAGCTGAACTCGACCACCGAGTCGGAGAAGAACGCGGGCGGGACGAAGAACGCCTACTCCCGGAAGCAGTACGGCGGCTCGCTGGGCGGCCCCATCGTCAAGGACAAGGTCCACTTCTTCGGCACATACGAGGGCACCAAGCGCGACAACAGCTTCACCGTCGACACCGGCGGCCTTTTCGCGTCCGAGGACGGCAAGGTGGTGCCGATCCCCTTCAAGGACGACCTCATCGGCGGCAAGCTGACGGCGAACATCTCGGCCAAGCAGATGCTGCAG
>CAYXXN010000025.1:0-3324 GCA_964469055.1 uncultured Thermoanaerobaculia bacterium
GCGTGCCGGCCGCGCAGCGGCTCCGGGGCGTCGAGGTCACCGTCGAGCCGGATGTTTCGGCGGCCTGTTATCCAGCGGCCGCGGCGGCAATGACCGGCGGCCGAGTCTTCCTACGTGGTCTGTTCCCTGACACTGCACAGGGCGACCGGCGATTTCTCGATCTGCTCGTCGGTATGGGAAGTCGGCTGGAGTGGAGCGCGGAAGGCCTCGAGGTGAGCGGGCCGGCCGCACTGCGGGCGATCGACGTCGATCTCGCGGACCTGCCGGACCAGGCGCCGACCTTGGCGGCCCTGGCGCCGTTCGCGGCGGGCCGTACGCGGATCCGCGGCGTGCCCCACCTGCGGCACAAGGAGAGCGACCGGCTGGCGGCGATGACGGCGGGCCTGCGCCGGCTGGGAGCGATCGTCGAGGAGCGGACGGACGGCTGGGAGATCCCAGGCGTTTGGGCCGACGCCGCGGCGCCGGTCGCGCCGGTCGAGGTCGACGCCGCCGGCGACCACCGGATCGCGATGGCCCTCGCGATCGCCGGCTTGCGGCGGCCGGGCGTCCGGGTAGCCGGCTGGACATCGGTCGCCAAGTCGTACCCGGGTTTCTGGGAAGATCTGGAGAGCCTGCTCCGAGAGCCTGCTCGCGTCGTGAGCCGCGACCCCCTCGTTCAGCTTGTCGTGCACCGCGCCTTGGAGCCCGGCCGCGGGGCGCCCCTCGTCGCTGTGGAGCTGACCGACCAGCAGCGGCTCGGCGTGCTGCTCCAGGGCGCTGGCCTGCTCGCCAGCTTGAAGGCGGCCGGCTGGCGGCTCGCCGGTGGCTGGCCGGCCGCACGGGTCGATGACGCGGGCTTGCTCTCGGGTCTCGCCGCCGAGGCCGGCCCGCAACCCACCCCGCTGCAATGCGAACTGCGCGAACTGCTACTCGTGCTTTTCGCCGCCCGCGACGGGATCGCCGGCCGAGGCGAGGCTCGCCGGGCGGCGCGCGAGCTGCTGGCCGAGTGGCGCCAGGAGCTCGCGCCGATCGGCGCCGAAGAGGCCGTAGCGCGGATCCTCGAGGCGGCTCCCTTCCTATGGAGCTCCAAGTTCGGCGCCGCCCGCGCCGCGGCCCTGGTCGGCGCTCAGACCTTCGGTCGCTTCAAGGTACCCTGGATCGTCGGGTCGCGGCCCTTCCGCGATCGCTGTCTGGCACGGGCGAGCGATCGCGCCGCCCTCACCCGGCTGCTGGCGGGGCCAGTGGCCCGCGAGCTGTGGCGGCCCGAAGCGGCGGGGCAGTCGGCGCTCGAGCTCGCCGCTGCCGGCCGCTGGAGCGCGGCGCTCGCCGCCTGGGAGCGGCAGCCGCCCGTCGCCGCCGCCGAGCGACTGGCCGAGGCACGGGCCTTGATGGCGCTCGGCCGCCACGCCGACGCGCTCGCCCGGGTCTCCGGCTCGAAGGCTCCCGAGGCGCGGGTCGTGCGCCTGGCCTGTCTCGCCCGGCTCGGGCGGCTGGCCGCGGCGCGGCGCGCCCTGCGCCGACTCGCCGACGTGGAGCTCTCCGCCGAGCTGCTCGTCGAGGCCGCCGAGGTGGCGGTGCGGGTGCTGGGCAGCGTTCACGACGCGAAGGGGGCCTCGAGCTGGGTCGAACGAGCGCTCGCCGCGACACGGGGGCCGGCGCGGGTCGAGGCCCAGCTGGTGGCCGCCGCCGCGGCGTGGGACCGGCGCGACCTCGAGGCGATGGACCGGCTGCTAGCGGCCCACCCCGAGCCGCCGACGGCGCCTCGTCTCGCCTGGCGCTGGCACCAGGTCCGCGCCTTGCGTGGCCTCGCCGCGGGGGACGGGCAGAGCGTCGCTGCCGAGCTGGCGGCGGCGCTCGGGGTTCGCCGCCAGATCGGGCGCTGCGAGGCGGCGGGACTGTGGAACGACCTCGGTCTCGGGCGGGCGTTGGCCGGCGACTTGGCCGGCGCCGAACGCGCCTTCCGGCACGCCCTCCGACTGCAGGAGGGGACACAGGGGCCGCGGCGCACCACGCTCTTCCTCTTCAACCTGGCGGAGATCCGGCTGCGTCGCGGTCAACTCGAGGGCGTGCGAGACGTCCTCGAGAGCGCGGCGGCGGAGAACCGGGCGTCAGGCAATCGGCGGGGAGAGATCCAGGACGCCGAGGTGGCGGTCCGCTACGAGCTGGTGGTCGGGCGGCCCGAGGCGGCGCTCGGCCGCGCCCACGCGCAGCTGGCGGAGCTGGAGGCGCAGGGCCTCGACTGGCGGCGCTGCGAGCTGCTGGCGCTCACCGCTCGAGCCCTGGGCTGGCTGGGGCGCAGCGCCGACGCGCTCGATGCGCTTACGGCGGGCGGCGAAGGGGGCCTGGGCGAACTCGAGCCCGAGGAGCGCCCCGCCGTCTGGGCCTTGGCGGGCGACCGGGAGCGGGCCCTGGCCGCCGCCGGGGGACCGACCGCCGACCTTTGGCGCGCCATCCTCACCGGGGAGGGCGCGGCGGCGGACTGGAAGGCGCTCGACGCCCTCGAGCCCTACCGCGCGGCGCGCGCGGTCTTCGACCTCGAGCGGCTCGCCCCGGGCGTCGCCCCTCCAGACCGGTTGCGCGCGGCGCAGGTCGCGCTCTCGGCCGTCGGTGCCCATCGTCTCGCGGAAGAGCTGGTCGCCCGAGACGCCGGCGCCTGGCGGGCTCTGGAGCGCTACCTCAGAGGACGCGAGCCCTTCGCGACACGGGCCGCGCTGCTCCTGCGCGCGCTGCGACCGGAGGCGCGGCTGGCGCTGGAGGAGGAGGAGGAGGAAGAGCGGCTGTTGGTGGCGGGCGCCGGGGGCGCCATCGAGCTCCGCGAGGCGTGGCCCGACGGTGGGTGGCTGAGCCTGCGCCTCGCCGCCGACCCCGGGGGCCTGGCGGCCACCTTCCTCGCTTTGCTGGCCCGGGAGATGCCTCCCTCCGAGGAGGTCGGCGCCGCGCCATCGGCTCGCCCGGCGCGTGTGGCCGGCTTCGTCGGTCAAAGCGTGGGCGTCGTCGCGGCGCTCGACCGGCTGGGCCGGCTGGCCATGGCCGACGTGCCGATCTTGATCCAGGGCGAGACGGGCACCGGTAAGGAGCTAGCGGCCCGGCAGGCGCACGCCGCGAGCGGCCGCGCTCGCGGACCCTTCGTGCCGGTCAATTGCGCGGCCTTCTCCGAGAGTCTCATCCTCTCGGACCTCTTCGGCCACGTCCGCGGCGCTTTCACCGGCGCCGACCGCGATCGGGCGGGCATCTTCGAGGCGGCACGGCAGGGCACGGTCTTCCTCGACGAGATCGGCGACCTGCCGCTCGCCGCCCAAGGGAAGCTCTTGCGGGTGCTGCAGGAGAAGGAGGTGCGCCGGCTCG
>CAYXXN010000025.1:3334-20590 GCA_964469055.1 uncultured Thermoanaerobaculia bacterium
GGCGAGAGCTTGCCGCGGCCGGTCGACGTGCGGGTCGTCGCCGCCACGCACCGCGACCTGGCGGTGATGGTGCGGCGCGGCGAGTTCCGCGAGGACCTCTTCTATCGCCTCAAAGTAGCGGCGGTGACGCTGCCGCCGCTGCGTGAGCGCGGCGACGACCTGCTGAGACTCGCCGAGCACTTCCTGGCCGAGCTGGCGGTGGCCAAGCCCCCTCGCTTGGCCGCCGATGCCCGCGCGCGGCTCACTACCCATCGTTGGCCGGGCAACGTGCGCGAGCTGCGCAACGTCCTGGCGGTGGCGGCGGCACTCGCCACCGGCGGCGTGATCCGGGCGTGCGACCTCGAGCTGCCGGTGGAGGAGGGGCCGAAGGGCGGCTACCACCAGCAGGTCGAGGACCTGCGGCGGCGGCTGGTCGCCGACGCGCTGGCGGCCGGCGGCGGCAACCGCGCCGAGGCCGCCCGCCGGCTGGGGCTGAGTCGCCAGGCGCTCTCCTATCTGGTGCGGGAGCTGGGACTCGCGTGAGCGGCTACCTGCTGCGGCGTTTGGCCCAGGTCGTGCCCCTGGCTCTCCTCGTCGCCACCCTCGTCTTCTCGCTGATCCACTTCATCCCCGGCGATCCGGTGGAGATGATGCTCGGCGAGGGCGCTCAGGCCGCCGACGTCCATACGCTGCGGCGCGACCTCGGGCTCGATCGGCCGCTGTCGCGCCAGTACCTCGACTACCTGCGGGGCCTGGTGACCGGTGACCTCGGCGACTCGTTGCACTTCCGCGAGCCGGTCGCCCGGGTGTTGGCCCGACACTACCCGGCCACCCTGGAGCTCGCCGTCGCCAGCATGCTGGCGGCGCTCGCCTTGGCACTGCCGCTGGGGGTGGCCGCCGCCCTCTACCGCAACCGCGGCATCGACCACCTGTCGCGATTCCTCGCTCTGGTCGGCGTCTCGCTGCCCAACTTCTGGCTGGGACCGATGCTGATCCTGCTCTTCGCCATCCAGCTCGACCTCTTTCCGGTCTCGGGAAGGGGCGGATGGAGCAGCCTCGTGCTGCCGGCTCTCACCCTCGGCATGGGACTGGCGGGCCTCCTCACGCGCATGATCCGCGCCTCGCTCGGCGAGGAGCTGCGCCGTCCCTACATGCTCACGGCGCGGGCCAAGGGCCTGGGCGCCGGCCAGGCCGTGCTGCGGCACGCGGCGAAGAACGCGGCGATCCCCGTCGTGACCATCGTCGCCCTGCAGTTCGGCGCTCTCCTCGCCGGCGCCATCATCACGGAGACGATCTTCTCCTGGCCCGGCGTCGGTCGCCTGATCGTCCAGGGGATCCGCCTGCGCGACTACCCGCTCGTCCAGGGTGGCGTGCTGGCGATCGCCATGACCTATCTCTTGATCAACCTGGCGACCGACCTGCTGTACGCAGCCCTCGATCCGCGCATCCGCCTCGAGGAGCGCTGATCGTGCGCGAACCTCGCCGGCGACCTCGCGCCGCGCTGGTGACGGGCGCCACGCTGGTCGGGCTCGCCGTCGCCGTCGCCCTGCTGGCTCCTTGGCTGGCGCCGCACGATCCGAGCCGGCAGCTCCTGGAACGGCGGCTGGAAGGTCCCTCGCCGGCCCATCCCCTGGGCCTCGACGAGCTGGGGCGCGACGTCCTCTCGCGTCTCATCGATGGCGCCCGGGTGTCGGTCGGCGTGGGCTGCGTCGTCGTGCTCCTGGCCGGTTCGATCGGCACGCTGATCGGCGCCGTCTCCGGCTACTTCGGCGGTCGCACCGACGCCCTCCTCATGCGGCTGACGGACGTCTTTCTGGCCTTCCCGGGCATCCTCCTGGCGATCGCCCTGGTGGCGGTGTTGGGGCCGGCCCTGCGCCACGTCGTCCTGGCCCTGGTGGGGATCGGCTGGGTGGGCTACGCGCGGCTGGTGCGCGGCCAGGTGCTGCAGTTGCGCGAGGCGGAGTTCGTGCTGGCGGCGCGGTCGGCCGGAGCCACGAGCGCTCGAGTGATCCTCCGCCACGTGCTGCCCAACGTGCTGCCGACCCTCCTCGTCCAGGCGAGTCTCGGCATGGCCGGAGCGATCCTCGCCGAGGCGAGCCTCTCCTTCCTGGGCCTCGGGATCCAGCCGCCGACGCCGTCCTGGGGCGCCATGATCAACGCCGGCCGCGGCCACCTCCTGGACGCTCCGCACCTCGCTCTCTCGCCCGGCCTCGCCATCCTGGCGACGGTCATGGGGCTCAATTTCCTGGGCGACGCTCTCATCGACCGCCTCGAGCCCCGGGCGCAGTTGGTGGGGCAGGGACGTTAAGGGGCTCGGCAGGCTAGAATCCGCGCGCCCCGCGAGGGCAAGGCGCGCAGCCCGTCCGGGTGCGGTCCGCGGCCCTCGATCACAACGACAGGAGACGACGATGGCGAGGAGAGGTTCCAAGGCGGGATCCCGCCGGCGCGCCCGCGGCGCGGCACGGCTCTACACCCTGAGCGAAGTGGCGCGGGAGGTCGGCATCTCGATGCCCACCGCGCAGAAATACAAGCGGCACCACCAGGACCGCATCCCGTCGGAGGGCGCCGGTCGTCGCCAGCGCTACCCCCAGGAAGCGCTGGCGGTGTTCCGGAGCCTGCGCCAGGAGGGCGCCGCCCGCAGCGGGAGGCCTCGCCGCGCCGGCGCCGCGGGGAAGCCGCCGCGCCGTACCGACGGGCCCTTGAGCCTGGCCGAGGTGGCGCGGCGCACCGGCATCTCCTACCCGACCTTGCTGCGCTACCTGCGCCTCCACGGTCGAGCCATCCCCAAGGTGGGCCGGGGGCGCGGCCGTCGCTTCCCCGAGGCCGCCCTCGAAGTCTTCAGCCGGCTGCGCGCCGCGAGCAAGCGCGGGCCGCGGGCGAAGCGGGGCGCCAAGGCGGCCAAGGCCGCCGGCGCGAGAAAGGCGAGTGGGATCGATCGCACCCTGGCGCGGCGCATCCAGCGCCTGGAAGCCATGCAGACGGCGCTGGCGCGGCAGCTCGACGAGGCCGTGCGGCTGCTCAAGCAGCCCTTGCAGGTAACGATCCGGCCCGACCGGGAGCGCTAGCCCCGCAGGTGGTCCCAGCCCTTGGGGGGCAGGGAACGCGTCGTGCCCCTCAGGCGCAGGCGCACCCGGCGGCCGGCGGTGAGCTCGCCGACCTCGGTACAGCCGGCTGGCGGCCGCACGCCGCCCGGCAGCGCGAAGAGCAGGACGTAGTCCTCGCCGCCGCCGAGCGCGAGCTCGAGCAGGTCGGTGCCGAGGGCGGCGGCCAGATCGTCGCCGCGCCGTGGCCAAGGTAGGGACTCGCCATCGAGGAGCGCCCCGACGCCGCTCTCGCGGCACAAGCGGTGGAGGTCGAGGGCGAGGCCGTCCGAAAGGTCGATGGCGGCGGCGCGCCGGCGGCGCCCGAGCCAGCGACCGAGCTCGAGTTGGGGACGCGGCGAGCGATGGCGAGCGAGGGCCCGGCGAGCAACTCCGTGCAGACCGCGAGGCAGGGCGGCGAAAGTCGATTCTTCATCGCCGACGAACTGCTCACGTAGGAGTCGTCCGAGCGCCGCCTCGCCCACCGGACCGCCCAGCCACAGCCGGTCGCCGGGGCGGCCGCCGCTGCGCCGCACCCAGCGGCCGCGCGGTGGGCGGGTGGCGACCACGGTGAGCGAGGCGCCGGACTGATCGCCGCCCGCGATATCACCGCCGGCGAGCTCGGCGCCGTACCGTCGACAGGCGACGGCGACCGTGGCTAGGAGGCGGTCGAGCTCGCCGCCACGGACCCCGGAGACCGCGAGAAAAGCCCAGCGAGGGCTGCCCCCCATGGCGGCGACGTCGGACAGGGTGACTCGAACGAGCCGCTCACTCCATTGCCCAACGCCCACATCCCCTGGAAAGTGAACGCCTACCCAGTGCTGGTCGACGGTCACCGCCAGGTCCGGGCGGGAACCCAGCAACGCCGCGTCGTCACCCAGATAGTAGTTGCCAGCGCGAGCCAGCCGGGCGCGCAGTCGCGCCAGGACCGCGTCCTCGCCGCTGGGGGCACTCACCGGAGCAGGGCGAGCTCGAGCACCTCGTCCATGTGCTCGACGAGGTGGAAGGTCAGGCCCTTGGACAGCTCGGGGGGGATCTCGGCGAGGTCTCGTTGGTTCAGCTTGGGCAGCAGCACCGTCCGGATCCCCGCCGCGCGCGCCGCCAGGATCTTCTCCTTGAGACCGCCGATCGGCATCACGTCGCCGCGCAAGGTGATCTCGCCGGTCATCGCCACGCGGCGGTTCACCGCCTTCTTCTCGACGGCCGACACCAGGGCCGTCCCGATGGTGATGCCGGCCGAGGGCCCGTCCTTGGGGATGGAGCCGGCGGGCACGTGGATGTGCAGGTCGTGGCGGGTGAAGAAATCGGCGTCCAAGGCCGAAGCGACGGCACGGGTGTAAGTGAGGGCCGCGTGCGCGGACTCTTTCATCACGTCGCCCAGCTGCCCGGTCAGCTTGAGCTCGCCCTTGCCGGGCACGATGACGACCTCGACGAAGAGCAGCTCGCCGCCGGCGGCGGTCCAGGCGAGGCCGGTGGCCACCCCCACTCGGTCGCGCCGCAACAGCTCCTCGGCGATGTGGCGAGGGGCGCCGAGCAGGTCCGGGAGGTTGTCGGCCGTCACCGTCTGACTCACGGTCTCGCCGGAGGCGACGCGCACCGCCGTCTTGCGGCAGACGGCCGCGATCTCCCGTTCCAGGTTGCGCAGCCCCGCCTCGCGGGCGTAGTCGCGCACGATGCGGCGCAGGGCGGCATCGGTGAACGCCACGTTCTCCTTGGCGAGTCCGTGCTCGCCGAGCTGTTTGGGGATCAGATGCCGGCGCGCGATGTGCAGCTTCTCCTCGGTCGTGTAGCCGGAGAGTCGGATGACCTCCATCCGATCGAGGAAAGCCGGCTGGATCGGCTCGAGGAGGTTGGCGGTGGTGATGAACATGACTTGCGAGAGGTCGTAGTCCACACCCAGGTAGTGGTCGCGGAAGGTGCCGTTCTGCTCGGGATCGAGCACCTCGAGGAGGGCCGCCGAGGGATCGCCGCGGTAGTCGGCGCCGAGCTTGTCGATCTCGTCCAGCATGAAGACCGGGTTGCCCGTGCCCGCCTGCGTGAGCCCCTGCAGAACCCGCCCCGGCATCGCGCCGACGTAGGTGCGGCGGTGGCCGCGGATCTCGGCCTCGTCGCGTATCCCGCCCAGCGACTGGCGCACGAACCGACGTCCGAGGGCCCGGGCGATGGAGCGGCCGAGCGAGGTCTTGCCGACGCCGGGTGGGCCGACGAAGCAGAGGATGGGACCCTTGCTGGTCGGGTTCAACTTGCGCACGGCCAGGTACTCGAGGATCCGTTCCTTGACCTTCTCCAGGTCGTAGTGGTCCTCGTCGAGAATGCGGCGGGCGTTGGGGAGATCGAGCTGGTCCTCGCTCACCGTCCCCCACGGCAGGCTGGTCATCGTCTCGAGGTAGGTGCGGATCAAGGAGGTCTCGGCGCTGTCCGGGTGGCTGCGCTCGAGGCGACCCGCTTGGCGCTCGAGCTCCTGGCGCGCCGCCTCGGGCATCCGCTTCTGCTCGGCGAGGTGCCGGTAGCTTGCGATCTCCTCGCCGAGCTCGTTGCCCTCGCCGAGCTCCTGATGGATCGCCTTGAGCTGCTGGCGCAGGTAGTACTCGCGCTGCGAGCGGTCCATCTCGCCCCGCGCCTGCAGCGAGATCTCCTGCTGCATAGTCAGCAGCTCGACCTCGCGCAGGAGCATGTCGTTGACCCGTTTGAGACGCTCCAAGGGGTCGAGCGTGGCGAGGATCCCCTGCGCCTCCTCCAGTTTGAGCTCGAGGTTGCTCGCCGCGAGGTCGGCGAGCCGTCCGGGCTCCTCGAGGTTGGCGGCGATGATCATCACCTCGGGCGAGATCTGCTTGCCCAGGTTGACGACCCGCTCGAGATTGTCCTTGACGTTGCGGGTCAGGGCCTCGACCTGCATCCCGTCACCTTCGACCGCCGGGTCGTCGAGACGGCGCACGCGGGCGAGGAGAAAAGGCTCGGTCTGGCTGAAGTGATCCACGCGCGCCCGCGCCAGCCCCTGGACCAGGATGCGGATGCGGCCGTCCGGGAGCTTCAGCATGCGCATCACCATGGCGGCCGTGCCGAGCTCGTGCAGGTCGCCCTCGCGCGGGTTGTCGACCGCGGCGTCTTTCTGGGCCACGAGCATCAGGATGCGGTCGTCGGCCAGGGCGCGGTCGACGGCCAGCACGCTCGGGTCCCCGCCCACCGACAGCGGCAGGATGATGTAGGGATAGATGACGGCGTCCTTGAGCGCCAGGACGGGCAGGACGTCCGGCAGGCGAACCGTCTCCTGCGGGTCGGTGGAGTTCCCCTTGGCCACGCGGGTGATCAGGTGCCCTGGTTGACCAGGCTGCGCAACTCCTCCATGAAGTCGCCCACGTCCTCGAACTTCCGGTACACCGACGCGAAGCGCACGTAGGCTACCGGGTCGAGCTTGCGTAAGCGAGACATCACCATCGACCCGATCTGGCGGGTCGAGATCTCGCGCTCCTCGCGCTCGGAGAGTTTCTGCTCGACGGCGTCGACGATGGCTTCGAGCTTGATCGCCGCGACCGGCCGCTTCTCGCAGGCCTTGAGCAGCCCCGACAAGAGTTTCGCGCGATCGAAGGCCTCGCGCGTGCCGTCGCGCTTGACCACCATGAAGGGCACCGCCTCGATGCGCTCGTAGGAGGTGAAGCGGCGCTGGCAAGCCAGGCACTCCCGCCGCCGCCGGATCGCCATCCCATGGTGGATCTCGCGCGAGTCGACGACCCGGTCCTGGTTGGCGCCGCAGAAGGGGCACTTCATCGTGCCCCCGGCCTCGGTTGCGCCACGGCCGCTCCCCGCCGGCACGCCAGCGTCGCGGGGCGGGCCGGCATCCGCTTCACCGCTTGGGGCGGAGAGCGATGTGCAGCTGCAGTCGAACCGCGTCGGAGGTCGGCTCCTCCGCCAGATCCCATTCGACGTCGCGGATCTGGTGCAGCACCCGATCGGAGGCGTCGCGCACCTGCAGGTCGATGGCGACCGTCCGGGCCTCGGCCAATGCCGCCGCGTCGAGCAGCAGCTCGAGCTCCCGGTCGAGCGGCTTGTGGCCGTTGCTCTCGGCCAAGGCCTCCGCAGGCGGAGCCTCCGGGACTCCGAACGTCTCCTCCGGCTCGAACCGTGCCGGGTGGCGGAGCGGGGCCGCGCCGGCGGCGGGTCGCCAGGGCGGCGGCCCCGCGGCGGTCGTCTCGATCGCCGGCGGCTCGGCCGTCGCCTGGGCCCGCGGCATCAAGGAGGCGGGCACGGCCGCGGGGAGCGTCATCAGGGAGGGAGGCACCTCGACGGGGAGTGGCATCGGGGAGGGAGGCGCCGCGGCGAGCGGTGCTACGAGTGGCATCGCGGGCGCCACCGTCGGGGCGGCCGGCGCCGCCGCCCTCGCGGCGGGACGCATCGGAGTGGCGCCGAGGTGGCCGCTGTCGAGCTGCTGCTTGAGCGACAACAGGGTCAGCTTCGAGATCTCCTTCAGGGTCTCGAAGAGACCCTGTCCCGTCAGCGCGGAGGTCTCGAACTCGCGCCAGTTGCCGCGGTTCAAGGCCTGCTGCAGCTCTTCGAGCGAACAGATGTCCTTCAAGTCGCGCTTGTTGTACTGGAGGACGAGGGGAACCTCCTCGAGCGAGATGCCGAGCTCGGCCAGGTTGACCTCGAGGTTGCGAAAGGACTCCAGGTTGGCCGGCAGCATGGCGGTCTGGGAGTCGGCGACGAAGACCACGCCGTCCACTCCCTTCAGCACCAGCCGTCGCGTGCTGTTGTAGAAGACCTGGCCGGGCACGGTATAGAGCTGGATGCGGGTCTGGAAGCCGGCGATGCGGCCGACCTCGAGCGGCAGCAGATCGAAGAACAGCGTGCGGTCGGTCTCCGTGGCGAGCGACACCATCTTGCCGCGAGCCTCGTTGCTGGTGTGCTCGAAGATGTACTTGAGGCTCGTCGTCTTGCCGCACAGACCGGGGCCGTAGTAGACGATCTTGGCCGCCATCTGCTTGGTGGAGAAATTGAAGGAAGCCATACCGGGCCCCGAGCGTCCTCGGGCGCAAGCCGGCCGAATATAGCACCCCGGCCAGCCCCCTGTAAGTGACGGGCGGGACAACGGGTTCTGGGCCAGCCGGCAGCTACTCCCGCCGGGCCTCCAGCCAGCGCCGGGTCGCCTCCTGCTCGGCGCTCAAGGGCCGCGCTGCCGCCTGGAGGCGCAGCGTGGCGAGCGCCAGCTCGACGGCGAGAGGGACGGCCTCCGGAGCCGCGGCCCTCAAGCCCTCGAGGTGACGGGCGAGGGCGGCCGCGTCGCCACGGGCGGCGGGGCCCGTCGCGGCGGCGATCGGCGGCCGGGCGTTCGCCGCGCCTTCGAGCGCGCCGCGCGCCAGCCGCAAGTAGCCCTCGAGGACCTCCTCGGGCAGCCCGCTCCGCGAGGCGATGTCGGCCGCCGTCGCCAGCACCGTCACCAGGCCGCCGGCGGCGAGCGCCGCGGCCGCGTGGTAGGCGGGTCGGCTCGCCGCTGGCACGGCGACGGCGAGGCCGCCGAAGGCGGCCGTCAAGCGCCGGGCGAGCCGCTCCGCGGCAGGACTCCCCGCCACGGCGAAGACGGCCCCGTGAGCCGCCGCGACGTCGGTCAGCTCCGTCGGGAAGGCGAGGAGGGGATGCCAGGCTCCGACCTCGGAGCCGTTGTCGGCGAGCGAGGAGAGCACCTCTTCACCGTAGAGACCCGAGGTGTGGAGCGCCACCACCGCCTGGGGTCGCGAGGCGAGGCGCGTGGCCACCTCGGCGATTGCCGGATCGGTGACCGCCAGCAGGAGGAGGTCGTCCTCGGCCGTCGCCAGGTCGGCGAGGTCGACGACCTCGCCTCCCAGGCGGGCAGCCAGGGCGGCGGCCCGCTCGCGGGAACGACTGGCGACTTGGTGCAGGCGGGCGCCGCGCCCTCGAGCCCAGTGCGCGATGCTGCCGCCGACGCGGCCCGCGCCGACCAGCGAAAAGCGCAGGCCGTCGAGCGAGGCGGGAGCGGACACCGCGCTACGCTACAATAGCGGCGGCTCGCGAGGGTTCTGCGCGCGAGCCACCCCGGCCGATCCGGCCGCGTCGCTCTTCCATGGCCGTGCCCGGCGACCCCCGACAGCTGACCGCGCGGGATCGAGAGATCCTGAGGGAAGTGGTGTGCAGCTTCATCTTGACGGGCACGCCGGTCAGCTCGCGCGCCGTGGCCAAGCAGCATCCCGAGGGGCTGTCGGCCGCCACCATCCGCAACAGCATGGCCGACCTCGAGGAATCCGGCTTCCTCCTCCAGCCCCACACCTCGGCGGGCCGGGTTCCCACCGAGGCGGGCTACCACTTCTACATCGACGCCCTGCTGCCGCCCTCGGCGGTCCCCGAGCCGGAGCAGCGCTACATTCAAGAGCACCTGACTGGGGTGGGGGGCGACGGTCTGGCGGCCCGCGCTTCGCAGCTCCTCTCGGAGATGTCGAGCCAGATCGGCATCGTGGTGACACCAGCGGTCGGCGAGACGAGGCTCAAGGCCATCGACTTCGTGCCTTTGTCGGGGACGCGCGTGTTGTGCGTCGTCGTCTCGGTCGATGGCTTCATCGACAACAAAGTCATCGAGGCCGGCAAGCCGCTCTCCCGCGAGGAGCTGGTGCGCATCTCGAACTACCTGACCGAGCACTTCGGCGGCCTGACCCTGCGCGACGCCCGCGACCGCGTGCTGGCGCTCTTGGCCGAGACGCGGGCCCGGGTCGACGCGCTGCTGGCCGACGCCATCGCCCTCGCCCAGGGGGCGCTCGGCCGCGACGCGCCGAGCCTGTGGATCGAGGGCACCTCGGCCATGCTCGGCCGGCCGGAGCTCTCCGACCTCGAGCGGGTGCGGCGCCTGATCGAGACCTTCGACAACCGGACCCAGGTGGTGCGCATGTTGAGCGAGCTCATCCAGGGCGAGGGCGTGCGAGTCGTGATCGGCGCCGAGAGCGACCTGACCTCCGAGCTCGACTTCAGTCTGGTCGCCACGACCTACGGCGTCGACGGGCAGGCGCTGGGCGCCCTCGGGATCTTCGGGCCTTCGCGGATGCCCTATCAGCGGGTGATCCCGCTGGTCCACTATCTGGGCGAGCGACTCAGTCGGGCGCTCGAGACGACGCTGGCCTGAGGGACCCCGGGGTGGCGGAAGAACGCGAGCAGGACCTGCAGGCGGCGCTCGAGGCCGAAGAGGTCGTGGAGCTGGACAGCGACCCGGTGGAGAGCCTCGAGGACGCCATGCGCGAGGCTCTGGCGGCGGTGGAAGAGCGCCAGGCCGAGCCCGGAGCCGACTTCGACTCCACGCCCGGCGCGACCTCGGCGACCGGTCTCGAGGCCCAGGTCGCGGAGCTTCGGGAGAAGTGGCTACGGGCGCTGGCCGACCTCGAGAACTACCGCAAGCGGACGCAGCGCGATCGCCAAGAGGAGCTGCGCTATCGCGGCTTCGACGTCTTTCGCGGTCTGATGCCGATCCTCGACAACCTGGAGCGGGCCCTGGCCTCCGAGGGCTCGGTCGCGGACTTGAAGCTTGGGGTCGAGATGATCGGGCGCCAGTTGGGGACGCTGCTGAGGAACCACGGGGTCGAGCGCGTGGCAGCGCTGGGCGAGCCCTTCGATCCGGCCCTGCACGAGGCGGTCTCGCACCACGAGGACCCTGACGTGAAGGAGCCCACGGTTTCCGCGGAGCTCCAGCCGGGTTACCGCATGCACGACCGACTGCTGCGACCGGCCGCGGTGCGGGTGGCCCTGCCGGCGGCCGGCGCGCCGGCCGAGAAGGCGCCGCGCGAGGACGCGACGTGAGCAAGATCCTCGGCATCGACCTCGGCACGACGAACTGCTGTGTGTCGGTGGTCGAGGGCACGTCACCGCGTGTGCTGGCCAACCGCGAGGGCTCCCACACCACGCCCTCCATCGTCGCGGTGACCGAGCCCGGGGACCGCCTCGTCGGCCAGATAGCCAAGCGGCAGGCGATCACCAACCCGCAGAACACGATCTTCGCCGTGAAAAGGCTGATCGGACGGAAGTTCCGCGACCCCGAGGTGCAGCGGGCCCAGCAGGTGCTGCCCTACCAGCTCGTCGAGGCGGACAACGGCGACGTCAAGGTGCAGGTGCGCAGCCGTCGCTACAGCCCGGAGGAGATCTCGGCTCTCATCCTGGCGGAGATCCGGGGCTTCGCCGAGGAGGCCTTGGGCGAGGCGGTGGAGGAGGCCATCGTCACCGTGCCTGCCTACTTCAACGACGCCCAGCGTCAGGCGACGCGCGACGCCGGCGAGGTGGCGGGCCTCAAGGTGGCGCGCATCATCAACGAGCCGACGGCGGCGGCGCTCGCCTACGGCATCGACCGGGAGAAGGACGCTACGGTCGCCGTCTACGACTTGGGGGGTGGCACCTTCGACATCTCCATCCTGGAGATCGCAGGCGGCGTGTTCGAGGTCAAGGCGACGGCCGGCGACACCTACCTGGGGGGCGAGGACTTCGATCAGCGGATCATGGACTGGCTGATCGCCGAGTTCCTGCGCGAGACCGGCGTGGACATCCGCACCGACCGCATGGCCCTCCAGCGCTTGAAGGAGGCCGCCGAACGGGCCAAGTGCGATCTGTCGAACGCCGAGGAGGCGGCGATCAACCTGCCGTTCATCTCGACCGGCCCGGACGGGCCCCTCCACCTGGCGAGGGCGCTGCGGCGCGGGCATTTCGAGGGCATGGTTCGCGACCTCGTCGAGCGCACGACCGGGCCCTGCCGCGAGGCGCTGACCGCCGCCGGGTTGGCGCCCCACCAGATCGACGAGGTGATCCTGGTCGGCGGTCAGACCCGCAGCCCGATCGTGGCGCGGGTGGTGGAGGAGATCTTCGGGAAGAGGCCGAGCCGCGACTTGAACCCGGAAGAGGTGGTGGCGATCGGCGCCGCCATCCAGGGCGGCATTCTCAAGGGCGACATCAAGGACATCGTCCTGCTCGACGTCACACCGCTCTCGCTCGGCGTCGAGACCCACGGTGGACTGTTCACCAAGCTGATCGAACGCAACTCCACGATTCCCACGCGCGCCACGCAGATCTTCACCACCGTCGTCGACAATCAGGACACGGTGGAGATCCACGTGCTGCAGGGCGAGCGCGAGATCGCCGGCGAGAACAAGTCCCTCGGCCGCTTCGAGCTGGTCGGTGTGCCGCCGGCCCCGCGCGGCGTGCCGCAGATCGAGGTCAGCTTCGCCATCGACTCCAACGGCATCGTCAGCGTCTCGGCCCGCGACCTGGCGACCAACCGCAGTCAGAGCGTGCAGATCAACCCGGCGAGCGGTCTCTCGCGCGACGAGGTCGACCGCCTCGTCAAGGAGGCGCACGAGCACTCCTCGGACGACGCGCGACAGCGGCAGATGCGGCGTCTGCGCAACCGCCTGGAGGGGCTGATCTACGTCAACGAGCGGGTCTACGACCGCTTCTCGGGCCTCGTCCGGGCCGAGGAGGGGGCGCGGATGCGGGAGATCATCGCCAAGGCCCGCATGGCCCTGTTCGGGGAGGACGAAGCCGAGCTGGAGGCGGCGGTCTTCGACTTGAATGCGATCTCGCGGCAGCTTTCCGACCTGATGCTGGGGGGCGGCCCACTCCAGGGAGCGAGCTCCTGATGGCCGTGGCGAGCGCCAAGCGCGACTACTACGAGGTGCTCGGCGTGCCGCGCGAGGCCGACGCCAAGATCGTCAAGTCGGCCTACCGGCGGCTGGCGGTGCAGTACCATCCCGACAAGAACCCAGGGGACACCGCGGCCGAGGCCCGCTTCAAGGAGGCGGCCGAGGCCTACGCCGTGCTCTCCGACCCGACCCGGCGCGCCCAGTACGATCGCTTCGGCCACCGCGGCCTCGCCGGCCAGCCGGGCGGTTTCGACCCGGAGACCTTCGGCGACTTCGCCGACATCTTGGGCGAGTTCTTCGGCTTCGGCTTCGGCGACCTGTTCGGCGGTGGCCGCCGGCGGCAAGGGCCACGACCCGGCGCCGATCTGCGCTACGAGCTCGCCCTGACCCTCGAGGAGGCGGCTTTCGGCGTCGACAAGGAGCTGGCGATCCCTCGCCTGGAGAATTGCGAGACCTGCGGCGGCACGGGGGGTCGCGACGGCGCCGCGGCCACCCGCTGCAGCGCCTGTGGCGGTCGTGGTCAGGTGCGAGTCACGCAAGGCTTCTTCTCGCTGGCGCGACCTTGCCCGCAGTGCGGCGGCGAGGGCTCGGTGGTCACCGACCCCTGCGCGGCGTGCCGCGGCCGTGGCCAGGTCGAGCAGCGTCGGCAGGTGACCCTGCGGGTGCCGCCGGGAGTCGACACCGGGACGCGCCTGCGACGGGTCGGCGAGGGGGAGCACGGCCGTCGCGGCGGGCCCCCCGGCGACCTCTACGTGGACGTAGAGGTGCTGCCCGACGAGCGCTTCGAGCGCCAGGGCGCCGACGTGCTCGGTGCCGTCGAGCTGAGCTTCCCGGAGGCGGTGCTCGGCACGACGATCGAGGTGCCGACCCTGCATGGCGACGCCTCGTTGGAGGTGCCGCCCGGCACGCAGCAGGGCGACCGCTTCCGGCTGCGCCGCAAGGGCATCCCGCGGCTCGACGGGCGCGGGCAGGGCGATCACATCGTCGCCGTTCGCCTGACCGTGCCCCACCCGCGCGACCTCGACGAGGAGCAGGTGGAGGTTCTGGTGCGCTGGGCCGAGCTCGAGGGGCGGCGGGTCAAGGGTCCCCGCAAGGTCCTGGACCGCGTGCGTGACCTCTTCGGCTGAGGCCGGCGGCACGCTGCTCGTCACCCCGGGCGACCTGGACGGCGAGCGGTGCGAGGTGCGGGGCGCCGCCTACCGGCATCTCTTTCGGGCGCGGCGGCTGGCGACCGGCGAGTCGGTGCGGGTCGTGGATGGAGCCGGCCGCGCCCGTACGGCCCGGGTGGGCCGCGTCGGCCGCGACGCCGCGACCCTCGAGCTCGGGCCGGAGGCGCCGGGCCGCGAGCCCGAGGCGGCCTTGACGCTCCTGGTCGGCGCGCTGCGTCCGCAACGCGCCTCCTGGCTGGTCGAGAAGGCGACCGAGCTGGGCGTGGTCGCGGTGCGCTTCCTGGCCACCGAGCGCGGCGCTCGCGACTTCGGCGCGGGCACGTTCGAGCGCCTGCGGCGCGTGGCGGCCGCCGCTGTCGAGCAATGTGGCCGCGCCCGCTTGCCGGAGGTCACCGGCGTCCATCCCTGGGGAGACCTGTCGCGGCTCGTGGCGGACTGCGCGGCACGCTGGATCTGCGAGGCGGATGCCGCGGGGGAGCCGGCACGGGCGCCTCAGGGGACCGCGAGTTGCGCCCTGGTGGGGTCGGAGGGTGGCTGGACCGCCGCCGAACTCGCCGCCGCCGCCGCGCTCGGCTGCCGCCCGCTCGCCCTCGGACCGCGACCCCTGCGCGTGGAGACGGCGGCCCTGGCCGCGGCCGCGCTGCTGCTCTCACCCGGTTCCGTTGACACCCCGGAGCGGCAGAGCTAGGCTTTCCAACAACTTACGCGGGCAGCCGCCGCGCGGCCGGACCGGCCGGGAGTCGAGCATGAACATCAACGACCTGCTCAAGATCGCCGTCGAGCGCAACGCCTCCGACCTGCACTTGAAGGTCGGCTCGCACCCGGTGATCCGGGTCGACGGCACGCTCTACTCGCTGATCGAGTACAACCGCCTGATGCAGGACGACACGGCGGCGATGGCCTTCTCGATCATGAACGCGCGCCAGAAGCAGCGCTTCAAGGAGGACCTGGAGATCGACATCGGCTACTCGGTCCCCGGCCTCGGCCGCTTCCGCTGCAACGTCTTCCAGCAGCGCGGCCAGATGGGCCTCGTGCTGCGCGTCATCCCGAGCAAGATCCTGTCGGTGCGCGAGCTCATGCTGCCGCCGGTCCTCGAGCGGCTGTGCGACGAGCAGCGGGGGTTGCTCCTGGTCACCGGCACGACCGGCTCGGGCAAGTCGACCACGTTGGCGGCGCTGATCGAGCACATCAACGAGCGGCGCACCGAGCACATCGTGACCATCGAGGATCCCATCGAGTTCCTCCATCGCGACAAGCGCTCGATCATCAACCAGCGCGAGGTGGACGTCGACACGCGAGCCTTCGCGCCGGCGCTGCGCTCGGCCCTGCGGCAAGACCCCGACGTCATCCTGGTGGGCGAGATGCGCGACCACGAGACGATCGAAACCTCGCTGCTCGCGGCCGAGACCGGCCACCTGGTGCTCTCGACCCTGCACACCTTGGACGCCGCCGAGACCATCAACCGGATCATCGCCGTCTTCCCGCCGCACCAGCAGAAGCAAATCCGCATCCAGCTCGCGCAGGTGATCAAGGCGATCGTCTCGATGCGGCTGATGCCGCGTGCCGACGGGCTCGGCCGTGTGCCGGCGGTCGAAGTGTTGATCGCCACGCCGTACATCAAGGAGTGCATCGAGAACAAGGAGAAGACGAAGTACATCCGCGAGCAGATCGCCTTGGGCACCAGCCAGTACGGCATGCAGACCTTCGATCAGTCGCTCTTCCACCTCTACCGCAGCGGTCTCATCAGCCTCGACGAGGCCATGCGGCGGGCCTCGAACCCCGACGAGTTCCGGCTCAAGATCGAGGGCGTGCAGTTCACCTCCGACGCCGCCCGCGAGCAGATGGAGTCCTCGGTGCGCATGTCGTCGCTCGAGGAAGGGATGGAGCTCGAGCCTTAGCCGGCGCCGCGGACGTGACCCTCGAGCCCGCTGAGCAGGAGCGCGGGGCGGAGGCCGCCTACGCCAAGGCCGTCGAGCTCCTGGCGCACCGCCCCCACTTCGAGGCCGAGCTCAAGGCCAAGCTCGAGGCGCGGGGCTTCGGGGAGGCCGCCGTGGCGGCGGCGCTGGCACGGCTCGTCGAGCGCGGCTACCTCGACGATCGGGCGGCGGCTCGGCAGTGGGCGGAGGGAGCGGTCGCCCGCAAGGGCTACGGGTCGCGCCGCCTCCGCGCCGAGCTCGCGGCGCGCGGCGTGGATCCGGAGATCGCCGCGGAGGCGGTGGCGGCCGCCTGCAGCACCGGCGAGCGCGAGCGGGCTCTGGCCGCGGCCGGCCGGTTCCGGGGTTCCGATCCGAAGGCACTCGCCCGTCACCTCGACCGCAAGGGGTTCTCAACGTCGGTCATCCTTGAGATAGTCGATCGGTTTCGCCGCGCGGCTCCCGATCGCGATTCCGAATCATGACGAGCGCCGACATCCGCCAGAGCTTCATCGACTTCTTCGCCGAGCGCGGGCATCGTCACTTGCCGAGCGCGCCGCTGGTGCCGCACGGCGACCCGACGTTGCTGTTCACCAACGCCGGCATGGTGCAGTTCAAGGACTCCTTCCTCGGTCGCGGCACGCCGCCGGCGCCGCGCGCCGTGACGGTGCAGAAGTGCATGCGGGTCTCGGGCAAGCACAACGACCTCGAGAACGTGGGGCCCAGCCCGCGCCACCACACCTTCTTCGAGATGCTGGGCAACTTCTCTTTCGGCGACTACTTCAAGGCAGAGGCGATCGAGTTCGCTTGGCAGCTGGCGACCGAGGCCTGGGGTCTCGACCCGCGCCGCCTCTACGCCAGCGTCTTCCGCGAGGACGACGAGGCGGCACGACTCTGGCGCGAGGTCGCCGGCCTGCCGGCCGAGCGCGTCGTGCGGCGCGACGAGAGCGACAACTTCTGGGCGATGGGCGAGACCGGGCCCTGCGGGCCGTGCAGCGAGATCTACGTCGATCGCTCGCCGCGGCTGCCGGCCGTCGCCTGGGACGAGGGTACCGAGAGCGGCCGCTACCTCGAGATCTGGAACCTGGTGTTCATGCAGTTCGACCGTGACGCCGGTGGGAACCTGTCGCCCTTGCCCCGGCCGTCGATCGACACCGGTGCCGGGCTCGAACGAGTGACCGCGGTGCTGCAGGGCGTCGACTCGAACTACGACACCGACCTCTTTCAGCCGATCCTCGAGGGGATCGCCACCCTCTCGGGCCGGCGGTACGGCGGCTCGGTGGACGGCGACGTCTCGATGCGCGTGATCGCCGATCATCTGCGGGCGGTCGGTTTCCTCCTGGCCGACGGCGTCATTCCGGGTAATGAAGGGCGGGGATATGTCTTGCGCCGCGTGCTGCGGCGCGCCGTTCGGCACGGCATGCGCCTGGGCTTCGAGGAGCCGTTCCTCCACCGCTTGCTACCGCTGGTCGGCGAGGTGATGGGCGAGACCTACCCGGAG
>CAYXXN010000025.1:20600-22194 GCA_964469055.1 uncultured Thermoanaerobaculia bacterium
AAGTTCCTCGCGACGGTGGCCCTCGCCTCGCGCCAGGTGCAGGAAGCGATCGACGCGGCGCGCGCCGCTGGCGGCCGGCGGCTCTCCGGCGAGACGCTCTTTCGTTTCTACGACACGCATGGGCTGCCTCTCGAGCTGCTGCGGGAGATCGCCGAGGAGGAGCGCTTCGAGCTCGACGAGGAAGGCTTCGCCGCGGCCCTCGAGGGGCAGCGACAGCGCTCGCGGGAGGCGGTCGACGAGAGCAAGGATCGGCTGGAGGCGGCACGCCGGGCGCTGGCAGAGGCCGGGGAGATTCCCGCCAGCCGCTTCGAGGGCTACACCCGGCTCGAGCTCGAGCGGGCCGCCGTGCTGCGCCTGGTGTCGACGGGTGCCGGCGCGCCGCGGGCCGTCGAGCGCCTGACGGCGGGCGAGTCGGGGCTCGCGGTGCTCGCCGCCACGCCGTTTTACGCCGAGGCCGGCGGGCAGGTGGGGGACCGGGGAGCCTTCGAATGGAGCGAGGGGCGAGCCCGCGTCTTCGATACCCAGAAGGACAACACCGGGGTGATCTACCACTTCCTCGAGGTCGAGGTGGGCGATCTTGCCGCCGAAGGGAAGGTCACTGCGCGGGTGGACGCGGCCTTGCGCCTTCCCACGCAGCGCAACCACACGGCGACGCACCTCCTGCACGCCGCCCTCCGCCGTCGACTGGGTGAAGGCGTCCGCCAGGCCGGGTCGCTCGTCGCGCCTGACCGGTTGCGCTTCGACTTCACCTACCCTCGACCCCTCCCACCCGATCAGTTGACGGCGATCGAAGACCTCGTCAACCGCTGGGTGCGGGAAGCCCGCGACACGGTCATCACCGCCGAGCGCCCCTACGCCGAGGCGATCACCGCCGGCGCCATGGCCTTGTTCGGTGAGAAATACGGCGAGCGCGTGCGCACCGTAGAGGTGCCGGGCGAGGCGGCGAGTCTCGAGCTCTGTGGCGGCTGTCACGTGCGTAACACGGGCGAGATCGGACCGTTCTTGATCGTCGCCGAGCGCGGGGTCGCCTCGGGGGTGCGGCGCATCGAGGCCCTGACCGGTGAAGGAGCTCTCGCGGAGACGCGCCGTCGCAGCGAGCGACTGCAGCAGGCCGCCGAGCTGCTAGGCGTCCCCGAGGAACGGCTGGCCGGCGAGATCGCGCGCGGCAAAGAGAGGCTGCGCGAGGCCGAGCGTGAGCTCGCCCGTCTGCGCCTCCAACTCGTCTCCGCCGCCGCCGCCGGCGAGGAGCCCGTCGAGGTCGCTGGCGTCAAGGTCCTCGCCCGCGAGGTGCCGGCCGCCCCGGCAGCCGAGATGCGGAGCATGGCCGACGTGCTGCGCAGCCGCCTCGGCAGCGGCGTCGTCGTCCTCGGCAGCCGGGCCGACGGCAAGGTCACCCTGATCGCCGCCGTCACCGACGACCTGACCGGCCGCCTCCACGCCGGCCGTCTGGTGAAAGACGTGGCAGCCCAGGTCGGCGGCAGCGGCGGCGGCCGCGCCGACTTCGCCCAAGCCGGCGGCAAGGATCCCGAGCGGCTGCCAGCGGCGTTGGCTGCGGTGGCGGAGCTGGTGCGGAGCGAGCTGGGTACCTAGGCCG
>CAYXXN010000026.1:0-22094 GCA_964469055.1 uncultured Thermoanaerobaculia bacterium
GCCTCGCTCGCGGCGCCGCCGCAGCCGCCGGCCCAGAGCGCCGCCGCCAACAGCGCCGGCCCCACCCCTGCCGCGCTCCGCTGGCTCATCGCCCGCTCGCCGACGACCGGGGGCCCCAGAGCACGAACCGCCGCTGCGCAGGCACGTCGAGCCAGCGGCTGCGCCCGCCACCTGGCCAGGCCACCTCGAGGCGCTCGGCCCGCCGCTCGGTGGCCAGGCCGAAGTGCAGCACGGCCTCCGACTGCGAGAGGTAGCTCGAGGCGCTGCGCCGGACCCGGGCCTGGCGTCGGCCGCCGGCCTCGAGAACGAGGCGCGCCCCGAGGGCCTCGCGAGGCGCGGTCCGACCGAGCAACCGAACTTGCAGCCACGAGCGCGGCCCTCCGCCGGGGGCGTCGTTGCGCAGCAGCCGAGCGGGCCCGTTGTTCTCCGCCAGGGCCAGGTCCTGGTCCCCGTCGGCGTCGAAGTCGGCGGTCGCCAGGCCGCGACCCACTGTCGGCCGCACCACCGCCTCGCCGCCGGCGGCGGACACGTCCTCGAACCGCCATCCTCCCAGGCCCCGGAACAACAGGTTCGGCTGCGCGTAGGTCATCTCCGGGCGCCGCAGCTGGATGTTGTCGATGATGTGACCGTTGGCGACGAACAGGTCCAGGAGGCCGTCGTTGTCCAGGTCGGCGAAGACCGTCCCGAAGCCCACGTTGAGGTAGCTCGGCGGACCCAGACCGGACTCCCGCGTGACATCGCGGAAGATGCCTCCCGGGAGGCCCGCGTAGAGCGTGTTGGTCTCGGTGTCGAGGTTAGTGACGAACACCTCCTCGTGGCCGTCGGCGTCGAGATCGCCCAGCGCCACACCCATGCAGGCTTCGGTCTTGCCGTCGGCGTTGAAGGCCACACCGCGAACGACCGCTTCCTCCTCGAAGAAGCCGTCACCGCGGTTGATCCACAGGAAGTTGGGCACCGAGTCGTTGGCCACGAAGATGTCTTCGTCACCGTCCAAATCGACGTCGACGAACGCCACGCCGAGGCCCTTGCCGTCGCTGCGCCAGCGGTCCGGGTCCATCGCCAGCCGCTCGCCGCCGACCGGGCGGAAGCTGCCGTCTCCCGAGTTGAGGTAAAGACTGTCGGGCACGCCGTCGTAGACGTCGGGGTGGCAGTAGGCCTCGAACCCCAACCGCGGCTCGCCGCAGACCTTGTGGGTCGCCCAGGTGAAGTCCACGTAGTTCACGGCGTAGAGATCCAGGTCGCCGTCGCCATCGATGTCGCCGAAGGCGGCGCTGGTCGACCAGAAGGGATCGCCGACGCCGGCCTCGCGTGTCACGTCGGTGAACGTGCCGTCGCCGTCGTTGCGCAACAGGACGTCGTCGGCGAGGTTGGTCAGGTAGAGATCGGTGTCGCCGTCGTCGTCGATGTCCCCCGCCGTCACGCCCATGCCGTAGCCCGGGTTCTCCGCCCCGGCGGCGGCCGTGACGTCGCGAAAGGTCCCGTCGCCGTTGTTGCGGTAGAGCGCGTCCTCCGGCGGGCGGCCAGTGTAGCCCGGCGTCGGGGCCCCGTTGACCAGATAGAGGTCGCTCCAGCCGTCGCCGTCGTAATCGAGCCAGGCCGTGCCCGAGCCCATCGTCTCGGGCATGTAGCGCTTGCCCGTGCCGCAGTGGGTGTGGACGAAGTGGATGCCCGCGCTCGTCGTGGCATCGACGAGCAGAATCGGACTGGCGGCGGCGGGCGCCGCGACAGGGCGTTGCGGCGGCGCGTTGCAGGCGGCCAGCCAGATCGCCGCCGCCACGACGGGCGAGCAGTTGCGCCCGGCGCGCTCAGCCGTCACGGCCCAGCTCGGCGATCGACTGGCGGGCCTTGGCCGCCAGCTCCCCGTCGGGGTCGGCGATGACGACCTGCTCGAAGGCCGCCCGCGCCCCAGCGGGGTCCCCAGCCTCGGCCTTGGCCGCCCCGAGGGCGTAGCGCGCCTCGAGGTAGGCCGCCCGGTAGCGCAGGGCCTGTTCGAAGGCCGCAACGGCCGCGCGCGCCTCGCCCGCGCGCAGATCCACGATGCCCAGGTTGTAATGGAGCTGCGCCGAGAACGGCCAACGCTCGATCATCGTCACCAGCTCGGAGCGCGCCTCGTCGAGGCGCCCCAGGCGGCCCAGCTCGATCGCCAGGTGTAGGCGAGCGTCGCGATGACTGGCGTCGAGGGCCAGCGTCTGCCGGTAGCGCTCGACCGCCAGCTCGTGCTCCCCACGCGCCGCCGCCACCCGAGCGTGGGTGTAGGCGGCGGCCAGCTCCTCCGGGGCGAGCTGGCGAGCCGCCGCCACCAGCTCCTCCGCGGCCTCCGGCCGACCGCGATCGAGCTCGAGGCGAGCCAGCTCGACGAGGATCGCCGGATCCTCCGGCGAGACGGCTTGCGCCCGACGGAACATGTCGAGCGCGCCCTCGAGGTCGCCGAGACGCCGCCGCAGATCCCCGAGACCCGTCAGGTACGAAGGGTTGCGGGGATCGAGCGGCAGCAGCACGGACTCGTAGACGGCAGCGGCCTCATCGAGCTGCCCCCTCGCCGCCAGGGTCGCGGCGCCGAAGTAGTCCTGCAGCAGCGCCACGGCCTGCACGGGGTTGCGCCGGCCGGTGGGCTGGCGTGGGGTCAGATCGGAGGTGTCGATCGACCCGCCGCTGACGTAGCCCAGGGCCGCGAGCTTGGCCCGCGCCTCGCCGTCGAGGGCGACACGGCTCTCCGCGCCGACCGGAGCGGTCTCGTCGCGGATGAGGCGGAACAGCAGGTCCTCGTACTGCGAGCGCTTCGCCGGCTCGCGCTCGGCCAGGTTGAAGCGCTCCTCGGGGTCCTCGCTGATGTGGTACAGCTCGCGCTGCGGCGCGTGGATGTACTTCCAATCGCTGGTGCGCACGCCGAAGAGTGGATCCCAGCCGTTGCTGAAGAGGGGCAGTTGGCACTCGAAGTAGATGGGATGCTCGCGCGCCGCCTCCGCGGGCTCCGCCGGCAGCAGGGCGCGGCCCTGCACCTGCGCCGGCGCCTCCCATCCCAGCAGCCGCATCAAGGTCGGGAGGACGTCGCGGTGCGAGACCGTCCTCTCGTCCGCCGCCGGCGCGATCCTGGCCGCCGCCGGCGGTTTGATCGTCAGGGCCACGTGCATCGTCGCGTCGTAGGTGAGGACGCCGTGGGTCGGCTCGCCGTGGGCTCCCAGACTCTCGCCATGATCGGAAGTCGCGACGATCAGGGTCTCGTCCCAGCGACCCGACTCGCGCAGGCGGTCGAGGAGGCGGCCGACCTGGGAGTCCATGAAGGCGATCTCGCCGTCGTAGGGGCTCGCCGGGAACATCGTGTCGTACGGCGGGGGTGGGCGGTAGCGCTGATGCGGGTCGTAGTAGTGGACCCAGAGGAAGAACCGCTCGTCGGGCTCCAGAGCGTCGAGCCAGGCGAGCGCCCGGTCGGTCGTCTGGTCGGCGCGACGGTCGGTGACCATGGTGTTGTAGAACTGCGCCTCGCGCACGTCCTCCTCGCTCCAGTCGGCCGAGTAGTCGTCGTCGTAGAGCTCGAAGCCCTGGTCCAGGCCGAAGCGCGAGTCGAGGACGAAGGCGCTGACGAAGGCCGCCGTCCGGTAGCCGGCGTCGCGAACGAGCTCGGCCAAGGTGGTGAGGTCCTCGCGGACGACGAACCGGCCGTTGTCCCGAGCCCCGTGGTAGAGCGTCGTCGTGCCCGTCATCATGCTGGTGTGCGAGGGCAGGGTGAGGGGGACGTGGGCGTAGGCGTGGTCGAACCGGATCGACTCCGCCGCCAGCCGGTCGAGGTTCGGGGAGGTCGGCTGATCGAAGCCGTAGGCGCCGAGGTGATCGGGGCGCGTCGTGTCGAGCGTGATCAGGACGAGATCCGTCCGGGGCCCGGCCGCGCAGCCCAGGAACCCGAGGGCCACGCAGGCGGCCGCCAGCCGCGGCGGGAGGACCGGCAGCCCCACGACGCCTATCCTTCCGCGTTCGCGCGTACCTGCTCGAGGTAGGCCGCGACGTGACGGGTGTGGATCTCGAATCCGCTCTCGTCGAGGATCTTGCGGCGCACCTCGCTGTCGAGCTCGCGCAGGTCGCGGGTCGCCAGCGCGTCGAGCACCGCCTCGCGCGCCTCCTCGAAGCTGCGCTCCCGCGGCTCCTGGCGCCCGTAGAGCCGGACGACGGCCAGGATCGGCGCCGGCTGGTGCGTGAGGTAGTGCGGGTCGGCGACCTCGCCGGGGGAGAGTGCGGAGGCGGCCTCGAGGACCTCGGGTCCCAGCACGACCCGCAGGCGGCTCCAGGGCGCCGGGCCCAGGCGGCCGCCGTCGGCGCGGCTCCAGTGGTTCGAGTGTCGGCGCGCCAACTCCTCGAAGCTCTCGCCGTTGCGCGCCCGGCGGACGATCTCTCGCGCCTGCTCCAGGACCCGTGGAACGCCGGCCGGCGGTGTCGGCGGCAGCAGGATCAGGCCGACGTCGAGCTCGGGCTCGGTGCGGAAGCGGTCGCGATGGTCGTCGAAGAAAGCCCGCAGCTCCGCCTCCGGCCGCGCGCCCACCAGGCCGCGCCGTTCGTCGCGTCGCTGCTTCTCGGCCGCCAGCTCGGTCCGCAGCGCCTCCTCCCGCCGCTGATAGAAGACGTCGAGCTCGGGGTCCTCCCGCTGCGCGCGCCGGGCGAGGAGCACGGCCTCGCTGAACTGCTGCACGGCACGCATGCCCTCGAGCGAGGTTGCCAGCGAGCTGCCGTCGGGCGCCAGGCCGTCGAGCTGCCCCGCCGTGAAGGGCTCCTCGCCGATGAAGAGGATCGGGTCCGCGGCCGCCGGCAGCAGGGGAATCCCGGTCTCCGGAAAGCGCACCGGCGCCGAGGCCACCTCGTCGCGGATCAGCTGGCGGCCGCAGGCCTCGCGCTGCGCCAGGGCGAGCTGCCGCCGCACCCGCTCGGCGACGCGATCGAACGGCTCGGCCTCGTCGCTGCCGGACTCTTCGCGCAGGATGACGTGCAGGCCGTTGGCGACCTCCACGATGGCGCTGTACTCGCCGTCGGCGAGCGACCAGGCCGCTTCCAGGAAGCCAGGGTCGACGGACGCCTCGCGCGACAGCCGGCCGATCAGGCCCCCATCCTTCGCCGTCTCGGAGTCCGAGTGCTCGCGGGCGAGCTCGACGAAGCTCGCGCCGTCGCCGAGCTGCTCGACCACCAGCTCCAGCTCGGCCTGGGCGCGGGCCCGCTCCTCGGGTCCCGCCTCCGGCGCCACCTGCTTGTAGATGTGGCGGACCAGGATCCAAGGTCGCGGCCCGACCGGAGTGCGCGCCTCGTAGACCCGCCGGGCCTCCTCCAGGGAGACCTCGACCTCCGGGCACTGCTCCTGGACCAGCCGGCGCCCCACCTCGGCACTCGCCAGGAAGCGCGCCCGCACGGCAAGCCGCGGATCCTGGAGCAGCCCCGCCGCCTCGGCCCGCTCGCGCAGCGCCGAGCGCAGGGCCAGCCGCTCGAGACTGTCTCCGACCCAAGTCTCCGCCGAGCCGCCGGCGGCCTGGGGCCTCTGCTGGTCCGGGGGCAGCGAGCGCACGAAGGTCTCGAGGTCGGCGATCGTCGCCCGGCCTCCCCGCCACTCGGCCAGCACCTCGGGACCGGGGCCGGCGCAGGCCGCACCGAGCAGCAGGGCGGCGAAGGCGCCAGCCGCAGCGGTCGGGGTGGTTGCGGGAGTGAGCCCTCGACGCATCGAGATCGGGTGCTCTGCGAGCGAGAAAAAAGGGGGGTGGCCTCCACCCCCCTTTTCGAGCCGCAAGAGGTAACGCTTACTTCTGGACCGAGAAGGACTGCAGCTCCACAGGAATGTTGCCGTCGATCAGCAGGCGGATCAGAAAGTTCCAAGCGAAGCCGAAGCCCGAGAGCGTCCCCGGCCCGTAGGTGAGGTTCGTCGTGTTGCTGCCGCCGAGGAAGTGGCGGGCGTTATCGACGCCGTTGGTGTCGCCGGCGATGAACCAGCTCGCCGCGTTCTGGATGCCCACGCCGACCATGACGCTGCCGTTGGCCGAGCCGATCGTCGGGCCCGCCGGAGTGGAGACGAAGTTCGTGCCGGCCGTGGCGGTCGTTCCCGGCACCTGCAGGATCGGAGGACCGGTCGGGAAGCCGCCGGCCGTCAGCGGGTTGAAGAAGTTGATGTTGATGTTGTTGACCGCAAAGCCCGGGTACAGCCGCCAGTAGGCGCCGCGGATGGCGAGGGGCACAGCGCCGGTCGTGGCCGCCGCGCCGCCGAAGCGCATGGCCGCCTGCCCGCTGCCGCTGAAGAAGCCCAAGCCGCTCTCGTAGCTGCCGTCGTCCCACGACAGCAGGGTGATGCCGCGGTTGTTGGGCGACCACGTGCCGCCGCCGTGATCGTCGAAGTCGGGGTGCTGGGAGACTGCCGTGGGCTGCTCGGCGACGCTCGGGCTCGAGCCGATCAGGGCGAGAAGCGCTGCGAACGCGCAAACTCCGATTCCAAAGGCCTTCCTCATCTCTCCTCCTTTACCTGCCGACCGTAGGGTCGAAACTGCGGGCATTGTAGAGGCCGCCTGGAGGAGAGTCAAGCACCCCCTGGGCCCGCGCCGGGGCCCGGTCGAGGCCCGCTGGGCGCCCGCCGCTGTCGGACCGCCTCGTAGAGTAGGCCGGCGGCGGCCGTCGCGACGTTGAGCGAGCCGACCTCGCCGAGCATCGGCAGGCCGACGAGGCGGTCGCAGACGTCGCGAGTGTGGGCCCGCAGCCCGTCCTCCTCGCCACCCAGGCAGAGCACGACCTTGCCGGTCAGGTCGACCTCCCAGGGTGCCTCCCCGCCGACCACCGCGCCGTGCACCCAGTAGCCGGCTTCCTTCAGGCGGGCGAGCGCCGCCGCGCTGTTGGGCACGCGGTCGACGGCGAGCCATTCGGTAGCTCCGGCGGCGGACTTGATCACCGTGGGCGACAGCGGCGCCGAGCCGCGGTCGCGGATGAGCACGCGGCCCACCCCGGCCGCCTCGCACACGCGCAGGATCGCCCCGAGGTTGCGCGGGTCCTGGACGTCTTCTAGGAGGACGATCAGGTCGGGGTCGCCGCCGGCCGCCGCCGGCTCCCCACTGCGCAGTTCGGCGGCGAAGCCGTTGTGCACACCGGGCGCGAGGCGATCGAGCTCCCCGCTCGCTACCCGCACGCACTCCACTCCTGCCCGCCGCCCGAGCTCCGCGACCTCCTCGGCTCGCCGACCGCCCCGCCGCGCGGCGAGGAGCACCCGTGCCACGTCGCCGGGCCGGCGCCGCAGCGCTTCGCGCACCGGGTGGTAGCCGTAGATCAGCACGCCTCGAGCAGCACGACGGCCAGGGCCGCGATGCCCTCGCCGCGCCCCAGCGCCCCCAGGCCCTCGTGGGTCGTCGCCTTGAGGCCGACCGCCGTCGGCTCCACCGCGAGCAGCTCCGCGACCCGGCGCCGAATCGCCTCGCGGTAGGGAGCGAGCCGCGGCGCCTCGGCGATGAGCGTGAGGTCGCAGCTCGCGGTCCGCCACCCGGCTGCGGCGACGAGGGCGACGATGCGTCGCACGAGCTCGCTGCTGTCGGCGCCGCGCCAGCGCTCGTCCGTGGGCGGAAAATGGTCCCCGAGATCGCCGAGGGCGGCAGCTCCCAGCAGGGCGTCACCCAGGGCGTGCAGCAGGACGTCGGCGTCACTGTGACCCGCGAGACCCACGTCCGAGGGGATGCGCTCGCCGCCGAGCACGAGGGGCCGGCCGGGGACCAACCGATGCACGTCGTAGCCCTGCCCTACGCGGAAGTTCCCCGCCATTCGCGGGATCCTATCGTCCACCCAGGAGCGCCTCGATCACGGGCAGATCGGCGCGCGTCGTCAGCTTGGGGTTGGGATGGCGAGCGGCCACCGCGGCGATGCGCACTCCCGGCAAGCGCTCGACGAGCGAGGCTTCATCGGTGCCGACGAAGCCCGTCTCCCGCGCCGCGACCACGGCGCGTTCGAGCAACTCGCGAGAGAACAGTTGCGGCGTCTCGGCTCGAAACAAGAAGGATCGATCCACGGTTCCCTGGACGACGCCACCCGCCACCAGCTTGAGCGTGTCGGCGAGGGGGCGACCGAGGACCGCGCCATCGGCCGCCGCGGCGCCCGCCACGCAGGCCGCGAGGTCATCGGGATGAAGCGCCGGGCGGGCGCCATCGTGCACCAGGACCCAGTCTTCGGGGGCCGCGGCGCAGGCGGCGAGACAGGCGGCTACGGATTCCTGGCGCGTCGCCCCCCCGGCCACCCACCGCACCCGCTCGCCGGCAGGGATCGCGGCGGCCGCCTCTTCGAGAAGCTCGGCCGGAACCGCAAGGGTCACGCTCGCCACCCGGCCGGAGAGGCGCTCGAGCGTCCAGGCGAGGATCGGCCTGCCCGCCACTACCCAGAGCAGTTTCGGCCGCTCGCCGCCGAACCGCTCCCCCCGACCGCCGGCCGGCACCAGGGCGTGGACGGGGTTCAAACCGTGAGGATGTCCTTCTCCCGGTGCTCGAGCGCCTCTTGGGTGAGGGCGATGTAGTGGTCGTGCAGCTTCTGAGTCTCCTCCAGGCCCCGGCGCTCGTCGTCCTGCGAGATCTTGTGCTCCTTCTCCATCGCCTTGAGCTTCTCGTTGCCTTCGCGGCGGGCCTGGCGGACGCCGTTGCGGGTCGACTCCGCCATATCGTGCGCCTTCTTGACCATCTCGCGCCGCCGCTCCTCGTTCAAGGGCGGAATCGGGATGCGGACGACCTTGCCGTCGCTCGCCGGATTCAAACCCAGCCCCGAAGCCTGGATCGCTCTCTCGATCGCCTGCGTCACCGTGGGGTCGTACGGTTGGGCGACGATCAGCGACGGATCTGGCACCGAGAGGTTGGCCAGTTGGTTCAGGGGCGTCGGCATACCGTAGTACTCCACGTGGACGTGATCGAGGATGGCCAGCGACGCCCGCCCCGTGCGCAGGGTTTTCAGCTCCTGGTGGAAGTGGTCCACGGCGTGCTTCATCTTGAGCTCGACCTCGAGAAACAGCTCTTTCATGCACCTTCCTCCACCAAGGTCTCGGTGACCCGCGAGCCGATGCGCTCACCGCCGGCGACACGCCGGATGTTCCCCGGCGTGCGCAGCTTGAAGACGAGAATGGGGATCTGGTTGTCGCGACAGAGGCTGATGGCGGCGGCGTCCATCACCTTGAGCCCGTGCTCGAGCACGTACTGGTAGGTGACGGCGGGCAGCAGCTGGGCCGCGGGATCGCGCTGCGGATCCGCCGTGTACACCCCCTCGACCGAGGTCGCTTTGAGCAGGGCCTCGGCGTGGACCTCGTTGGCCCGCAGGGCAGCGGCCGTGTCGGTGGTGAAGAAGGGGTTGCCGGTGCCGGCGGCGAAGAGAACCACTCGACCCTTCTCAAGGTGGCGGATCGCCCGCCGGCGGATGAAGGGCTCGGCGACGTCGCGGATGTCGATCGCCGTCTGCACGCGGGTCGTCACCCCGCGCTTCTCCAGCGCATCCTGCAGGGCGAGGGCGTTGATCACCGTGGCGAGCATGCCCATGTAGTCGCCGGTCACCCGGTCGATCCCGCGGTGGCTGGCTGCCAGACCGCGGATGATGTTGCCCCCGCCGATGACGATGGCGAGCTGGACGCCGAGTTCGTGGACCGCCCGGATCTCGTCACCGATCTCCGCCACCACCTGTTCGTCGATGCCGAAGGGCTTCTCGCCCATCAAGGCTTCGCCCGAGAGCTTCAGCAGGACGCGCCGGTAGGCGGGCCGCTCGTCCATCGCTCAGCCGGCGGCCTGCCTGTGGACCTCTTGGGCGAAGTCATCGCTGCGCTTCTCCAGGCCCTCGCCGAGCCGGAAGCGCACGAAGCGACGGACACGGATGTTTTCGCCGAGCTTGGCGACCGTTTCCGCGACGCGATCCTGGACGGTCAGGTCGGGGTTCTTCACGAAGGGCTGCTCGAGCAGGACGGTCTCGGCGTAGAACTTCTCCACCTTCCCCTCGACGATGCGGTCGACCATCGAGTCCGGCTTGCCGGAGGCCAGCGCCTGCTCGCGGTAGATCGCCCGTTCCTGCTCGAGGACGCCGGGTGCGACCTCCTCGCGCCGCACGAAGCGGGGATCGGCAGCCGCGACGTGCAGGGCGACGTCCTTGACCAGCTCCTGGAAAGCGTCGGTGCGGGCGACGAAGTCGGTCTCGCAGTTGACCTCCAGAAGCACGCCGATCTTGCCGCCGGCGTGGATGTAAGAGGTGACGAGCCCCTCGGCGGTGGCGCGGCCGGCTCGTTGGGCGGCGGCGGCCAGCCCCCGCTTGCGCAGCACCTCGATCGCCTTGTCGAGGTCGCCCGCGGCCTCCTGCAGGGCCTTCTTGCAGTCCATCATGCCCGCACCCGTGCGTTCGCGCAGGTCGCGGACCTTGTCGGCGGTGATTTCCATGCTGCCTCCGCCGGCCGAGCCGGCAGCTCGGGCGTCAGGCTTCGGTGTCTTCGAAGTCGGTCGAGGCCTGCAACTCTTCCTCGAACTCCTCGACGGCGGAGGGCCGCTTGCCGCGATCGGGCTTGCCCTCGGCGTCCTTCGACTCCGCCTCGCGCGCCGCGGCCTCGCGCGCCGCCTCCTTGGCCCGCCTCTCGAGGTCGGCTGACAGCTCGCCCGCCCCCGCCAGGTAGGCGTCGGCGACGCGACTGGCGAACAGGCGGATGGTGCGGATCGCGTCGTCGTTGCCCGGGATGATGTAGTCGATCAGCTCCGGATCGCAGTTGGTGTCGACGATGCCGATCACCGGCACCTCCAGCGCGTTGGCCTCGGCCACGGCGATGTGCTCCCGCTTCGGATCGACGACGAAGAGGGCGTCCGGCAGTTCCTCCATCTCGCGGATGCCCGCCAGGTTGCCGTGCAGGCGCTCCCGCTCGCGCTCGAGTCGCAGCCGCTCTTTCTTGGTCATCGGGCTGTCTTCCTCGCCCAGCCGATCTTCGATCTCCTGCAGGCGCTCGATCGAGCTCCGGATGGTGACGAAGTTCGTCAGGGTGCCGCCCAGCCAGCGATGGGTGACGTGGAACTGACGGCAGCGCTCGGCTTCCTGCTGGATGACTTCTTGCGCTTGACGCTTGGTGCCCACGAAGAGGATCCGCCGACCGGCGCGGCCGAGCTCGTGGGCGAAGCCGCACGCCTCGTCGAGCAGTTTGACCGCCTTCTGCAGGTCGATGATGTAGATGCCGTTGCGCTTGCCGAAGATGTAGCGCTTCATCTTCGGGTTCCAGCGGCGCGTCTGGTGCCCGAAGTGGACCCCCGCCTCGAGCATCTCGCGCATTCTGCCTTCCAGAGCCGTCGACACGCCTCGCCCCCTCGATCAGCGCTTGCTGTACTGGAAGCGCTTGCGGGCTCCCTTCTGCCCGTACTTCTTGCGTTCCTTCTTGCGCGGGTCGCGGGTCAGGAGACCCGCCTCCTTGAGGCGCGCGCGCAACTCGATGTTGAACTCGAGCAGGGCGCGAGCGATGCCGTGGCGCACGGCGCCCGCCTGGCCGGCGGAGCCACCGCCCTCGACGCTCGCCTGTACGTCGAACTGGTCCAGCGTCTCGGTGAGCTGCAGGGGCTGCTGCACGACCATGCGCAGCACCTTGTTCGGGAAGAAGTCCTCGAACTTGCGACCGTTCACGGTGACCTGGCCGCTTCCAGGCCGCAGGTAGACGCGCGCGATCGCTGTCTTCCGGCGCCCGGTTCCGTAGTGCTGGCCTTCGCTCAAGTCGTCCTCCTCTAACCCACGGCGAGGGCGCGCGGCTGCTGAGCTTGGTGGGGATGCTCGGCTCCGGCGTAGACCTTGAGCTTGCGCCGCTGTTGCCGCCCCAGCTTGTTCTTGGGCAGCATCCCCCAGACCGCCATCTCGATCAGTCGGGAGGGCCGCTTGGCCCGCACCTCCGCCGCCGTCTGCTGCTTGAGGCCCCCCGGCCGGCCGCTGGTGCGGTAGTAGACCTTGCCTTCTTCCTTGCCACCCGTGAGAACCGTCTTCTCGGCGTTGACCACGATGACGAAATCGCCGGTGTCCTGGTGCGGGGCGTACTGGGGCTTGTGCTTGCCGGTCAAGACGCGGGCGACCATCGTCGACAGGCGCCCTAGGGGCACTCCGGCCGCGTCCACTACCCACCAGGCACGCTCGATCTCACCCCGCTTGGGGCTGTAGGTCCTCATCGTCTTCCTCTGCAGGTGGTGGACGCGGATTTACTGCACGCCCGCCCGGGCGCAAAGGACGCAGATGATACGAAGCACCCCGAAGCCTGTCAAGGCGAGCGCGCTGGGCGGATACACTTGCGTCGTGCCGGCGGTCCGCGCTCAGGTCCTCGACAAGAGCGGCGCGGCGATCCGCGACATGTTCGCGGGGGTGGCGCCACGCTACGACCTGCTCAACCGGCTGCTCTCGGCACGCCGCGACGTCGCCTGGCGGCGGCAGGCGGCGGCGGCGCTCGCTCTTCCGGTCGGGGCACGGGCCCTCGACCTGTGCTGCGGCACCGGCGACCAGGCCCTCGCCGTCGCGGCGCGCGGCGGCGAGGTGGCGGCGGCCGATTTCTGCCTGCCCATGCTCGCGCTGGCGCGCCGCAAGTACCGGCGCCGGGACGGTGGCGCTCCCGGCGGCCTCGCTGGCGACGCCCTGGAGCTTCCCTTCAGGGCCGCGACCTTCGAAGGTGCCACCGTGGCCTTCGGCCTGCGCAACCTGGCCGACCTCGACCGCGGTCTGCGAGAAGTCGCGCGGGTGCTGCGCCCAGGGGCCAGCGTCGCCTTCCTCGAGTTCGCCGTGCCGCGGCGTCGCCTCCTGCGCGGCCTCTACCTCGTCTACTTCACTCGGCTGCTGCCGCGGATCGGAGCCTGGCTCTCGCCCCGCGGGACGGCCTACGGTTACCTGCCGGCCTCGGTGCTCGACTTCCCGCAGCGCGAGGCGATGGTGGCGCGGATGGCGGCGGCGGGCCTGGCGGGCGGCAGCTGGCAGGAGCTGACGGGCGGCATCGTTTGCCTCTACACGGCGCGGCGCGAGGCGACGTGACCCGGATCCTCGACGGGCGCCCCGTCGCCGCCGCGATCCGCGACGAGACGCGGCAGGGGTGCGCGGCGCTCGTGGCGCGCGGCGGTCGTCCTCCGGGGCTCGCCGTGGTGCTGGTGGGCGAAGATCCGGCCTCCCAGGTCTACGTGGCGAGCAAGACCTCGGCCGCCGCCCAGGCCGGCCTGGCGAGCGAGACCGTGAGCCTGCCGGCGACGGCGAGCGCCGCCGAGGTGGCCGCCGCGATCGACGCCCTCAACCGGCGCGACGAGGTGGACGGCCTGCTCCTGCAACTGCCGCTGCCCGCCGGCCTGCCGGTGTCCGAGCTCGTCGGCCGCATCGATCCCGAGAAAGACGTCGACGGTCTCCACCCCATCAACGTCGGCCGTCTGTGGAGTGACGAGCCCGGGTTCTTGCCTTGCACGCCGTCGGGCATCCTCGAGCTGCTGCGCCGCTCGGCGGTGCCGCTCGCCGGCCGCCACGCCGTCGTCGTCGGCCGCAGCCGGCTGGTCGGCAAGCCGCTCGCCGGCCTGCTGCTGCGCGAGCACGCGACGGTCACCGTCTGCCATTCGCGCACCCGCGAGCTGGCGGCGATCTGCCGGCAGGCCGAGGTGCTGGTGGCAGCGGTCGGCCGACCGGCGCTGATCGGCCCCGAGCACGTGGCCGACGGCGCCGTCGTCATCGACGTCGGCATCAACCGAGTCGCCGACCGGGCGCTGGTCGAGCGGCTCTTCCCCGGCGACCGGGAGCGGCTCGCCACCCTGGAGCGCCGCGGCGCGGTGCTGGTCGGCGACGTCGACTTCGCCGCCGTGGCACCGCGGGCGGCGGCCATCACCCCGGTCCCCGGGGGCGTCGGTCCGCTGACCGTCGCGCTGCTGCTCGCCAACACGCTCGCGGCGTCGCGGCGGCGCCAGGGGTTCGAGTGAGCGAGTGAAGCGGCTGCTCGTCGGGCTGACCGGGGGCTTGGCGTCCGGCAAGTCCACCGTCGGGCGTTGGCTCGCCGAGGCGGGGTGCTTGATGATCGACGCCGACCGACTGGTGGCCGAGCTCTACCAGCCGGGTGCAGAGGGAGCCGCCGCCGTCGCGGCGCTCGCCGGCCCCAGCGTGCTCGACGCTGCCGGCGGTGTGGACCACGCGGCGCTCGCGCGCCGACTGTTCTCCGACGGCGAACTGCGCGGCGCCGTCGAGCGCGCCATCCACCCCCTGGTTCGGCGACGGTTCGCCGCGCTCACCGACGCGGCCGTCGAGCCGATCGTCGTGCTCGAGGCCACGCTCTTGGTCGAGGCCGGCGACGGTCCGGACTTCGACCTGATCGTCACCGTCGAGAGCCCACTCGAGCTGCGACGGGACCGCGCCGTGGCCCGCGGCCTGGTCGAGGGCGAAGCGCGCCGTCGGCTTGCGGCGCAGGGCGACGGCGCGGCGCGGCGCGCGGCGGCGAACCTGGTGATCGAGAACGCCGGAAGCCTCGTGGAGCTGCGCACCCAGGTCGACGCTCTGCTCGTCGAGCTCCGGCGCCGTGCCGGCGCTGCATGAGCGCGCTCCCGTCCTTCGTTCTCGTCACCGGCAGCGCCGGCAAGCTCGCCGAGGCGCGCCGGATCTGTCACTCTTCCCTGGAGGTCGTTGCCGTCGACCTGCCGGAGATCCAGTCACTCGACCTGCGCGAGATCCTCGAGGCCAAGGCCGAGGAGGCCTGGCGCCGCCTCGGTCGGCCGCTGGTGGTCGAGGAGGCAGGCCTCGAGCTCACCGCCCTGAACGGCTTCCCCGGCCCGCTGGTCAAGTGGATGCTCGAGGCCACGGGTGCCGCCGGCATCGCCCAGGTGGCCCACTCCCTCGGCGACACCCGGGCCCGCGCCCGCTGTCTCCTGCTCTACCGCGACGCTGAGCGATCCCTGGTCGCCGAGGGCGCGACCGACGGCACGCTCGTCCACCCACCGCGCGGCGACAACGGTTTCGGCTGGGACCCGATCTTCCTCCCGGCCGGAAGTGACCGCACCTTCGGCGAGCTCCTCGGCTCCGAGAAGGACACCCTCAGCCATCGCGGCCAGGCGTGGCGCCACCTCCTGCGGATCCTCCCTACCCAGATCTGTTCCTAGATTTCCACTCCACCCAGCAACCAAAGCAGGATCGCCTTCTGCACGTGGAGGCGGTTCTCGGCCTCGTCGAAGATGCGGCTCTGAGGGCCGTCGGCCACTTCCGCGGTGACCTCCTCGCCGCGGTGGGCCGGGAGGCAGTGCAGAAAAACTGCTTCAGGTAGGGCGTGGCGCATGAGGGCCTCGTCGACGGTCCAGCCGCGGAAGGCCTGCAGCCGTTTCTCGGCCTCTTCTTCCTGTCCCATCGACGCCCAGATATCGGTGTAGATGGCGGAGGCCCCGGCGACGGCCTGGGTTGGGTCGGTGGTGAGCTCGATCGCCGTGCCTGCGGCTGCCGCATCGGTTCGCGCCGCACGCAGGTAGTTCTCCCTTACCTGATAGCCGTCGGGCGAGGCGACCGCGATGTCCATGCCGACTTTGGCGGCGCCGAACATCAGCGAATGAGCGACGTTGTTGCCGTCGCCGACGTAGGTGATCTTGCGACCGGCGAGGTCGCCGAAGATCTCCTGCAAGGTGAAGTAGTCGGCCATCGCCTGGCAGGGGTGAAGGTCGTCGCTCAAGCCGTTGATCACCGGCACCGAGCCGAAGCGCGCCAGATCCACGACGTCCTGATGGGCGAAGGTGCGGGCCATGATGCCGTCAACGTAGCGGGAAAGCACCTGCGCGGTGTCCGAGATCGGCTCGCCGCGGCCCACCTGGAGGTCACGGCTCGAGAGGAAGAGAGCCTGACCGCCGAGCTGGAACATGCCGGCTTCGAAGCTCACGCGGGTGCGCGTCGACGACTTCTGGAAGATCATCGCCAAGGTCTTGCCGGCGAGCGCCGTGGCCCAGCGCTCGGGCCGGGCCTTGACCTCGGCGGCGAGGCGGAAGAGCCCCGCCACCTCGGCGGCCGTCAAATCGTGGATGGAGAGGAAATCTCGCTTGGCCATGGCGCCTCACAGGGGCGCGCGCTCGAGCGGCATGGTCATGCACCGCGGCCCGCCGCGCGCCCGTGACAGCTCGTTGGCCCAGAGCGTGATCACCGTCGGCCCGTGGTCGACGACCGGCGCCCCCGCCGCCACTTGCTCGGCGTCGAGCACGCGCCAGCCGCGGCTCGCCAGCTCCTCCACGGTCCGCCGGTTGCGGCGGTAGAGGACGATGACCCCGGGGGCGATGGCGAAGGCGTTGGCGCCGTCGGTCCACTGCTCGCGCTCCTGCACGATGCGGTCCTCGGCGCCGCCGCACGGCACGACGTCGGGCTCGATCCCGACCTCGGCCAGGGCCTCGAGCAGCGAGGGCGCCAAGCGGAACGTCAGGTGCTCGGCGTCGAGGTCGACATGGTAGACGTGCGCCGACTGGGCGCGCCCCGGTTCGATCACCGGCAAATACGCCAGGCAGAGGTCGCGGTCGATGAAGGTGAAGACGGTGTCGAGGTGCATGAAGCTGCGGCGCGGCGGCAGCTCGACAACGATGAGGTGCCGGAAGCTCGTCTGCCGGGCCCGCAGGTCCTCGCCGAGCGCCTCGACGCCGCGCCGATTGGTGCGCTCCGAAAGCCCCACCAGCAGGACCTCGCGACTCGCGACCAGGACGTCGCCCCCCTCGAGCGTGGGTTCGGCGCGGTCCGGGTCGTGGTCCGGATCGCCCAGGGGCGGCGGCGCCAGCCGCACGACGGACTCCGGGCCGCCCAGCGCCGGATGGCGGGCAAAGATCTCCTCCGCCAGCAGCGGCTCGCGCTCGCGGGCCTCGGTGGCCATCGCCGACACGTAGACGCGGTCGCCGACGACGAACTGGGGATCGCGCTGGAAGAAGTAGTTGGGCACGGGCGGCAGCTCGAAGAAACGCCGTCGCCGCTCTTCGGCCCGGTCGTGGGTGCGCAGACCCACGATGAGCGCCGAAGCGAGCGCCGGCGGCGGCAGCGCCGCGAGGTGGGCGACGGCGCCCTCGCCGAGACCGAAGCGACGCGCCGCGCGCTCCCTGAGCTCGGCACGGGCGTCGCCGTCCTCGAGCACCTCGGCGAGGAGAGTCTCGGCATCCAGGGTCTCGACGCCCGCCAGCTCGAGGATGCGGCGGAACGAGTCGTGCTCCTCGCGGGCCTCCTCGCCGTCCAGGATGTCGTCGAACAACAGCTGCTGCATCATCTCCGGCACCATGCAGTCGATCTCCGGCCCGGGGCGGTGAACGAGCACCCGGTGGAGACGACCGATCTCGGAGAAGACGGACAGGGCCACGACCGGCGGCGGAGTGTAGCAGGGGGGACCTGCTACACTGATCCCGCCTCACGATGCCTTCCGAGCGCGCGGACAATCCTCTCCACGAGCGCTACGCCTCGGAGGAGATGGCCGCTCTCTTCGGCCGCGAGCATCGCTACCGCACTTGGCGGCGACTGTGGATCGTGCTCGCCCAGTGCGAGCGCGAGCTGGGGCTGCCGATCTCGGCCGAGCAGCTCGCGGCGCTCGAGGCGGCGGCCGACACCATCGACTTCGAGCGCGTGGCGGCGATCGAGGCCGAGACCCGCCACGACGTGATGGCCCACCTGCGCCACTTCGCCGAGCTGGCGCCGGCGGCCGGCGGCATCCTCCACCTCGGCGCCACCAGTGCCTTCATCACCGACAACGCGGACCTGATGCTGGCGCGGGAGGCGCTGCAACTGCTCGAGAAGCGGCTGGCCTCGGCGATTCTGGCTCTGGCCGACTTCGCCCGTCGCACCCGCGACCTCCCGACGCTCGGCTACACCCATTTCCAGCCGGCACAGCTCACGACGGTCGGTAAGCGCGCCTGCCTGTGGATCCAGGACCTGGTGATGGACCTGGAGGCCGTGCGAGGGCTGCTCGCGAGTCTCCGTTGCCGCGGCGCCAAGGGAACCACGGGCACGCAGGCGAGTTTCCTCACCCTCTTCGCCGGCGACCACGACAAGGTGCGCCAGCTCGACCGGAGCGTCGCCTCGCGACTCGGCTTCGCCGATTCCTTCGCCGTGACCGGCCAGACCTACCCCCGGAAACAGGACTCGCGCATCTTGGCGGTCCTCGCTGGCATCGCCGAGTCCTGCCACAAGCTCGGCACCGACTTGCGTCTCTTGCAGGGGCTCGGCGAGCTCGCCGAGCCGTTCGAGGCGACCCAGGTGGGCTCCTCGGCGATGGCCTACAAGCGCAACCCGATGCGCGCGGAGCGCATGTGCAGTCTGGCCCGGCGGCTCATCACTGACAGCCTGAACGGGCCACTCACCGCCGCTACCCAGTGGCTCGAGCGCAGCCTCGACGACTCGGCCAACCGCCGGCTCGTGCTGCCCGACAGCTTCCTGACCGCGGACGCGATCCTGGGCTTGGCGGCCGGCATCGCGCGCCGCCTCACGGCTCGCGAAGGGACGATCCGCGCGCGGGTGGCCCACGAGCTGCCCTTCATGGCGACAGAGAACCTCCTGATGGAGGCCACCGTGCGGGGCGGCGACCGCCAGGACCTCCACGAGCGCATCCGTCGCTACAGCCTGGAGGCCCATGAGGTCGTGGCGCGCGGCGGGGAGAACCCGCTCATCGCGCGCCTCGCCGGCGATCCCGCCTTCGGGCTGTCGCGCGCCGAGATCGACAGGATGCTGGATCCGCGCGCCTTCGTCGGCCGGGCGCCGGAGCAGGTGGACGAGTTCCTCGACGCCGTCGTCGGGCCCGCCGTCGAGGGCGTGCGGGCGGCCCTCGTCGAGGAGCCGCGCGTCTAGCGGGCCATGGGCGGCGGGGCGTCAGCGAAGCGACGCGCCGCCGCCGGGCTCGCCGCCCTCCTCGCCCTGCTGGCCCTCGGTGTGGCGCTCGGCGCCTGCACCTCGGCGCGCACGCGCGGTGCGCGGCTCGGCCACACCGAGAGCGGGGTCGCCTCCTGGTACGGCCCCGGCTTCGACGGCCGGCGCACGGCGAGCGGCGAGACCTTCGACATGCGCGCCATGACGGCGGCCCACCGGCAGCTGCCGTTCGGCACCATCCTGCGGGTGACCAACCGCGACAACGGCCGTCGCGTCGAGGTGCGGATCAACGACCGCGGTCCCTTCGCGCGCCGGCGCATCCTCGACCTCTCCTACGGCGCCGCCGAGGCCCTGGGGATGATCGGTCCCGGAACAGCTCGAGTAGAGATCAAGGTCATCGACCGCTTGCCTGCACCCCTCCCCGCCGACGCCGTGGTCGCCACCGGCTGGCTGGTGCAACTCGGCGCCTTCCGCGAGGCGGAGCGGGCCGCGGCGCTGGCGGCTGAGCTCGCGCACCGGGCGCCAGAGGTCCACGTCCAGCAGGATGCCGACTGGCACCGTGTCGTCGTCGGCCCGTTCCGCAAGCGCGGCAAGGCGGAGGAGCGCGCTCGCGAGCTGGAGCACGCCGGCTACCCGGCCTTCGTGCGCGCCGTCTACGAGAACTTGCGCGCCGCGCGCCTGCACGAGAGCGCCGTGCGACGCGACGGCAGCCTAGCCGGGCTCGTAGGCCTCGCCCAGGGACGGCCGGCGCCACGTCCATGAGGATCGGGTTCAGCGGCTGTGTGGTATACGTACGCGGCTCCCTTCGCGCCCATGCTCTCGTCGAGGCGGATCTTCGCTTGCTGCGTCCTCTATGCCTTGCTAGTGGTCGGTTTCGCGCTGTGGCAGTACCACGAGGTCGCCGCTGCTCACCGGGCCGCCCTCGTGCACCCGCGGCCGCTCGATGTGTACGACGACGCCATGGGCCGTCTCGGGCAGGGTGGCCTCTACGCCCTGACGCTGGTCGGCGGCCTCGGCCTCGCGCTGTACTTGTTCCTAGTGCGCTGCAGCCGTCAGCTCACGCAGCTGCTGGAGGCCGCCCTGGCCGGCCAGAGACGCCCAGTGCCCGCAGCCCGCCACGAATTCGCACTCGCCTTCTCGGTCGCCGACCGGGTGGGGCAGGAGCTGCAACTGGAGCGCAAGCGCGGAGCCCGGGCGCAGGAACGCCTCAACAGGCTGTCACAACTCCTGGACCAGGGCGTGTTGCTGGTCAGTTCCTCGCTGCAGTTGGAGTTCGCCAACCCCCGAGCCTGTGAGCTGTTGGGCTGCGCCGATCGGGCGGAGCTGGAGCGGCGCTGGCCCGAGCTGCAAAGGATCCTCGACTCCGCGCTGGGGTCGCTGCACGAGGGCGCAGCGCGGCTGGACCTCGACGTGCCGGGACCGTCCGGGACGCGCTCCCTGCGCTGCCAGGTGTCGCCCCTGGCGGAGGAGGAGGCCCAGGACTTGCTGATTCTGCTGCGCGACCGGACGATGCTCGACGCCCTGGAGACCGACCTGCTGCTCGCCAGCCAGTTGCGCGCCTTGAGCCGCGTCTATGGCGCCATCACCCACGACCTCAAGGCGCCGCTCAACGCGATGGTGCTGAACCTCGATCGTCTGCAGAGCGCGCTGCGCAGCGGAAGCGGCGAGGCCGAGGCCGAGGAAGCCGAACAGTGTGTCGCTGTGCTGCGCGAGGAGCTCGAACGCCTCGACCGCTCGTTGCAGGCCTTGCTCGTCGACACCACGCCCGCCGGCCAGGGCCGCGAGGAGTTCGACGCGCGCGCCATGCTAGCGGAGATCCAGCGGCTGCTGCTGCCGCAGGCGCGCCTGCAGAGCGTCGCGCTCGAGGCCTACCTGCCGGGGACGGCGGTGCGCATCGCGGGTCAGCGCGACCGCCTGAAGCAGGCCATCTTGAACGTCGCCATCAACGCCCTGGAGGCGATGCCCGACGGCGGCGAGCTGGAGCTGCGGCTGGAGGCTCACCCCGACGAGGCCGACGTGCTGATCGCCGACAGCGGGCCCGGCATCCCCGAGGAGGTGCGATTGCGGATCTTCGACCCGCACTTCACGACCAAGACCAGCGGCACCGGCATCGGCCTCTACGTTGCGCGTTCGATCATCGAGGCACATGGCGGCGAGATCAGCATCACCAGCGTGCCGGGCCGGGGCAGCGCGTTCCGGATGCGCCTGCCGACGCTCGGCCACGGACGCTGACCGCCGTGCTCCGCGCCTTGGTGGTGGACGACGACGAGAGATCGCGCCGGGCGCTCGCTGCCTTGGTCGCCGATCAGGGCTTCATCACCGAGACCGCCGGCAGCTTGCGCGAGGCGCGCCACCGGGCGCTCGCCGACCCGCCCGACGTGGTGCTCTTGGACCTGATCCTCCCCGACGGCACGGGCTTCGACCTCGTCCAAGACCTCCAGGGAGGGACCGACCGCGCGGAGGTCATGATCATCACCGGCCATTCCAGCGTGAGCACCGCCGTCGAGGCGCTGCGTCGCGGCGCCAGCGACTATCTGACCAAGCCGGTGGACGTGCTGCGGCTCAAGACGATGCTCGCCAACCTCGCGCGCACTCGCGACCTGCGGCCGAAGATCAGCGAGCTACGCAGGGAGGCGCGCCGGCTCGGCCGCTTCGGGCCGCTGGTGGGATCGTCGCCGCCGATGTTGCAGGTCTACGACCTGGTGAGCCGGGTGGCGCCTTCCAGCGCCACCGTGCTCATCACCGGCGAGAGCGGCACGGGCAAGGAGCTGGTGGCGGCGACCGTGCACGAGTTGAGCCGCCGGGTGGGCAAGCCCTATCTGGCGGTCAACTGCGCCGCGGTCTCGCCGGCCCTGATCGACAGCGAGCTGTTCGGCCACGAGCGCGGCAGCTTCACCGGCGCCGAGCGGATCCACCACGGCTACTTCGAGCGCGCTGACGGCGGCTCGCTGTTGCTCGACGAGGTGAGCGAGATGCCGCTGGAGCTGCAGGCCAAGCTGCTGCGCGTGATCGAAGCCGGCGCCCTGACGCGGGTGGGCGGCGAGAAGATGGTCAAGGTCGACGTGCGCATCATCGCCGCCAGCAACCGCGACCTCGACGCCGCGGTGGCGAACGGCAAGTTCCGCGAGGACTTGCTCTACCGGTTGAAGCCCTTCCCGATCCACCTGCCGCCGCTGCGCGAGCGAGCCGACGACATCGGGATGCTGGCCGAGCACTTCCTCGGCGAGCTCAACCAGGAGGCGGGCACGCGCAAGACCTTGGCGCCGGAGGCGACGGCCATCCTGCGGCGATACGCGTGGCCCGGCAACGTCCGCGATCTCCAGAACGTG
>CAYXXN010000027.1:0-22025 GCA_964469055.1 uncultured Thermoanaerobaculia bacterium
CTCGCCGGGACCGGCGTCCTCGACGCGGGGAGAGCAGCTCTCGGCGGCCTCGAGCAGACTTTGCTGCGCGGCGCGCTCGCAGGTGGCGTCGACGCCGCGGGCGACCAGGTTGGGCAGGAGGGCGCGGGCCTGGGCCGGGGTCATTCCCGGCTCGAGGCCGGCGCGGCGGGCGCGGCGGGCGGCGGCCACCAGGCGGGCGGCGCTGCCGCTGCCGGTGAAGAGCGCCACGGCCTCGCCGGCGAGCTCCGGCTCAGCGCGCAGGCGGGCGGCCAAGGGGAAGAGGGGGACGTGAAGGCACGCGAGGCGGTGCCCGCGCCGATCGCGCGTCATCTCGACGAGTAGCTGGCGACCTCGGGCGCGATGGCGGCCAGCAGTCGCGGCGCGCGGCCGGTCCCTCGCCACTCGGCGGGCCGGCGCCGGCTCTCGAGCACGATGCCGGCGGCGGTGCCGGTGGCCCGGTAGGGGGTGGAGACGAGGAGCGCCGCGCGATGCTCGCCGGCGGCGCGGGCGAGGCGCACCCAGCCGGCCTCGGCGCCGCGGCCGCCGGGCACCGGCGGCAGGCCGAGATCGACCGTCACCAGGGCGAAGCCGGTGTGGAGCAGCATCTCGGCGCCGAGCAGGGCCTGTTCCAGCCGCCGCGGGCGCAGCCACAGCAGGCGCGCGAGCTCGACCCCGGCCGCCGCGGCGCCCTGCGGGTCGAGGTGGTCGCCCAAGTCGACCAGGGCGGCGCTCTCGCCGGCGCGGGTGGCGGCGGCCAAGAGCGAGAGGAGGAGGGCGAAGCGGCCGCTCGAGCGCGCCCCGGTGAGCTCGATCAGCCGGCCGCGGGGCAGGCCGCCGCCGAGCGGTCCGATGAGGGCGGAGCCGACGGCGGGGAAGCGGTCGGCGGCGCGCTCGCGGTCCGCGCGCAGCAGGTCGCGGGCTGTAGTGAGCTGCGGGTGGAGCGCGCGGAGCGCGACCGTCGACACGGTGGTTGCCCGGCGGGCGGCCGGGTCCGGAGCATAGGCATAAACAAGGCGTAAATCAAGGGGAACGAGAGAGGCGGTCGGCCCGGCGGCCGGCCGCCTCTCGTTCACCGCAGGACCGGGCCGTCAGCGACCGCCGTCGTCGTCCTCGATCGCCTCCTTGGCGTCCTCGATCATCTCCTCGGTCGCCTCCTTCGCGTCCTCCATCATCTCGCCGGCCTTCTCCATGCCCTCGGCCATGGCGTCGTGGGCCTCGCCCATCGCCTCACCCACCTCCTCCTGCATCCTTTCGTTCATCTCGCCCATGGTCGCGGCTGAGCCCTCCATCGCTTCACCGGCCTGCTCCGCCATGTCGGCCATCTCCCCGCTGGCCTTCTCGACGGCGTTGCTCACCGCTTGGCCGGCGTCCTCGATGGCCTCGGCGGTGGTCTCGCTCGCCCGCTCAGCCTTGCTCTGACAACCGCCGAGCGCCACGGCCACTACGACGCCGAGCGCCAGGCGACAACACATCCACGGCAACGAGCGCTTCTTCATGACTCCTCCTCGGGATCTGGATCGGCTCGGGCCGCGAGCCGGCTGTTGGACTGGACGGCAGTATAGCAGCCGCTGGGGCCGCCGGCTTCCGGGCTTCGGTCGTTTGTGGTAGCGTCCGCGCCGAGATTGCTGACCGGACTCGGGGGAGCTGGACTCATGCGGCCCAGGATCGCGGACGCGCGAGGTTCCGAGCCGAGGGGATCCAGGTGAAAGGAGCGAAGGTCATGAAGCGTTGGCTCACGCTGTCTCTTGTTCTCGGGGGGCTGCTGTTCGGATTCGGGACCGCCGTCGCGGACGACGGTGATGAAGACTCAGCGCAGGGGTTCGGCATCGGGATCGGGCTCGTCAACCTCGACGAGGAGGAGATCGCCGACGACGTCGAGCTCTACTACATGGCCAGCTACCGCTTCCCGGTGGGTGGCGACGACACGCACGGCCAGTGGCGCGGTCTCCTCGAGCCCGAAGTCGGCTACTTCGACGCCGACTTCACGAGCGACCTGCTGGCCGGCCTGAACTTCGTGGGTGTGATGCCCTACGGCGGCGTCGACTTCTTCGTCGGCGCCGGCCTCGGCGTCCACTTCATCGACGCCGACGTCCAGATCGCCGGCAGCGACGTGAGAGTGTCCAAGAGCCAAGAGGCTTTCGGCGTCAACGCGCAGTTCGGCGTCGATGTACACCTCAGCGACGCGGTGGCCCTGTTCGGCGCCGGTCGCTTCGACCTCGTCGAGGACGCCGACGCCCTCCAGGCGAAGGCTTACGTCGGCCTGCGCTTCGGCAGCTAGGGCGTCGAGCCCAGCGACTCGTTGCGGCGGCCGGCGGCGACGCCGGCCGTCTCGCTTTTTCGTCCGCGCCGCCTTCAGGTGGTGACGCCGACCGCGTCGTCGAGCGTCACGCAGGTGCACACCAGGTGACGGTCGCCGTAGGCGTTGTCGACCCGCGCCACGGGCGGCCAGAATTTGCGCGCCGCGACCCAGGGGAGGGGGTGCGCGGCCTGGTACCGCGAGTACGGGCGGTCCCAGGTCTCGGCGGCGATCGCCGCCGCCGTATGCGGGGCCCGCTTCAGGGGGTTGTTCTCACGGTCCATGCGGCCCTCCTCGATGGCGCGGATCTCCTCGCGGATGAAGACGAGGTCGTCGCAGAAGCGGTCGAGCTCCGCCTGATCCTCGCTCTCGGTGGGCTCGATCATCAGGGTCCCGGCCACGGGGAAGGAGACGGTGGGGGCGTGGAAACCGAAGTCGATGAGCCGCTTGGCCACGTCCTCGACCAGCACGCCGGCCGTCTCCTTGAAGGCGCGCAGGTCGAGGATGAACTCATGCGCCACGAGACCGCGGCGGTCGGTGAACAGCACGGGGTAATGGGGGGAAAGACGACGCGCCATGTAGTTGGCATTGAGGATCGCCGCCTGACTGGCTCGGGCGAGGCCGGGGGCGCCCATCATCGCGATGTACATCCAGGAGATGGGCAAGACGCCCGGACTGCCCCAGGGGGCCGCGGCGACCGGGCCGATCGCCTGCGGGCCGCGCGTGGCGAAGGGGTGGCCGGGCAGGAAGGGAACCAGGTGGGCCGCCACGCAGATCGGTCCCATGCCGGGGCCACCGCCGCCGTGCGGGATGCAAAAGGTCTTGTGCAGGTTCAAGTGGCAGACGTCGGCGCCGTAATCGCCCGGCCGGCACAGCCCCACCTGCGCGTTCATGTTGGCGCCGTCGAGGTAGACCTGGCCGCCGTGGCGGTGGACGACGTCGCAGATCTCCCGCACGCGCTCGTCGAAGACGCCGTGCGTCGACGGGTAAGTGATCATCAACGCCGCCAAACGCTCGCCGTGGGCGGTGGCCTTGGCGGTCAGGTCTGTGAGGTCGATCTCACCGCGTTCGTCGCTGTCGACGGCGACGACCTCGAGACCGGCCATCACGGCGCTCGCCGGGTTGGTGCCGTGCGCGGAGCGCGGGATCAAGCACGCGTCGCGATGCCCCTCGCCCCGGCTCTCGTGCCAGGCGCGGATCGTCAGGAGTCCCGCGTACTCGCCCTGGGAGCCGGCGTTGGGTTGCAGCGCCGTCGCCGCGAAACCCGTGATCTCGGCCAGCCAGCGCTCGAGGTCGGCCGTGAGCTCGGCGTAGCCCGCGAGCTGGTCGGCCGGCGCGAAGGGATGGATACCGGCGAACTGCGGCCAGGTGATGGGCAACATCTCGGCCGTGGCGTTGAGCTTCATCGTGCACGAGCCCAGCGGGATCATCGAGCGAGTGAGCGATACGTCGCGTTCCTGAAGCGTGTTGAGGTAGCGCAGCATCTCGTGCTCGGAGTGATGCGTGTTGAAGACCGGGTGGCTCAAGTAGGGCGACGTGCGGCGCAGCGCAGCGGGCAGGCGCGACCCCCCATCGCCCAGCTGCGCCCCGTCGAGCCTCGGATCGTCCGTCAGGCAGCGCGCGAGCGCCACGATCTCCGCCGCGGTCACCCGCTCGTCCAGGGCGATGCCCAGCGAGCCGTCGCCGTGGTCCCGCAGGTTGAAGCCCACCGCGAGCGCCGTGGCCGTGGCTCGCCTGGCACGCTCGGGGCCGAGCTGCACTCTCAACGTGTCGAAGAAGGCGTCGCTCGCCAGGGTGAGGCCGGCGCGTTCGAGGGCCGCGGCCAGCAGGCAGGCCGCGCCGTGCACGCGCTCGGCGATCCGCCTCAAGCCGTCGGGTCCGTGGTAGACGGCATACATCGAGGCCAGGATGGCGAGCAGCACCTGCGCCGTGCAGATGTTGCTCGTCGCGCGCTCGCGGCGGATGTGCTGCTCGCGCGTCTGGAGTGCCAGGCGCAGCGCTGGCTGGCCCTCGGCGTCGCGGGAAACGCCGACGATGCGCCCGGGGAGGAGCCGCTCGAGGCCCACCGTAGTGGCCATGAAGGCGGCGTGCGGGCCGCCCGCGCCGAGCGGCACGCCGAAGCGCTGGCTCGAGCCGATGGCGACGTCGGCCCCCATCTCGCCGGGCGAGCGCAGCAGACAGAGGGCAAGGAGGTCGGAGGCGACGACGGCCAGCGCGCCGGCTTCGTGGATGCGGGAGACGATCGGCTCGACGTCGCGCAGGCGCCCGTCCGTCGCCGGGTTCTGGAGCAGTGCCCCGCAGATGTCGGCGCCGAACTCCGCCGCGTCGGGGGAGCCCACGCGCACTTCGATCCCCAGCGGCCGGGCGCGGGTCTGGACGACGGCGACGGTCTGGGGATGGCAGTCGTCGGCGACGAAGAAGGCGCTCCGCGCCCCCTTGGCCGCCGCGTGGGCGAGGTGCATGGCCTCGGCGGCGGCCGTCGCCTCGTCGAGCAGCGAGGCACTCGCCACCGGCAGGCCCGTCAGGTCGGCAACCATGGTCTGGAAATTGAGCAGCGCCTCGAGCCGTCCCTGCGCGATCTCCGATTGATAGGGCGTGTAGGCGGTGTACCAACCAGGGTTCTCGAGCACGTTGCGCAGGACGACGGGCGGCGTCGTCGTGTCGTGATACCCGAGGCCGATCAGCGAGCGCGCGACACGGTTGCGCTGCGCCAGGGCCGCCACCCTGGCGAGGGCCGCCGCCTCATCGAGCGGTGCCGGCAAGTCGAGCGGTCGCGTGGCGCGGATCGCCGCCGGCACGACGGCGTCGGCGAGCGCCTCGAGGCTGTCGAACCCGACGGTCTCGAGCATGGCCTGGATCTCGCTCGCCTGCGGACCGACGTGGCGGTCGACGAAGCGTTCGCGGTGGCGGTCGAGATCGGCGAGCTGCATGCGGTCTCCTCGCCCCGGGCGCGGGGCGGCGGGATTGTAGCGCGGCGATCGGAGCGTGCCGCCGCGGATATCATCCCGCGATGCTTTCAGCCCGCGTGAGCGGGATCACGACGCGCCTTCTCTGGCTGGCCCTCGGGCTGGGCGGCACGGCCTCGCCGACGCTCGGCGCGCCGTGGACGGTCGCCGCCGAGCGCCACGACCGCTCGCCGCTCCCCATCGACGACGTCTTCCTGCTCGGCGCCCCGGTGCTCCGTCTCGAGCCGCAGGCGGCCGAGGCGCTCCCGCCCGGCCGCTGGCGCCTCCGCGCCGCCCTGTCGGCGGCCAACAGCTTCTCGCGCTCGGAGGCCGTCGAGGAGGCGCTCGAGCAGCGCGACAGCCGCGAGCCCCTCGGCCTCGACGAGCTGCGCAACTTCCCGGCGATCGACGGCGAGCCCACCCGCTTCCTGATCGACGGCGAGGTCGAGCGCCTGGAGCTCGGCGTCGCCCGCGGGCTGGGTGGCGGCTGGCAGGTCGAGGCCACCCTGCCGCTTTTCGAGACCGGCGGCGGCTTCCTCGACGAGACGATCGAGGACTTCCACGAGGCGCGAGGCATCACGCAGCAGGGGCGGGACGGGCTGCCGCGGAACGCGTTCCTGCTCTACCTGAGCGGCCCGCGCGGCGAGCTGTTCGTGAACAAGGAGCCGGGGGGTGGGGTGGGGGAGCCGACCCTCTCCGCGGTCCGCCAACTCGGGTGGCGACCGCTCGGCATCGAGCTCGCCCTGCGCGGTGCAGTCAAGCTGCCGACGGCCTCCGGCCGTACGCTCCACGGCACGGGCTCGCTCGACGTCGGCCTGGAGACCCATGGCCGCCGGTGCGGCGGGGTCTGGTGTGGGCACGGGAGCTTCGGCCTCTATCGGCTCGGCGAGTGGGCCCTGTTGCGTCTCGCCGAGCGCTCGGTCGCCGCCGGCGCGCTCGCGGGTCAGCTCCTGCTGCCGGCCGGCAATTCACTGCTCGCCCAGGCGATGTGCTCCGGCGAGCCGCTCGGGCCGCTCGCCATCGCCGAGCTCTCGGGCGACGCCTGCGAGCTCTCGGGCGGCTGGCGCCGGAGCGGGCGCGACTCTTCGTGGAGCATCGCCTTCACCGAGAACCTCTTCGTCTCCGACACGGGCTCGGACTTCGCCCTGCATCTGGTGTGGAGCCATGGGCGGTGAGCTGCCGCCCCTCGTGGCGCCCGTGGCGCCTCCGGCGCGCCGGACCGCGCTCGCCCTCCCGGCCTACCGCCACGTCCCCGGCCTGACCCCGCATCCGGTCAAGCACCCGGCAGGTCATCTCTACGGCGTCGCCGCGCCCGTCGGCCCGGCGGGCTGCACGGACCTGCCGCGGAGCTGGCGCGACTGCACGGCCTACCTCTACGGCGTCGATCTCTTCAATCACGCCTATCTCTGGGAAGCCCACGAATCCTGGGAGGCCGCCTGGAACGCCGCCGGGCACGAGAGCTTGCCCGGCCTCTTCCTCCAGGGCCTCGTGCAGGTCGCCGCGGCGATGCTGCAACACCACCGCGGCGTAGCCCGCGGTGCCGCCGGCAACCTCGCCAAGGCCGAACGCCGCCTGGCCGAGGTCCTGCGGACCGCCCCACCCGGCCCCTACATGGGCTTCGACCTCCTCACCTGGCGCACCGAAGTGCGCGCCTTCCTGGCCGGCGCCGGCTACCCGTTCGTCCGCCTCGAGCCCTGACCGGGCGGAGTAGGACGAACGGAAAAACAGATCGAGTGAGGGACCGCCGGGCCGGACCGGCGGGGTACCGCAGGTTCTCGGGAAGCTCCGCCCTTACTCGATCCGTTGCTGTTGCCGTTGTTCCAACCAGCTACACGAGCGCTTCGCCGAGGAACGCCCGGGCGAGGGTGAAGTAGATGACGATGCCGGAGACGTCGACCAGGGTGGCGACGAAGGGGGCGGAGGCGCTCGCCGGGTCGAAGCCGAAGCGGCGGATGATGAACGGCAGCATCGAGCCCACGAGGGTGCCCCAGGTCACGACGCCGACGAGCGACAGGCCGACGGTGATCGCCACCCCCCAATAGTGAGCGCCGTAGAGCTGGAAGAGGCGCTGCCAGAGCAGGATGCGCAGGACGCCGATCGTCCCCAGGATCACCCCGAGGGCGAAACCGGCGAGGAGCTCGCGGCGGATGATCCGCCACCAGTCGCGCAGCGCCACCTCGCCCAGGGCCATGGCGCGGATGACGAGGGTGGCGGCCTGCGAGCCCGAGTTGCCGCCGCTCGAGATGATCAGCGGCACGAAGAGGGCGAGGACCACGGCGCGGGCGATCTGGTCCTCGAAGCGGCCCATCGCGGAGGCGGTCAGCATCTCCCCGAGGAAGAGGACCGATAGCCACCCGGCGCGCTTCTTGAGCATCGCCGGGAAGCTGGTCTGCAGGTACGGCCGGTCGAGGGCCTCCATGCCGCCCAGCTTTTGGATGTCCTCGGTCGCCTCCTCCTGCACGACGTCGACAATGTCGTCTACGGTGACGATGCCGCGCATCCGCCCCTGAGCGTCGACGACCGGCAGCGCGATGACGTTCTCGCGAGCCATGATCCGCGACACGGCCTCCTGGTCGAGGCCCTCGTCGACGGTGACCACTTCCCGCTCCATGACGTCTCGCACGCTGCGATCGCCCGGACCCGAGAAGAGGTCGCGGAACGACACCACGCCTTGCAGCCGCTGATCGGCGTCGAGCACGTAGGCGTAGTTGATCGTCTCCAACTGCTCGCGGGCCTGCCGGCGCAGGTAGGCGATCGCCTCGTCGAGCGTCATCTCGGGCCGCAGCCGCGCGAAGCGCGGGCTCATCAGGCCGCCTGCCACGTCCTCCTTGTAGGCCAGGAGGCCGATGGTCTCGCGCCGCGTGGCCTCGTCGAGCAGGCCGAGCAACACCTCGTGACGCTCCGGCGGCACCTCCTGCAGCAAGTCGGCGACGTCGTCCGGCGGCAGCAGCCGGATCCACAGCCGCCGTTGACCCTCCGGCAGACCCTCGAGGACGATGGCGTGGCTGCGGGGCGTCAGACCGAGGAAGAAATCCTCCGCCTCGTTCGGGCCGAGGGCGAGGAAGCCCTCGACGCGCTCCTCGGGCTCGAGCACCGGCCACTGCTCGCGCAGGGCGTCGGCGCTGAGTCGGCTGGCGGCTCGAATGGGCTCCACGTGGCCTCGCAGGGTCGCCAGGGGCCAAGGGTATCCGAGGATGGAGGCGCGGGGCTACCCGCGCGACCGGAAGGTGGAACGCGGCTTGCTTCCCTGGAGACGAGATGAGCGAACGCGAGGACTTCGAGCTCGACAAGGAGGCCCTGACGCGGATCGACCTTTCGCTCGGTCGCTACGACTCGGACGACGGTGGGCGGACAGCACGGCGCCGCGGGCCGTTCCTGGTCGTCCTGCTCCTCGCGCTGGCCGGCGCGGCGCTCTACTTCGTGCTCGACCGCCGAGGTCGGGTCGAGGACGCCGCTCAGGAGCCGGCCGCGGCCGCGCCCACCCGACCTGCGCCGCCGGCCGCGGCGGCGCCGGCCGACACGCGCCCTCTTCCCGCCCTGGCGTCGAGCGACGCTTTCGTGCGCGAGCTGGTGGGCGGCCTCTCCCGCCACCCTCAGCTCGCCGCCTGGCTGGCGAGCGACGAGCTGGTGCGGCGCTTCGTCGCTGCGACGGCGAGCTTCGCCGAGGGCAAGAGCCCCGGCCAGCACGTGCCCTTCCTGCGCCCCGCGGCGCCCTTCGCGGCGAGCGACGGGGGTGGTGGGCCGGCGCTCGATGCGGAGGCGTACCGGCGCTACGAGTTGCTGGCGGAGGCTGTCGACTCGTTGGACGTCGCCGGCACCGCCGAGCTCTATCGCCGGCTCGAGCCGCTCTTCGACGAGGCCTACCGCGAGCTGGGCTTCCCGGACGGTCGCTTCCGCGAGGTGGCCGAGCCGGCGATCGATCGCCTGCTCGCCGCGCCGGCCATCGACGGTCCGGTCGATCTGGTCGCGGCGCCGGTCGGCTACCGCTTTGCCGAAGTGGGCTGGGAGGAGATGGACGCGGCGAGCAAGCACCTGCTGCGGTTGGGTCCCCGCAACCTCGCCCGGATCCAAGCCAAGGTCACCGCCATCGCCGCCGCGGCCGGCCTCTCGCCGGGCCCCTGAGAGGGTGCGCCGCTACGGCGACGGGGGCCGCCCTCGCCTCGCCCAGGTGAGCAGCAGGCGATGGGTCGGCCAGTAGAGGACGAGCGGGTAGGCAAAGAGACAAAAGATCAGGTAGGCCGGTGCCGGCATCAGGGTCTGTGGCACGCCGAACGGCGCCCACAACCAATTGAGGTTGCGCGCCGGGTCGGCGAGGAAGGAGAGCGGCAGGACGAGCCACAGCACGGCCGTCTGCAGCCGCCAGGCACGCGGGTCGTAACCCAGCCGGCGGACCGACCACAGCAGGAGGGGCGGCATCCAGAGGTGGAAGAGCGAGAGCACCTTGACGATGGTGGGCTCGGTGGGATCGAACATGTACTCCGTTCCGCCGACCAGGTGGACGCCGGCGAGCCATCGACCGAAGAAGTCGAGCCACCAGGCCGCCTGGATGATCAGCACGGAGACCGCCTGCGAGGAGAAGAGGAGCGCGCTCTCCCTCCACAGCGCGGCCAAGACGATGAAGTTGGCAAGGTCGCAGAGCCACAGGAAGTTCGCCGGCCCCTCGCTTACCCAGTAGATCGGCACCCACGCCGCGGTCCAGGTGGTGTAGGCGAGCTTCACGGCGAGCGGCAGGCGCGAGCCGCTCACGGCGTCTCGTCGGCGCTCGCCGGAGCGCAGGTGAGGCCGAGGAGGAAGAACTGGGCTGCGGGCTCCGTGGGGCTGAAGTTGTTGTCGGCGACGAGGAGGAGGGGGCGCACGCCGTCGGGCCCGGGCGCGCCGAGCGCCATCCCTTCGACGTTCCGTGGACGGGCCGGCGTGGCGGCGAAGTCGAAGAGCAGCTCCTTGGTGGCAGCGCGGATGGCGCTGGGGTCGGCGAGCGCCGCCACGTCGGGCCGAACGGCGAGGTCCTCGGCGACGGAGAGATCGACCTCGTAGAGCCGGATGGTGAAGCCGGCGCCGAGGGCGAAAGCGCGCTCCAAGGCGAGCAACCGGTCGGGCGCCAGCCAGGCGAGATCGACCAGGCCGGCCATGTGCGTGCCGCCGGGCAAGAGAGGCCGCCGCGGCAAGGGCTCGGTCCAATAGAGCGCTTCCCTGGCGACGGCTCTGCGGGCGAGGTCGAAGACCAGGATGCGGGCCGGGCTCGGCACGCCGAACTCCGGCATCGCCCCGTCCTGCAGGAGGGCCGCCTCGAGGGCGGCGTACAGGGTGCCGCCGTCCGCCGACAGCGCCAGCGCCTCGAAGGCGAGGTTGTGCCGCGCGCCGCGGGGCGGCTCGTCCGCCGGCAGCACGTGCGCCGGCAGCGGGAGCTCTAGGGCGAGTCGGCCGTCGCGGTGGAAGGCGCGCACAAAGGGCGGCACGCCGCTCAGCCGAAAACCCTCGGAGGCGATCCACACGCGCTCATCGTCGACGACGATGGCCTCCGGGTCGGCGCCGTTGCGGGGCAGGACTTGGCCGTCGGGACCGCGCAGCGTGACCGTCGAGAGCGGCGTGACGGTGAGAGCTGGGCCGCCGGCCCTCGGCAGCGAGACCTCGAGCTCCAGCCAGCGCGGCGGCGCGATCTCACCGCGGTCGTCGGAGACCGCGAGCAACCGCCCGGGAGTGCCCTCCCAGGCCAGTCCGGACAGGCCACCCACCGGGATGCCGTCGAGCTCGAGCTCGGCAGGCCACTCGAGGTGGGAGATCGGACCGACCACACGACAGATGCCGGCGCGCGCCGCCCAGGGCAGGAGAGCCAAGGCCAGAGGCGCCGCGGCCCGCAGGCGACGGCGTCTCACGAGCCGCTCTCCTTCGCGCCGTCGGGGCCGACGCTGAGGACGCGATCGAGCAGCGCCTCCCGCAGCGCGAACCGCGCTTCGGCGAGACGCGCTTCGAGACGGCCGGACGCCGCCGGCGAGGCCAGCAACAGGGTCGCCGGATCGAGCGCCACCGCGGCGAGGTGTTCACCCGGCGCCAGCAAGTCGGGGAGCAGGGCCAGGCGAGCGGCGCCACAACCGTCGGCCGGCCGCACCTCGACCACCTCGTCGCCGGCCAGGGCGCGCGCGACCGGGGTGGGATCCAAGCGCTGGCGCAGAACCGCCATGGCCACGCCGTGGAGGGCCGGCACGTCGATGCCGGCCTCGCGCACCGCTGCCTCCGGGACGTAGGCGGGCGGGTCCGTCTCGGCGACCAGGTAGAGCAGCGGGCAGGCGAGCTCGGCCGATCTCCCGACGGCTGGGGCGGCCCGCCGGGGCAGGGCGGCGAGGGTCTCCGGATGGGAGGGTCGCGGCAGCAGACGGGGGCCGTGCAGCTTCAGGCTGAGGGGTCCGGCGAGAGGAACCAGTGGTGAGGCGAGAAAGCACAGCCGCGCTGCCCACGCGTCGGCTCGCTGGCCGATGCCCCTGCGGTCGCTGCGCGCGGCGGCCGCCAGCACCTCGGCTCGTGGAAGCGTGCCTACCAGCCGCCCTTCATGTCGTAGGCGCCATTCGCCGGCGTCCCCCTCCACCGTCCAGCCGGTCAGGCCGGAGACGAAACGCTCGAAGTCCGCGGCGGCCGCCTCGGCCCAGCGGTGTCGCTTCGCCCGCGCCGAGACGACGAGGGCGAGCCCGCCCAGGGGCAAGAGCGCAGCCAGCAAGATGAGGAAAGCGCGCACGCGCGTTCGACCCGTTCGCGCCAGCGTAGCCCGAAAAGCCGAAAGCCCTGCCGCTCCCGCGACAGGGCTTCCCGACCTTCGGCAAGTGAAGTGGCTGAGCCGCGCTTACTTGGCGACGCGGTCCTTGAGGCCCTTGCCCGCCCTGAAGACCGGGTACTTCTTGGCCGCGATGGTGATCGTCGCGCCCGTCGCCGGGTTGCGGCCGGTGCGCGCCGAGCGCCTCTTGGTCTCCCAGGACCCGAAACCGGGGATCTGCACCTTGCGGCCGGCGTCCAGCTCCTTGGCGATGATGCCCTTGCCGGGCGTCGTGTCGAAAATGCAGTTCACGATGTCCGCGGCCTTGGCCTTGGACAGGTCGCACGCACCCGCGAGCTTGTCAGCCATCTCACTCTTGTTCATCAGCTCCCTCTCCTCGTGGATCTCGGAAGTCCCACCCGCGGGGGACCCTCCAGTTGCGGAATGGCAGGTGCGGGCATCCGCACCAGTTGCCCTGTTTGTGACGGTCCAGGCTAGCCCGGAACGGCGCGAAGTCTAGCACGGCGGCCTGCGAACGGCTAGCCGCGACGGCACGTTCACGGGAAGGTGGAAACTTCGTCGATCCCCGGGCTCAGGGCCAGATGCCGCGCTCGGCCGCCACCCGCGCCACGCGATCGATCGCCACCACGTACGCCGCCCGCCGCAGGTCAGCGGCCTCTCGCGCCGAGAGGCTCGTGTTGAGGCGGCGCTGTCGGTCGAGCACCGCGTCCGTGGCGCGCTCCATGCGCCGCGAGAGCCGGGCGTTGACCTCTTCTTCCTCCCACTGCTCGTTCTCGGTGTTCTGTGTCCACTCGAAGTAGCTCACCGTCACCCCGCCGGCATTGGCGAGGATGTCGGGGAGCACGGGGATCCCGCGGTCGAAGAGGATCCGGTCGGCAGCCGGGGTGGTCGGCCCGTTGGCGGCCTCCACGATCAGTTTCGCCTGGACGCGTCCGGCGTTGTCCGCCCGGATCTGGTTCTCCAGCGCCGCCGGGATGAGGATGTCGCAGTGCAGGGTCAGGAGATCATCGTTGGCGATGTCGCTGGCACCGGGGAAGGCCTGCACGGAGCCCGTCGCCTGCTTGTGGGCGATGACGGCCTGCGGATCGAGGCCGGCGGGGTCGACGATGCCGCCCTGGGAGTCGCTGACCGCCAGGATGCGAGCCCCCCGCTCGGCGAAGAGCTGGGCGGCGATCGAGCCGGCGTTGCCGAAGCCCTGGATCACGACCCGGGCGCCCTCCACCTTGTGGAGATCCGGCGCCACGCCCTGCTCGAGGGCACGGGCGGTGCAGAAGAGGGCGCCGCGCGCGGTGGCTTCGCGCCGGCCGTGCGAGCCCCCCATGTCGAGCGGCTTGCCGGTCACCACCGGCAGGTTGTTCTGGCCCGGGTGGAGCATGTCGTAGGTGTCGAAGATCCAGGCCATCGTGCGGGCGTCGGTGTTGACGTCGGGGGCCGGGATGTCGGTATGGGGGCCGATGTTGCCGCCCAGATCGGCGATGAAGCGCCGGGTGATCTGGCGCAGGTCTCGATCGGTGAGCTTCTTCGGGTTGCAGGCGACGCCGCCCTTGGCGCCCCCGAAAGGCACGTCGAGCACGGCGCACTTCCAGGTCATCCACGACGCCAGGGCGCGGACCTCGTCCAACGTGACGTCGGGGTGGTAGCGGATGCCGCCCTTGCCGGGCCCCCGCACGTTGCTGTGCAGGACCCGATGGCCGACGAAGAGCTGCACGTCGCCGCCCGCGGTCTCGATCGGGAACTCCACGGTGACGGACCGGATCGGCCGGCGCAGCCACTCGACGATGCCGGGTCGCAGGTCCGGCAGGTGGCGCGCCGCCAGGTCGAACTGCTGCTGGGCGATACGGAAGGGGTTGAGATCCTCGGCCGCCGTGGCGACAGGGGCCTCCCGATCGATCGTCGTCTGGTCGACCATGACGGTGCCTTTCTCGGTCAGGGCGGCGGCGTGAACGGGCAACGGGCCGGCTCGTCGAAGGCGGGTGGTCGCCGGCCAGCGAACCGCCCGAAAAGCGGCGTGTTTCGCGGTAAGTGGTTCTATAACAAAGCCTTGCCGGGGCGCAAGTCCTGGGGCCTAGTCTCTTCCCCCACCAGTTCTCGACCTGGGCGTCCGACTACAGCCCCTCGACGGTCTCGGTCACCAGTTGGTCGACGACCGCCTTGAGGTCGCCCGTGCGGTGGAAGGTGGCGAGCTGCCGGTCGGCGCTGGTGCCCTGGGAGCAGATCGTGCGCACGTACTCGACCTCGCGGCGCAGGTCGAGCGGGTCGAGCACGTCGTCCACCCACTCGAGCAGCTCGTCGACGAGCACGCGGAAGGGCACCTCTTCCTGCTTGCCGAAGTCGAGGAGCTTGCCGTCGATGCCGTAACGCACGGCTCGCCACTTGTTCTCCTTGATCAGGTGGTGCCGGTAGCGGCGCCAGGAGAGGTTGTTCTGGCGGAGCTGGACGAGCTTCGCCACCAGGGCGACGATCACCGCCGCCAGGCAGATGGCCTCGTCGAGGCGGGTGCAGATGTCGCAGACCCGGAACTCGAGCGTCGGGTACTTGGGGTGCGGGCGGATGTCCCACCAGATGCGGGAGGCGTCCTCGATGCAGTTGGTCTTCACCAAGGTCTCGATGAACTGCTCGTGCTCCGCCCAAGAGGTGAACTGCGGTGGCGGGCCGCTGCGTGGGATGGCCTCGAACACGACCGAGCGGTACGACTTGAGGCCGGTCTCGCGCCCCTGCCAGAAGGGCGAGCTGGTGGACAGGGCGAGGAGGTGGGGGAGAAAGTATCGCGCCTGGTCCATGACGTCGATCATCAGGTCCCGATCGTCGAACCCGACGTGGACGTGCATGCCGAAGATCAAGAGACGCCGCGCGAGCTCGGCCATCTCGGCCTGCGCTTTCAAGTAGCGCTCCATCGGCGTGACTTCCTGCTCGATCCAGCGCGAGAAGGGATGGGTGCTGGCGGCGGCGATCACCAGGCCGTGACTGGCGGCGACGTCCCGCACCGTGGCGCGCAGGCGAGAAAGGTCCTCGCGCGCTTCGCCGATCGAGTGGCAGATCTTGCTGCCCACCTCGATCTGGGACTGGAGCTGCTCGACCTTGATCTGGTCCTTGAGGATCTCCCGCCCCTGCTCGAGGAACTCCTGGACGTACGAGCGTAGCTCGCGGGTGCGCGGATCGAGGATCTGGTACTCCTCCTCGATGCCGACGGTGAAGGCGGGCGGGCGCATGGCGGGCGACGAGCGCCGCGGGATTGTAGCAAGGGAGATGCCGGCGCCCGCCGCGCCGGCGCCTCACGAGGGATCCGCGGGCGGAGCCGCTGGCGCCGCCTCCAGGCGCAACTCGATCTCCCGCTCGCCGTCGCCGAGCACGACCCCTCGCGGCTCGACCCGCAGCAACGTGAACCCGGCCACCGTCTCCCCTAGCCCCAGGACGATCCCGTTGATCACCGCCGTCGGCCGCTCGCTGCTCCAGACGATGCCCTGCAGCTCGAGGGCGACGACCTCCCGGCCGAGGGCCGCCGCCGGCCTCGCGGCCGGCCGCCGGTCGGCGCGGGGAGGCGCGGCAGGAGCCGTCGGAGCTTGCCCGCTCGCGACGCCGGCGGTTGGCGCCGCCGAGGACGCGGGCGGCGAGGGCGTGGGCTCGCCGATGGCCGTCGTCGCCGCTACCGGCGGGGCCGCGGGCGATGGCGACGGACTGGCCGGGACGGGAGAGGAGTCCAGCGTGCCGCCTGTCGGTGCGGGCCCCGGCGGGCGTCGCACCAGGATCGCCAGAGCGAAGCCGGCCAGGCCGATCACCAGGGCTGCGGCGGCAGCCGCCAGCCAGCGGCTCGGGACGAAGCGGTACTGCGGCGGCGCCGGTCGCGGTGTCGTGGACTCGCCTCGCGCCAGGGCCTCGCGCCGCGCCGCCTCCTCGCGGGCCCGCTCCAGGGCCTCGTGCACGAGGCTCACCGGCCGACTCCCTCGAGCTCGCGCGCCGCCCGCCGCACGTGGGAGAACTGCAGGCGGTCGGTCTGGTACACGTAGCCGCACAGCAGCGTCTTGTCGCAGATCGCGTTGATCAGTCGCGGCACCCCGCCCGAGTACCAGTGCACGGCGCGCAGGGCCCAGCGGCCGAAGACGGGGCGCGAGTCGCCGCCGGCCACCTGCAGCCGGTGGTGGATGTAAGTGGCGGTCTCCTGCAAATCGAGCGGCCGCAGGTGATAGCGCACGGTGATGCGCTGCCGCAGCTGCTCGAGCCGATCGAGGGCGCCGGCGAGCTCCGGTTGGCCGATGAGCACGATCTGCAGGAGCTTACGCTCGTCGGTCTCGAGGTTGGAGAGCAGCCGCACCTGCTCGAGGGCGTCGGCGTCCATGGCCTGCGCGTCGTCGAGGATCAGCACGACGTCGTCGCCAGCGGCGGCGCGCTCGAGGAGGAAGCGGTTGAGCCGCTCGAGCAGCACGACGCGGTCATTGACGCGGTTGTCGAGCCCCAGCTCCCCCAGGATGGCGCGGATGAGCTGGGTGTTGGTCATCTTGGGGTTCAGGACCAGGGCGGTCCGGTAGCTCGGCCCGAGCTGCTCAAGGAGGGCCCGGCACAGCGTCGTCTTGCCGGCTCCGATCTCGCCGGTGATCTGGATGAAGCCCTTGCGCTCCCGGATGCCGAAGAGGAGGTGGTTGAAGGCCTCCCGGTGGTGGCGACTGAAGAACAGGAACCGGGGGTCCGGTGTGATGTTGAAGGGGGGCTCGCGGAAGCCGTAGAACTCGTTGTACACGGCCGCGGGGCACTGTAGCACCGCCCGGGTTTCCCGCCGGGAGGTCCCCGTGTCTAATGGAGCGTGGAGAGCCTGGTGACGGCGAAGCGGGGGAGCGAGGCGAGCTGGCAGGAAGCGGGGGATCCCGAGCCGGCCCTCGCCGCGCGCTTGCGACAGGGGGATCGGGGGGCCGCGGAAAAGCTGGCGGAGCTGACCTACCGCACCATCTACGGAGCGCTCTGGCGCCTCACGGGCGACGCCGAAGCGGCGGCCGACCTGACCCAGGAGACCTATCGCAAGGCCTGGGCAGCCCTGCCGAGCTTCCGCGGCGCAGCCGCGTTCTCGACCTGGCTCTACCGCATCGCCTACACCACCTTCCTGAACAGCCGGCGCCGGCCGCGGCTGCTCGCCCCGCTGGAGGAGCACGAGCTCGAGGCCCTGGTGGACCCCGAGCCGCCAGCCGATGAGGTTCTGGGCACGGCCGGCGTCGGCGGCCGATTGCGCGACGCCGTCCGGACCCTGCCCGAAGAGCTTCGCTACGCGGTGAGCGCCCACTATTGGGGCGAGGTGCCGGTGCGCGAGATCGCGCGCCAGCAAGGGATCACCACCGTCGCGGTGCGCAAACGACTCAAGCGGGCCCTGGAGCAGCTGGCCACGGCCATGGAGGAAGTCCAGTGAAGCAGCACACCAGCGCGCGTCGCATCGAAGAGGAGCTGACCCGGGGGCCCGTTCCCGAGCCGCCGGCCGGGTTGCTGGAGAACATTCAGCGCGAGATCCCCGAGGAGCTCGGATCGTCGAACAGCTCGAGTAGGGGGGTGGTTCGCCCGGCTTGGTGGCTCGCGGCGGCGGCGTCGCTGTTCGTGGCCTTCGCCGGGAGTTGGCTCGCCTACCGGGTGCGGCAACAGGGTCCGACCCTCGACCAGGGCGCGGTCGAAGAGACGGCTTCGGGGCGCGAGGCCGCGCCGTCTTCGACATCGCCGCCGCCAACGGCCGCCGAGGAGCGGGAGGCGGTGGCGCAAGAGCAGCCGGTCGGGTCCGAGCCGCAGCCATCCGATGAGCTGGGCAGCGCCGTCGCCGACGCTCGCCGAGTCGAGCTTCCGACCCCCGCCGCGGCCGAGGCCCCGGCAACCCCCTTACTCGAATCTGTTGCAGCCCTGCGGAGGACCGAGCGGAGCCGCGTCGAGGTCGACTCCCGTGCAGCTGCAGCGTTGCCTGCCCGTCCCGACCGGCTACGGAGGACCGAGTTGTCCGTGGAACAGCCCGCGGAGCTCGTCATGCCCGTCGAGTCCGAGAGCCGGCCGATGGCGCCTGCCCCGGGCAAGGTGGTTGGCGCGCTCCCCGGCGGCGGCGTGCCCGGCGGTGTTCTGGGCGGGGTGCTCGGGGGGGTGCCTCTCGAGCGTCAAGGGGCAGCTCCTATGGGTCGCTACAGGCCCTTGATCGCCGCCCCGCCCTCGACCGGCGGCACCGCCGAGCCGAACGACCAGCCCTACGGGGACATGTTCTTCGGCTCCTACGGGGTCAATCCGTTCATCGACACCGAAGACGACCCGCTCTCGACCTTCGGGCTCGACGTCGACACCGGCTCCTACACGCTGGTGCGCGGCTACCTCGAGCGCGGCCACCTGCCGCCGCCCGAGGCGGTGCGGGTGGAGGAGTTCGTCAACGCCTTCGACTACGGCGATCGGCCGCCGCGGCGGGGGGACTTCGCTCTCACCCTCGCCGGGGCGCCGACGCCGTACGCCGAGAACGATCGCTACGTCCTGCTGCGCCTCGGTCTCGTCGCCCGCGAAGTGGCGCGGCGCGAGCGGCCTCCGGCGGTGCTCATCTTCACCGTCGACGTCTCCGGCTCGATGGCCCAAGGGAATCGCCTCGAGATGGTCAAGGACAGCCTCGCCCTGCTGCTCGACCAGCTCGAGCCCGAAGACGAGGTGGGGCTGGTGGTCTACGACGATCGAGCCCGGGTCCTGCTCGAGCCGACCGGCGATCGTTGGGCCCTGGAGCGGGCCATCGCCCGGCTCGTGCCCGGCGGCTCGACGAATGCCGAGGCGGGGCTGGTCCTGGCCTACGACTTGGCGAGCCGCCACCTCTCCCGGGGCGCCCTCCACCGCGTGATCCTCTGCTCGGACGGGGTGGCCAACGTCGGCCGCACGGGCCCGGAGTCCATCCTTGAGCGCATCGGGCGCGAAGCCGCCCGTGGCATCGAGCTCACGACGGTGGGCTTCGGCATGGGCAACTACAACGACCACCTGATGGAGCAGCTCGCCGACCAGGGCGACGGCCGCTACGCCTACGTCGACACGCTGGAGGAGGCGCGGCGGATCTTCGTCGAGGAGCTCGCCGGCACCCTCCAGACCGTGGCGCGGGACGCCAAGGTCCAGGTCGAGTTCGACCCGCGCACCGTCGAGCGTTACCGGCTCCTCGGCTACGAGAACCGGGACGTCGCCGACCGCGACTTCCGCAATGACCGGGTGGACGCCGGCGAGATCGGCGCCGGCCACGGCGTCACCGCCCTCTACGAGGTCAAGCTGGCGGAGGAGGCGGCGGGGGAGCACGTCGCGACGCTGCGCTTGCGCTACCGGTCGGCCGAAACTGATCGAGTAGTGGAAGTGAGCGAAGAGCTCGCCGTGGCGGACCTGGCTGGCTCCTGGGAGCGTGCTCCGGTCTCCCTGCGCCTGGCGGCGACAGTGGCTGAGCTCGCCGAGCTGCTGAAGGGCTCGTACTGGGCGAAGGGGGGTGACCTCGACCGCGTGCTGCGAGAGGCGCGCCGCCTCGAGCGCGAGACGGGCTCCGAGGAGACCGCCGAGCTGGTCGCCCGGGCGGAGGAGGCCCTCGCCCTGCGCGACGGCTCCCCCGAGCCGGACCCGCTCGAGCGCCGGTGAGCGTCGCGCGGCGACTTGACTGCCGTCCGTCACGGCCTGTAAACTAGCGGTTGTCCGAGCCCTCGGACTTTCCCGAACAGGAGATTGGAATGAATCGACTTGTTGTCGTCGCCGCAGCCTTGGCGCTGGCCGTCGCCCCGCTCGCGGCCCAGGACTCGCTGACCGAGTGGGCCGCGCAGAACCCGCCGCCCGGTGGCAGCGGGAGCCCCACCGACGGCCAGGTGTTCGGAGAAGGAGGCAGCCTGACGTTCTACACCAGCCGCGCCGACTTCGACACCGCCCACCCCGGCCTGCCGATCGAGGACTTCGAGGAGGGCAACGTTGCGCCGGGTAGCGTCGTCGGTTGCCCGTCGCCGCTCGACGAGAACAACAACGATGCCTGCTTCTTGCCGGGCGATATCCTGCCGGGGATCACGATCACGGAATCGACCGCGCCTCTGCCGGATGGCCTGGCCTTGATCGGCGCGGGCTTCGCCGGGAACCCGTCGAAGATCGTCGTCGCCAACTTCTTCATCGAGAACTTCCAGCTGCAGTTCTCTCCCATCGTCGGGGCGGCGGGCATGGACCTCGGGTGCTACTTCGCCACCGACACGGTCGACATCACGATCAGCGGACCGGGGGGCGTGCTGGGGACGGCGCAGGCCCTGTGCACCAGCGGCACGGCGTTCTTCGGCGTCGACACCAGCGATCCGGGCGGCATCTCGGAGATCATCATCGACTCGCCCACCGACCAGGCCGAGGGGGCCGACAACATCGCCTTCGGCGACGTGCCGGTGCCGGTCGAGTTGCAGCGCTTCGACGTCGAGTAGATCGGCCCTCGCCGTTCGTGGCTGTGGAGCCGGTGGGGCTCGCCGTCGTTCCACGGTGAGCCCGACCGGCTCCTAGGCCACTTCGATACGGAACGTTCGCCCGACGAAGTCGAGCAGGCGGCGCAGTTCGTCATAGTCCTGGTGACGCAGCATGAACCAAGCGTTGCCGAGATAGCCCATGGCGAGCGGCTGGGTGGGAGAGCCGACGGCGGGCACCTGCCGGGCGACGATCGACGGCCCGCAGACCCGCTGCACCCCGTCGAGCCCCTGGGTACGGCGGACGCGGCCGTCGCGATCCGGGCGCACCTGCACCAGGCCGGCGGCGTAGCGACGCGACGGCCGGGCACGCGGCCGGCCACGCACCACGAGGTGGGCCCACTCGCCGTAGAGGTCGATCTCGTTGGCGGCCGAGTAGAGGTCCCAGATGCGATCGCCCGCCGGGCGGGCGGCGATCTCGGAGATCTTGAGCCCCTTGGGCCCGAAGAACCACTCCATGTGGGTCGGCGTGCTGTCGATCCCGAGGGCGGCGATCACCTGCCGGCCGACGTGGCGCAGCTCGCGATAGCTCTCGGCCTGCAGCCGATTGGTGGTCACTATCTGGGGTGCCACCCGGCGCTCGCCGACCGCCTCCAGGACGCTCGGGTAGTAGTGAGAGATGAACTCGTGGACGACCTCACCGCCGAAGGTGAGCGTGTCGAAGAACCCCTCGTGCCCTTCGATGAACTCCTCGACCATCGCCGCCTGGCCGCCCAGCCGGGCGACGGCGCGCTCGAGGTCTCCCGGTCCGCCCAGGCGGGTGGCACCGAGGGCGCCGAAGCCCGCCCGCGGCTTGAGGATGAGGGGATAGCCGACCCGCGCCGCGAAGCCCTCTAGCTCGACCGTCGTCGCCACCGCCGCCGATTGCGCCACCGGCAGCCCGGCGGCCCGCAGCGCCTCTTTCATCGCGGCCTTGTCGCGGCAGTGCAGGGCGGCGCGCGCCGTGAGGCCGGGTAGCCCGAGGTGGCCGCGCGCTTTCGCCGCCGCGAGCACATGGCGCTCGTCGGTCGCCTCCAGGCGGTCGATGGGCGCGCGGCGGGCGGCTCGTACCGCCGCCGCCGCCACCTGCTTCTCGTCATCGAGGGACTCCACCCTCTCGTAGCCGTCGAGCAGGCCACGGAGCTCGCGGTCCGCCAGCTCGCCGACCCCGACGCCGGTCAGCCGGGTCCCCTCCTGCTTCAGTGCGCGCAGGAAGAGACGTTGCGCCGCCGGGAACTGGGGCGAGAGGAAGAGAACGTGCGGCCCACTCACCGGGACGACCTCATCGCTGGTCTCGCAGGCGCGCCTACATACGACTGTAGCTCGGGCCTCCGCCGCCCTCGGGCGGCACCCAGGTGATGATCTGGTAGGGGTCCATCACGTCGCAGGTCTTGCAGTGGACGCAGTTGCTGAAGTTGATCTGCAGCCGCCGGCCGGCCGTCGCCGTGGCGTCCTCGACCATCTCGTAGACGTTGGCTGGGCAGAAGCGTTGGCAGGGGTTGGCGTACTGCACCGTGCACTGGTAGGCGCAGATGTCGGGGTCGGCGATGAGCAGGTGAGGGGGCTGGTCCTCCTCGTGGGCGGTGCCGGAGTTGTAGAGGTCGGCG
>CAYXXN010000028.1:0-21771 GCA_964469055.1 uncultured Thermoanaerobaculia bacterium
AGATGGCCGGCAGCGCCGCGTAAAGGTCGCGGGCGCGCGCGGGCTCGGCCGCCGCGGCGGCGAGGCCGCCGGCGATCTCGGGCGCCAGATTTTCCAGGTGAGCGAGCAGCGTCGTACCGCGGAAGACGAAGATGCCGCCATTCCACAGCGCGCCGGCGGCGAGCAGGCGCTCGGCGGCCGCCCGGTCGGGCTTTTCGACGAAGCGAGCGACGCGGGCGAGGCCGCTCTTGGCGTCGAGGGTCTCCCCCACCTCGAGCCACCCATAGCCGGTCTCGGCGTGCGTGGGTCGCACCCCGAGAGTGAGGACGCGGTCGCCTGCCGCCGCCGCATCGCACGCCGCCGCGAGCGCGTCGCGAAAGGACTCCTCGTCCCTTACCCGATGATCGGCGGGGAGCACCGCCACGATGTCGCGACGGGCCGCCTCGCTCATCGCCAAGAGCGACCACCCGATCGCCGGCGCCGTGTTGCGCCCGGCGGGCTCGGCGATCACCCGTTCGGGCGGAAGGTCGGGAAGCTCGGCGAGGACGGCGGGGGCGAGCTCCTCGGTGGTCGAGACCCACACCCCGCCCGCCAGCGGCCGCACCCGTTCGAAGGTGGCGGCCAGCAGGCTCACCTCGCCGTCGAGCGGCAGGAGCTGCTTGGGCCGCCGTCGCCGGCTCGCCGGCCAGAAGCGGGTGCCACTTCCACCTGCCAGGATGAGGGCCTGCATCGTGCGCCGGGGTCCGCCGCGCTCGGGGAGCGTATCAGCGGCGGCGAAACAACCCAGATGAGTGGGGAGTTTCTCCGCTGCGTCCAGCCTCGGGCGCGGCGCCCTTCACGCGCTCCATCGCGGCGCAAGCCGCTCACTCGACGCGACTTGCTTTCGCCGCGCCCCTGCGCGGCACGTCGCTTGCTCCTCCCGGCTGGCGACACCGATAGCGCTCCGAGAGCCAGCAACGCTCCCAACCCTCATCCGAGGAGGACCCGAGATGACCACCACGCAACGACACTCGGTCATGGAACGCCCGCTTTTCTGGACGTTGTTGTTCACGCTTTTCGTCGTCGCCGGCTTCGCCTGGGTCGTCCAGCGCTCCGACGGCGACTTCGGCGCGGCAGCGGCCTCCGTGCAGCGGGCCTCGAGCGCCGCCATCGAGGCCCTGATCCCGGACGCGGACCGCGCTCCCATCGTGGCGGCCGCTCCCGACCCGCGCATCGAGCACATGGCCAACCGGGTTGCCGACCTCGAGATGAAAGCCGCCGTGCAGCAGGCCCTGCTCGCCGCGCCGCACGGCCTCGCCGGCGCCGTGGCCGTCGAGGCGGCCGCCGGCCGAGTGACGCTCGAGGGGCAGGTGACCGACACCGACGAGCGCTATCGCGCCGAGCTCGCCGCGCGCAGCGTGCCGGGCGTGGCGGCCGTCGAGAACCGGCTGACGGTGCCGGCCGAGGCACCACAGCCCCGGGCCGATGAGCGCCTCGCCAAGGCCGTCGAGTTCGAGCTCTACGCTACCGGCGCCTTCGATACGACGGCGATCCAGATCGTCGCCGACAAAGGCGTCGTCCGCCTCGGCGGCAAGGTCCGCTCGGCTGCCGAGCGGCTGCTCGCCGAGCGCGTGGCGCGCGAGGTCGATGGGGTCGCCCGCGTGCTCAACGCGCTGGAGGTGCGGCCGGCGGAGCCGGTGCCGGCAGAAAGCTAGAGGCGGCCTGGGTGATCTGAGGCCGGGCCGGGGAGGCGCGGGCCGGGGGCTTGACATCCGGTTACTGTGTCACTAACATAGTGACAGTTAGCCGAACCCCCGCCATGCCGACCAGCAGCCGATTCGCCCTCGCCGTCCACATCCTGACCCTCCTCGAGGCCGAGGGCGGGGGGCCGCTGACCTCCACGTACATCGCGGGGAGCGTCAACACCAACCCGGGCTTCATCCGGCGGCTGCTCTCCCAGCTCGCCCGGGCCGGGCTCGTGGCCTCGCGGCTCGGGGCGGGTGGCGGCACCCAGCTCGCCCGGCCGGCGGCGCGGATCCCGCTGCTCGAGATCTACAAGGCTGTCGAGGGGCAGGACCTCTTCGCCCTCCACCACTCGCCCCCGAACGCGGAGTGCCCGGTGGGCTGCAACATCCAGGCGACGCTCTCGGGCGTCCTCGGGCGGGCCGAGACAGCGCTCGAGCGCGAGCTCGCCGGCGTGACGATCGCCGACGTAGCAGCGTCGGTCAGCCGCCGTAGCCGGCGCTCCGAGAGGCGCGTCGATCGCCGCTGATTTTTTTGGCCAAAAATGCAACTGTGTCAGTAACGTACATACAAACAACCGTTCGAAAAGGAGCACGGTCATGGAACCCCGCAACCCCGTCTCGATCCACTGGGGCATCGCCCTCGTCCGCATCATCGTGGGCGTCGTCTTCCTCGCCCACGGCGGCATGAAGCTCTTCGGGCTCGGTCTCGAAGGGACGACCGGCTTCGTCGCCTCGCTCGGCTTCCCGCTGCCGGCGGTGGCGGCAATCCTCCTCATCGCGCCCGAGACGCTCGGCGGCCTGGCCCTCGTCCTCGGCTTGGGCACGCGCTTCGTCGCGGCGCCGCTCGCCTTCGCCATGCTCGTCGCCGTCACGCGGGTCCACCTGGCGAACGGCTTCTTCCTGCCCAACGGCTACGAGTTTGCGCTGCTCATGCTGGTGCTGAGCGTCGCCCTCGGCCTCACCGGTTCCGGCGCCCTGGCGCTCGACACGGTCATCGCCCGTCGCGCGCGGCCGACCGACGAGCCGGCCTCGTGGCCGCTCCGGCGGGCGGCTTGAACGCCGGCAGTTCCGGGACCGGAGCGCCGTACCCCGAGCTGCAACCGCGAGCGGTCAGGCTCGCGGGGCCGGCGCGCGAAAGGAGCGACTCGATGAACGACCAGAGAATCATCGCCGTGACGGGCGCGACGGGCAACATCAGCAGCCGCCTGACCGAGCTGCTGCTCGGCCGGGGGCTCGCGGTGCGCGCCATCGCGCGTGGCGGCGAGCGTCTCGCGGCGCTGGCTGCCCGCGGCGCCGAGCCGCGCACCGGCTCGCTCGAGGACACCGCGTTCCTTGCCGCCGCCTTGGCTGGCGCCGAGGCCGTCTTCGCGATGGTGCCGCCCCACCCGACGGCGCCGGATCTGCGCGCCTTCCAACGCTCCGTGGGCGAGGCCGAAGCGGCGGCGATCGCGACGGCCGGCGTGCGCCGGGTGGTCGCGCTCTCCAGCATTGGTGCGCAGCACGACGGGGGCACCGGTCCGATCGCCGGCCTCCACGACCTCGAGCAGACGCTCCGGGCGGTCCCGGGTGTCGAGGTCACGGCGCTGCGCGCCGCCTACTTCATGGAGAACTTCCTCCACAACCTCGGCCTGATCCGGAGCGCGGGCATCAACGGCTCGGCGGTGGCGCCCGATGTCGCCGTGCCGACGGTGGCGACCCGGGACCTCGCCGACGTCGCCGCGGCGCTGCTCGCCGCCGACGCCGGCGGCGGGGCCATCCGTTACGCGCTCGGCTCGCGCGACCTCACCTTCGCCGAGGCGACTCGCATCCTGGGTGCCGCAATCGGCAAGGCCGATCTTCCCTACGTGCAGTTCTCCTACGAGGACACGCTCCAGGCCCTGCTCGCGGCGGGCCTCTCGCCGAGTGTCGCCGCCGCCTACGTCGAGATGCAGCGCGCCATCAACGACGGGCTCCTCCGGCCGACCGAGCCCAGGTCGGCCGAGAGCACCACCCCCACGACGCTCGAGGAGTGGTCGCAGACTTTCGCCGCCGCCTACGCCGGTGGCGCCTGAGCCGAGAGCCATCCGCCGCGACAGGCTCCTCGCCGTCGTGCGCCGCATCCCCCGCGGACGGGTGGCCACCTACGGCCAGGTGGCGGCCCTGGCCGGCTACCCCAGCCACGCCCGGCAGGTGGGCTACGCCCTCCACGACCTGCCCGACGGCAGCGACGTCCCCTGGCAACGGGTGATCAACGCCAGGGGCGAGGTGAGCCCGCGCCGCGGCGCCGGCCCGGAGCAAGGCTGGCAGCGCCACCTGCTGGAAGAAGAAGGAGTGAAGTTCGACGCCCGCGGGAGGGTGGACCTCGAGCGGCACCGCTGGGAGCCCCGGCGGCGCCGCTGAGGTTCTAACGGGCTAAAATCGCAACCCAACTACTTGAGCTGTTTAGACTTATCGTCATGAGGCCGACTGTTTACACGTGTAAAGTACAAACTAATGTCATGTAAGTAACTGAAAACGCAACTGTTGTTGTATTTCATCCGCAGAAATTTTCACAACCCAACCTGACTCCCTAGGCCCGCTTTGCCGCGCTGGTGTCGGCCTCGAGGATCTTGCCGGCCTTAGCGAGGCGCTTGGCGGCGGCGCGGTAGAGGGAGCGGGCCTCGGCGAGGAGTGCAGGCGGCAGCGGCTCTTCGAGCTCCTCGAGGAGGTCGCCGCCCTCCCGGCGGATGCGGCGTAGCGCGTGGAGGACGGGGTGGGCGGGCGGACGGCCGATGGGGGGCAGGTGGTGCCGGCGACGATAGGCCTGGACCTCGATTTTCAGTTCTTCGACGTCGAGCCGGTTGCGGACGGCGAGGGCGGCGAGCTGGTTCTTCCCCTTCGCGTCGGGGACGCCGAGGAGCAGGCGGTGGTGCGAGAGGGTGAGCTGGACGGCGAGCGCTGGGTCGAGGAGCGGATGCTGGAGGTAGACGCCAATCGCGACCGAGAGGGAGGCGGCGGAGAAGCTCAGGTCGGTGCGGCGGGCGAGCTCGCGCAGCGACGGCGCCTCGAGCTGGGGGTTGAAGCCGTCCTCTTCGCCGCCGAGGAAGCGGCTCAACAGATACGAGGCCATGGCGAGCGCCGTGCCGAGCGCGCCGGGCACGTAGAGGCCATTGAGGTCGCGGACGGCGTCGTCGAGCGTCGGGCGCGGCGGCGTGCCGGGCGGCGGCGCCGGGCCGGGGCCCGGAGCGGGTGGCGCGATACCGGGCGGCACCCCGCCGGGCGGAGTGCCCGGGTCGGGCTTCGGTTTCGGCTTGGGCTTCGTCCCTCGCCCGGCGCCCTTGGCGGCCGGGCGCTTCGATCGCGACGGCATGGCGGCGTCCTCCCAGGTTGGGTGGGCGGAGGGTAGCAGGAGGCGGGTCGCCGTCAGATCGCGGACCTCGATCGCGTCCAGGAGGAGCCGGAGGCGGGCAAGCCGCTCCAGGGGCCGCTCGCCGGGCGACGATCGCTGCGCGTGGGCCCGCTGCGGATCGTCTATCGCCACGAGGCGCGGCGCATCCTCGTGCTGGTGCTCGCGATCGCGCCGCGGGGCAGCGCCTACCGGGATCTGCTGACGCTCTAGATCGCGCCCCGGCTCCCTACTCGAGTCGTTTCGCCGCTTCGCGGATGAGGCCCCAGGCCTGCTCGATGTGCTCCTGCGTGGTCTTCAGGTTGCCGATCGCGACCCGCAGGACGTAGCGGCCGGCGAGCTTGGTGTGGGAGAGGAAGACGGGGCCGAGGGCGTTGATCGCGGTCAAGAGGCGCTCGTTGGCGGCGTCCTGCTCTTCCGGGGAGCCCGGCGGGGTCCAGCGGAAGCAGACGGTCGAGAAGGGCACGGGAGCGACGACCTCGAAATCGGGGTGGGAGGCGATGCGCTCGGCCAAGAGGCGCGCCAGCCGGCAGTGCTCGCGGATCGCGGCCTGGAGGCCCTCGACGCCGAAGGCGCGGATCACCATCCAGAGCTTCAAGGCGCGGAACTTGCGGCCGAGCTGGAGCCCCAAGTCCATCAGGTTCGTGACCCCGGGGTCGGAGGTCCTCAGGATCTCGGGCACGACGGAGAACGTGCGTTTGAGCTCCTCGACGTCGCGCACGTAGAGCACCGAGCAGTCGAAGGGCACGAACAGCCACTTGTGGGGGTTGAGGACGATCGAGTCCGCCCACTCCCAGCCGGCGAAGGCCGGGCGCAACTCCGGGCAGATGGCAGCGCTCCCCGCGTAGGCGGCGTCGACGTGGAACCAGAGGTGGTGGCGCGCGGCCGCCTCTCCCACCGCCTCCAGGGGATCGACACTCGTCGAGGAGGTCGTCCCAGCGGTGGCGACGACGGCGATCGGGAGCCGCCCAGCAAGGCGGTCCTCGAGGATCGCCCGCTCGAGCAGGCCGGCGTCCATGCGGAAGCTCTCGTCGCTGCCGATGCGGCGGAGGTTCGCCAGGCCGAGGCCCAGCGTCAAGACCGCTTTGTCCACCACCGAGTGGGCTTGGTCGCTGGCGTAGACGACGAGCGGCGGCACCTCGGCGCGGCCGGCGAGGCCCCGCTCGCGGACATCGAGCCCGGCCCGCTCGCGGGCCGCGGCGAGGGCCAGGAGGGTGCCGATCGAGGCGGTGTCGTTCAAGTGGCCGCGGAAGGCCTCGGGCAAGCCCAGCATCTGACGCAGCCAGTCGCAGACCCGCTCCTCGAGCTCGGTCGCGGCGGGGGCCGTCCGCCACAGCATGGCGTTGACGTTCAACGCCGCCGAGAGAGCCTCGGCGACGATCCCCGGCCCCGAGCCGGTGATCGCGAAGTAGGCGAGGAACCCGGGGTGGTTCCAGTGGGTGACGTTGGGCTCGATCAGCCGCTCGTAGTCGTCGAGCACCCTGTCGAGCGGCTCGGCGGCGAGGGGCGGCGATTCCGGGAGGCGCACCGCGACCTCCCCCGGCGCCACCCGCGGCAGCACCGGATAGTCGCCGACCGCCTCGAGGTAGTGCGCGATGCGGTCGGCGACCCGATGCAGGGCCGCGGCGATCTCGTCCGGAGGGAGGTCGCCGGGCACTAGCGACGCTGCCCTAGCTCGCCGGGGCGGCGCGCTTCAGCTCTTCTCCGATGACGGCGTCGAGCTGCTCGAAGGGCACGGCGCCCGAGACGAAGCGACCGTTGACGAACATCGCGGGCGTCCCCGAGACGCCGGCGGCCGAGCCGGCCGCGAGGTCGGCGGCCACCGCCGCAGCCGTGCGGCCGGAGTCGAGGCACTCGTTGAAGGCGGTCGCGTCGAGGCCGAGCGTCGCCGCCGCAGCCTTCAACTGATCGACGCCGAGCGCTCTCTGGTTGGTGAACATCGCGTCGTGCATCTCCCAGAACTTGCCCTGCTCGTTGGCGCACAGCGACGCCTCGGCGGCCTTCTGGGCGTTGGGATGGATGTTGAGCGGGAACTGGCGGAAGACGAAGCGCACCTCGTTGGGGTACTTCTCGGTCACCTGCTGGAGGGTCGGCACGATGCGGCCGCAGTAGGGACACTCGAAGTCCGAGAACTCGACGATCGTCACCGCCGCGTCGGCGGGTCCCTTGGCCGGGAAGCCCTCGGCCGCCACCTCCATGCGGATCGGCTCGAGGAGCGTCGTCACGGCGTACTTCTCGCGCAGCGCCGACATCCACGTGGCCATCGCCTGGCCGCGCTTCTGCTGCGTCAAGTACTCGAGGATGCGCGGCCCGATCTCCTCCCTGGGCTGGTTGATCCGCGCGCGGTTCTGCTCGTAGAAGGCGTCGACGTCCGCATCGCTCACCGGGTCGAGCTTGGCGTCGACCTCGCGCGCCACCAGCTCGTCGACGCCGAGGCCGGCCTGCGCGGCCTCGAGCTCGCGCATCACCTGCTCGATGCGGCCCTGGAGGCCCCTGGCGATCAGCTCGTAGCGCTCCTGGTCGACCCGCATCAGGTCGCTCTTGACCACCTCCGCGACCTCCGCCTCGGTGATCGAGCGCGAGCCCACCGTGGCGAGCACTTTGTCGGCGCCGTCGGCCTCCGAGCCGGCCGGCTGGGCGGCGCAAGCAACCGTGCCGATGAACAGCCAACAGACGGCCAGGGCCGCCCTTTGCCAGGCCAGCGCGCGGCAGGCGCGCGGCGCGGAATCGTCGTCGTGTGAAGCCAACATCGTTGCGAACTCCTCGGGAAGGGTTGAGTCGGGTCGGCGGGACTGCGCCGGCGAGGGAGCGATTTTAGCCGGCCAGCCGGCGGAAGACCAGCCCTTCGAGAATGCGCTGGGGCGGGATGCCGCGCAGGCGCCAGGGCAGGGCGGCCAGGAGGTCGTCCGCCAGGGCGAGGAGGGCGCGGCGGTCGGACGCCCCCGGCGAGGCCTTGGCCGTCTCGACGACGGCGGTTGCGGCCAGCACCCACGGCGCCGTGGCCCGCAGATCGCTCCAGCCGCGGCCGTCGGGCCCTCCCGCCTCCTCGAGGGCGGCCGCCGCCACCAGCAGGTCGGCGGTCGAGCGCCCCTCGCGCCAGGCCCGGAGGGCGGCCCCGAGAGCCGCTGCCAGCGTTTCGACCCTCGCCGCGTCGGGGCGCGTCGCCGCCCCCAGGTAGACGGCGAGCGAGCGGCTGCGCAGCGTCGGCAGCAGGTCGAACTGCGCCGGCGCGAGCAGCAGGAAATGGCGTGGCGCCCGCAGGTGGGGCTCCTCGAGGGCTTTCAGCAGGGCGTTGGCGGCATCGAGCGACAGGCTCTCGGCGCTGGCGAGGACGAAGACCTGCGCCCCGGCCTCGAACGGCGCCATGTGCGCCTCCCTCGAGAACTCGCGGGTCGCCTCGACCGAGGTGGCGATCTTGGTGTCGCGCTCGAGGACGTGGAAATCCGGATGAAAGAGCCCCGAGGCGTCGCTCGGCCACACCACTCGCCTGCGGCAGCCCTCGGCGTTCGGCCGTCCGTCGCAGAGGAGGATCCGGGCGAGCGCCAACGCCGCCTCGCGGCGGGCGGCGGCGTCGCCACCGTGGAGGATCACCGACGGGTAGAGGCGGCCGGCGCGGGCGAGGTCGAGGGTGGCGTCGAAGCTCACGGGGCGAAGAGCGAGGGAAAGAGATCGACAAGGGCCGCCCGCACCTGCCGCTCGGTGGCGGCGACGTCGCCGCTGGCGTCGATCGTCCGGAAGCGCCCGGGCTCGCGCCGCGCCAGCTCGAGGAAGCCGTCGCGGACGCGCTCGTAGAAGGCGAGATCCTCGACGTCGAGGCGATTGACGCCGCCCGCTTGGGCGCGCCGCGCGGCGGACTGTCCGCGCCCGCGCGCCGCCCCCGCCGGCAGGTCGAAGAGCAGCGTGCGGTCCGGGCGGCGGGCGCCGGTGGCGAGGCGGTCGAGCGCCTCGAGGTCGGCGAGCGGTACCTCGCGGCCGAAGCCCTGGTAGGCGAGGGTCGAGTCGGTGAAGCGGTCGCAGAGGACGTGACGGCCGGCGGCGAGCGCGGGCTCGATGACCTCGGAGAGGTGCTGGCGGCGGGCGGCGAAGACGAGGAGCGCCTCGACCATGCCGTCGGCGGCGCGGGCGCCCAAGAAGACGCCGCGCACGGCGCGGCCGAAGTCGGTGCCGCCCGGCTCGCTCGTCGTGCGACAGGGGATGCCGCGCTCGGCGAGCCAGGCCGCGGCCCGCTCGAGGTGGGTCGACTTGCCGCTGCCGTCCGGCCCCTCGAAAGTGACGAAGCGCGACGCCATGCGGCGCGATGCTACCGCGAAGCGGCTGATACACTCCGCGCCCTTACCTCGCCGCCCACCCCACCTCGGAGGCTCCGATCCACTCCGTCGCCGCGCCGCACCACTGGACGGTCTTCCTCGTCCTGATCGCGGGTCTGCTCGCCTTCGACCTGGGTGTGTTGCAACGGCGGCCGCACGTCTTGCGCTTCCGCGAGGCGGCGGGCTGGAGCCTTTTCTGGGTAGCGCTGTCGCTCGCCTTCAACGGCTGGGTGGCCTGGCGCTTCGGGGGCCAGGTCGGCCTCCAGTTCCTCACCGGGTATCTCCTCGAGTACTCGCTCTCGGTCGACAACATCTTCGTCTTCCTCGTCGTCTTCCGCTTCTTCGCGGTGCCCAGCGAGTACCAGCACCGGGTGCTGTTCTGGGGCGTGGCGGGGGCGATCGTGCTGCGCGCCGCCTTCATCCTCGTGGGGACGAGCTTGATCCATCGCTTCCACTGGCTGCTCTACGTCTTCGGCGTGTTCCTCGTGGTGACTGGCTTGCGGCTCATGCGCCAGAGCGAGCCGCAGGTGCACCCGGAGCACAACCCGGTGGTGCGTCTCTTCCGGCGCTTCTTCCCGATCTCCTCCCAGTACCACGAGCAGCACTTCACCGTCCGCGAAGGCGGCCGCCGTCTCTTCACGCCGCTGGTGTTGGTGCTGCTGGTGGTGGAGACGACCGATGTGCTCTTCGCTTTCGACTCGATTCCGGCGATCTTCGGCGTGACGACGGACCCCTACATCGCGTTCACTTCGAACATCCTGGCGGTGCTCGGTCTGCGGGCGCTCTATTTCCTGCTGCGCGACCTGATGGACCGCTTCCGCTATCTGCCGATCGGGCTGGGTGCGGTCCTGGTCTTCATCGGCATCAAGATGCTGGTCGAGAAGTGGGTGGAGATCCCGATCGGCATCTCGCTCGGCGCGGTGTGCTCGTTGCTCGCCGTCTCGGTGCTGGTCTCATGGCTGCGGCCGGCGAAGGCCGACGAGCGCGGCTGAAGGTGTCCCGGCGCCCCTGCTAGGATCCGCGCCCGCCTCATGACAAGCGTTTTCGTTCCCCGGGAGCGGGCCGCGCAGGAGACACGGGTGGCGGCGACGCCGGAGACGGTCCGTCGGCTGGTCGGGCGGGGCTTCGCGGTGACCCTCGAGGGCGGGGCCGGAGAGGCCTCGGGCTTCGCCGATCGAGAGTACGCGGCGGCCGGGGCGACGATCGCCGCCGACCGAGTCGTGGCGTGGGGTACAGCCGACCTCGTCCTCGAGGTCGGTCCGCCCGGCGACGAGGAGATCGACCTCCTGGCGACCGGCGCGGTCGTCGTCGGGCTGCTCGGCCCGCACGACGGCGAGCGGGCGCGCCGGCTGGCCGCGCGGGGGGTGACGGCGCTGGCGATGGAGCTGATCCCGCGCGTCACCCGCGCCCAAGGCATGGATGCGCTCTCCTCGCAGGCGAGCATCGCCGGCTACAAGGCGGTACTCCTCGGCGCCGCCGCCTGCCCGCGGCTCTTCCCGATGATGACCACCGCCGCCGGCACGGTCCGGCCGGCTCGGGTGGTCGTCCTGGGCGCCGGGGTGGCGGGACTCCAGGCCCTGGCGACGGCACGACGCCTGGGCGCCGTGGTCGAGGTGTCGGACATCCGGCCGGCGGTCGAGGAGCAGGTCGAGTCGCTGGGGGGAAGGTTCATCGAGCTCCCCGGAATGGAGTCGGGCGAGGGCCAGGGCGGCTACGCCCGCGAGATGGGAGAGGAGTTCCTCTCCCGCCAGCGCGCCATCCTGACCGAGCGCCTACGGGGCGCCGACGTCGTCATCACCACGGCCCTGGTGCCGGGCAAGCGGGCGCCGGTGCTCTTGACCGCGGAGATGGTGGCGGCGATGAAGCCCGGCGCCGTCGTCGTCGACCTCGCCGCCGAGCAAGGCGGAAACTGCCAGCACACGCGCCTGGGCGAAGAGGTCGAGGTCGGCGGCGTGCGGATCCTCGGGCCGCACAACTTGGCGACGACCGTCCCCCACGACGCGAGCCTCCTCTACGCCCGCAACGTGGCGGCGCTCGTCGAGCACCTGACGAAGGACGGCAAGCTCGTCGTCGACCGCAGCGACGAGATCGCCGGACCGGCGCTCCTCACCCTGGGCGGCGAGGTCCTCTTCGGCTCGAGTTAGGCCGCCTGCTCCCGGTACTGGAGCTGGTAGAGCCGGTGGTAGATGCCGCGTTGGGCGAGGAGCTCCTGGTGGGTGCCGGTCTCGCGCAGGCAGCCTTTGTGGAGGACGAGGATGCGGTCGGCGCGCTGGATGGTGGAGAGGCGGTGGGCGATGACCAGGCTGGTGCGGCCGGCCAAGAGGCGCTCGAGGGCGGCCTGGATGCGCTGCTCGGTCTCGGTGTCGATGGAGGCCGTCGCCTCGTCGAGGATCAGGATCTTGGGGTCGAAGGCCAGCGCCCGGGCGAAAGCGATGAGCTGCTTCTGCCCTACCGACAGGCCCGCCCCGCGCTCGCGCACCGGCGCCGCGAAGCCGCCCGGCAGGCGCTCGATGAAGTCGAGGGCCTCCACCTCGCGCGCCGCCCAGGCGAGCCGCGCGTCGTCGATCGCCGCCTCGCCGAGCCGGATGTTGCCGCCCACGTCGCCGGAGAAGAGAAAGACGTCCTGTAAAACCAGGCCGATCGCCCGGCGCAGGCGGGCGAGGTCCCAGTCGCGCACGTCGACGCCGTCCACCCGTACGGCGCCGCCGATGACGTCGTAGAAGCGCAGCAGGAGGTTGGCGAGCGTCGACTTGCCGGCCCCCGTGTGACCGACGACCGCCACGGTCTCGCCCGGCGCGACCGCGAACGACAGGTCGCGCAGGACGGGCGCGCCCTCCTGGTAGGCGAACGCCACACGGTCGAACTCGATCGTGCCGACGATCTCTCTTGGCACGTGAGCGCGCTCCGGCGAGTCGATCTCCAGCGGTCGGTCGAGCAGCCGGAAGACACGCTCCGAGCTCGCCATCGCCGCCTGCAAGATGTTGTACTTCTCGGAGAGGTCGGAGAGGGGTTGGTAGAAGCGCTGCGCGTACTGCAGGAAGGCGACCAGCACGCCGATCGACAGGGCACCGCGGATCACCTCCCCGCCTCCGTACCAGAGGATGAGGCCGACGCCGAGCGCGGTGATCAGCTCGACCATGGGGTAGTAGACGGCGTAGTAGAAGATCGAGCGAACGTTGGCCGCCCGGTGCTCGTCATTGACGGCGGCGAAGCGCTCGAGGGCGCGCGCCTCGCCGCCGAAGAGCTGCACGATCGACATGCCGGTCATGTGCTCTTGCAGGAAGGCGTTGATGCGGGCGAGCTTGGCGCGCACCTCGCGGTAGCTCTGTCGCGCCCGGTTCTTGAACCAGACGGTGAGGGCCCCGAGCAGCGGCAGGATGGCGAAGGTGACGAGGGCGAGGCGCCAGTCGAGCCAGAAGAGGAGGCCGACGATGCCGCCCAGGAGCGCGATGTCCCCCAGGATGGCGACGATGCCGGCCGTGAACAGCTCGTTCAAGGCGTCGACGTCGTTGGTGACCCGGGTCACCAGGCGCCCGATCGGGTTGCGGTCGAAGAAGGCCACGGGCAACCGCTGGAGCTTCCCGAAGACCTGCCGCCGCAGGTCGAACATCACCCGCTGCCCCATGAGCTCCAGGACGTAGCCCTGGACGTAGAGCACCGCGAAGGTCGCCACCAGGGAGCCGAGGTAGATCAGGGAGAGGGCGCCGAGACCGGCGACCGGATCGAGCTCGACGCCCCGCCGCGCCAGGAAGGCCTCGACGAAGCGGCTGGCGCCGGCCGCGGGGGCCTCGCCCCCGGGGCGCATGAAGACGTCGATCGCCACCGCCGTCGCCAGCGGTCCCACGAGCTGCAGGAGAGAAGAGGCCAAGATCAGCCCCACCGCCCCCACGACCATCCCCCGGTACGGCCGCAGATAGCCCAGCAGGCGCCGCATCAGCCGGGCGTCATAGGCCCGGCCCAGGACCTCTTCGTCGTGGTAGGAGAGGGGCTCGCTCACCGGGCTGGCGAGGTTAACAGGGCGGCTGTGGACCTTCCCGTTGTCTCCCCCGCCCGGGGATGCTATAAGCTGCGAGAACGTCTTTGGCGATGGGTACTTAAGTAGGGGGAGCCTCGATGCCGCTGACCCTCAACGAGATGTTGAAGGAGATGGTGGACCAGGGAGCGTCCGACCTCCACGTGACGACGGGCTCGCCGCCGCAGATCCGCATCGACGGCGTCCTCCATCCCTTGAACCACCCGCCGCTGACGCCGTCGGAGACCAAGCAGCTCGCCTACTCGATCTTGACCGACAAGCAGAAGCAGACCCTGGAGGAGGACTGGGAGCTCGACTTCTCCTTCGGCATCCGCGGCATGGCGCGCTTCCGCGCCAACGTCTTCCACCAACGGGGCGCCATCGCCGGCGCCTTCCGCCAGATCCCGTTCGAGATCCGCGGCTTCCGCGAGCTCGGCGTCCCGGGAGTGGTCGAGAAGCTCTGCGACAAGCCGCGCGGCCTCGTGCTGGTCACCGGGCCGACGGGCTCGGGCAAATCGACGACGCTCGCCGCCATGGTCGACAAGATCAACCGCGAGCGCCGCGAGCACATCGTCACCATCGAGGATCCGATCGAGTACCTGCACCAGCACAAGAGCTGTCTCGTGAACCAGCGCGAGCTGCATTCCGACACCCACAGCTTCCACAACGCGCTGCGCTCGGTGCTGCGCGAAGACCCCGACGTCGTGCTGGTGGGCGAGATGCGGGATCTGGAGACGGTGGAGGCGGCGCTGCGCATCGCCGAGACCGGTCACCTGACCTTCGCCACGCTGCACACCAACTCGGCGATGTCGACCGTCAACCGCATCATCGACATCTTCCCGCCCCACCAGCAAGAGCAGATCCGCGTGCAGCTCTCCTTCGTGCTCGAAGGCATCCTCTGCCAATCGCTGCTGCCGCGCGCGAGTGGCAAGGGCCGGTCGCTGGCCATGGAGATCCTCATCCCCAACGTCGCCATCCGCAACCTGATCCGCGAGGACAAGGTGCACCAGATCTACGGCATGATGCAAACCGGGCAGGCGAAGTTCGGTATGCAGACGTTCAACCAGTCACTGGCGTCCCTCTACTTCAAACGCCAGATCACGCTACAACTGGCGATGTCCCGTTCGTCCAGTCCCGACGAGTTGCAGGAGATCATCTCGCGCGGCGTGGGCTCCCTGAGCGCCAGCCTGCAGCCGGCGCAGGCGGCAAGGAGCTAACCGATGCCCAGTTTCGTCTGGAAGGGTCGTACTCGCGCCGGGCAGTTCCAGGAGGGCATCCTCCTGGCCGACTCGCGCGCCGCCGCCACCGCCACGCTGCGCCGGCAGCAGATCCGCGTTTCCTCGCTGCGCGAGAAGGGACGCGAGATCCCCCTGCTGCCCAAGCTCCCGCTGCGCATCAGCACGAAGCGGCTGGCGGTCTTCACGCGCCAGTTCTCGGTCATGCTCGACGCCGGTCTTCCCCTCGTCAGCTGCCTCGAGATCCTGGGCGAGCAGGAGGAGCACCGCAAGTTCCGCGAGATCATCCAACTGGTGCGCGCCGAGGTCGAGGCGGGCTCCTCGCTCTCCGAGGCCATGGCCAAGCACCCGGCGGCGTTCGACCAGCTCTACGTCTCGATGGTGGCGGCGGGCGAGGCGGGCGGTATCCTCGACATCATCCTGCAACGGCTCTCGACCTACCTCGAGAAGCTGTATCGCCTCAAGAACCAGATCCGTTCGGCGATGATCTATCCCGCGGTGGTGATCTCGATCGCCATCGTCGTCGTCTACGTCATTCTGTGGAAGGTCATCCCGGTCTTCACCCAACTGTTCGCGAGCCTCGGCGGCGAGATGCCCCTCCTGACCCGCATCATCATCCGCTGCAGCCAGATCGTCGGCCGCTACGGTTGGGGCCTGATCCTGATCGCGATCGGCCTCTTCTTCGCCCTTCGCGCCTACCACAAGACCTACCGCGGACGGCGCATCATCGATGGCATGCTGCTCAAACTGCCGGTGATCGGCATGTTGCTGCGCAAGATCGCCGTGGCGCGCTTCAGCCGCACCCTCTCCACGCTGACCGCCTCCGGCGTGCCGATCCTCGAGGGCCTGGAGATCACCGCCAAGACCTCCGGCAACGCCATCATCGAGGACGCCGTGATGGCCGTACGGCGCAGCGTCGAGGAGGGCAAGACCCTGTCCGCGCCGCTGCGCGAGACCAAGGTGTTCCCGCCGATGGTCGTGCAGATGATCTACGTCGGCGAGCAGACCGGCGCCCTCGACCAGATGCTCACCAAGATCGCCGACTTCTACGAGGACGAGGTCGACACCGCGGTGGCCGGCCTGATCAAGCTCTTGGAGCCGCTCATGATCGTGTTCCTGGGCGTCATCATCGGCTTCATCGTGACGGCGATGTACCTGCCCCTGTACTCGATCCTCGGCCGCATCTCGTAGGCTCCGCGGCCGTGCTCCGCGATCCGCTCTCCCCCTCCGCCGAGTCGGGCTCGGCGGAGGGCGCTTCGCTGGCGCGCCGGCTGCACTGGCTGATCGCCGTGCGCTTGGCGGCGGTGACCAGCTTCGCGATCGCCGCCTTCCTCCTCGAGCTGGCGCGGCCCGCGGAGAGCCCCGACGCGGACTTCCTCTACGCCCTCGTCGGGCTCATCTACTTCGCCACCCTCGCCTACCTCGCTCTGCTGCGCTTCCTGCCCAACCGGCCGCGGCTGCAGGCCGTCCTCCAGATCGGCGGCGATCTACTCTTCACCACCGGCCTCGTCTATTACTTCGGTGGAGTGAGCAGTCCCTCCTCGGTGCTCTACTTCCTGGTGATCATCCTCGCCGCCTCGATCCTCGGCACCCCCGGCGGCTTCCTGGCAGCGACGGCCGCCTGGGCGCTCTACGCGTTGACGGTGTGGGGCATCACCGCGGGTTGGCTGGTCCCGCCTGGGGAGCTCGGGGCCCTCTTGATCCCGCGCTGGCGGCTGCTCTACAACGTCGTCGCTCACGCCGCCGGCTTCTACGCCGTCGCCTACCTGACCGCCCGGCTCGCCGGCAGCGCGACGACGACGGCGCGCGAGCTCGAAGTAGAGCGCGCCGATCTCGCCCACCTGCGGGTCGTTCACCAAGACGTCGTCGAGTCGATCCCCAGTGGGCTCATCACCTGCGATCTCGCCGGCCTCGTCACCAGCGTCAATCCGGCGGCGCGCGAGATCCTGGCCCTGGGAGCACGCCACGCGGTCGGCGAACACGTGACCGCGACGGGCCTCATCTCCAGCGCCGAGTGGGCCGATATCGTCCGCAACCCGGGACGCGCCAGCCACCTGCGCACCGAGGCCGAGGTGCCCATCGGCGACGCCGTCAAGACGATCGGCTTCTCGGTCTCGCGCCTGACCTCGGCGGAGGGAGTGCCGGCGGGCTTCATCGTCATCTTCCAGGACCTCTCCGATTGGCGCCGATTGCAGGACGAGGTGCGCATGAAGGACCGCATGGCGGCGGTGGGAGAGATGGCTGCCGGCATCGCTCACGAGATCGGGAACCCCCTGGCGGCGCTCTCGGGCTCCGTGCAGCTCCTGTCCGGCTCGCTCGCCGACGACGGGCGCCACCGGCCGCTCCTCGACATCATCTTCAAGGAGAGCCAACGGCTCGACCGCACGATCAAGGGTTTCCTCCGCTTCGCCCGGCCGCGCGAGCGCACCTCGAGCCGGTTCGACATCGCCGCGCTCTTGCGCGAGAACGTGGAGCTCTTGCGCAACAGCCCGGAGGTCTCACCGCGCCACGAGCTCGGCCTCGAGCTCGAGCCGCCGGCCGCCGAGCTGCTAGCCGACCCGGACCAGGTGGCCCAGATCTTCTGGAACCTGGCGCGCAACGCCTTGCGTGCCATGCCGGACGGTGGCGCGCTCCGCGTTCGGGGTACACTCGCCGACGCGTCCTACCGCATCGAGTTCGCCGACACCGGGCGGGGCATGACCGAGGAACAACGGATCAAGCTGTTCCACCCCTTCCAGTCCTTCTTCGACGCCGGCACCGGCATCGGCATGGCGATCGTCTATCGCATCGTCCAGGAGCACGGCGGCCAGCTCGCCGTCGAGAGCGCGCCGGGGAGCGGCACCCGCATCACCGTCACGCTGCCGGTGCCGCCACCGGCCGCGCCCGCCCACGGATGAACGCCGCCATCCTCGTCGTGGACGACGAGCCGAGTCTGCTCGATTTCCTGCGGTTGCTGCTCGAGGGCGAGGGCTACGACGTCGATACCCGACCTTCCCTGGCGGAGGCGCGCCGCCACCTCGCCGAGCGCGAGCCCGACCTGGTGCTCTGCGACGTGATGATGCCGGACGGCAACGGCCTCGAGCTCCTGGAGGAGATCCGTCGGCGGCCGAGCCCGCCGTCGGTGATCATGATGACGGCGTTCACCTCCACCCGCTCGGCGATCGAAGCCATGAAGCTCGGCGCCGACGACTACCTCTCCAAGCCCTTCGACGTCGAGGAGCTGAAGGTCGTCCTCCAGAAGGCGCTCGAGAAGCACCAGCTCGTCGACGAGAACGTCTACTTGAAGCGCGAGCTCGAGCATCGCTACGGCTTCGAGTCGATCGTCGGCCGCAGCCGCCGCATGCAGGAGATCTTCACCGTCATCGAGCGCGTGGCGCGCACCAACTCGACGGTGCTCCTCGAGGGCGAGAGTGGCACGGGCAAGGAACTGATCGCGCGGGCCCTCCACTACGCGAGCCCGCGCCACGAGGGCCGGTTCCTGTCGGTCAATTGCGGCGCCCTGCCGGAGACCCTGCTCGAGAGCGAGCTCTTCGGCCACAAGCGGGGCTCGTTCACCGGCGCGGTGGCCGACAAGCGCGGCCTCTTCCAGGCCGCCGACGGCGGGACGCTCTTGCTCGACGAGGTGGGCGAGATGTCGCCCGCCATGCAGGTCAAGCTCCTGCGCACCCTCCAGGACAAGCGGGCCCGCGCCGTGGGCAGCAACGTCGAGGAAGCGATCGACGTGCGGATCATCGCCGCCACCAACCGCGACCTGGCGCAGATGGTGGAGACCGGCGAGTTCCGCGAGGACCTCTACTACCGCATCAACGTGATCCCCGTCCGGTTGCCACCGCTGCGCCAGCGGCGCGAGGACATCCCGCTCCTGGTCAAGCACTTCATCACCAAGTACGCCACCGAGATGGCGATCGCGCCCAAGCGCCTCTCCGTCGAGGCCTTGAAGATCCTCGAGGCCTACCACTGGCCCGGCAACGTGCGCGAGCTCGAGAACGTCATCGAGCGGGCCCTGGCGCTCTCGACCGGCGACTCCCTCGGCGCCGACGACATCCCGACGCACCTGCTGCGCCCTGGCCCCGGTGCCACGGAGATCGAGCTCCCCGCCGAAGGCCTGAACCTCGACGCCCACCTGGACGACGTGCGCCGCGACTTGATGGCCCAAGCCCTCGAGCGCTGCGCCGGCGTCCAGACCAAGGCCGCCGAGCTCCTGGGCATGACCTTCCGGTCGTTCCGGTACTACGGCAAGAAGCTGGGGCTCACCGGCGAGCGGGAAGAGGAAGCTCCGTAGGCTACTCGACCGTCAGCATGTCCGCGTAGAGCAGGCCGTTGCCCGGTGTGCCGACGAAGAGGCGGCCCTGGGCGAGGAGCGCGGCCGCCACGTCCTGGGTGGCGACGGGAAGCTCGAGCGAGAGGCTCTTCAAGGTCCGGTGGTAGAGCATCCCTTCCTGCCCCTCGCCGAGGAAGAGGACCGGGAACTCGGGGTCGCCGGTCGGGAGAGCCCGCGCCGGGCGCGCCGCGAGGCGCTGCCAGGGCGGCTCGCCGGTGGGGTGCGGGCTGACCCAGACGCCTTGGCTCCCCGTCCACAGCGAGCGCTCGCCCAGCGCGAGGAGCTGCACGGCGCCGGGAGGCGCGGGCACCGGCCCGGAGTCGGGGGAGAAGATGCCGCGCTCGTCGGTGATCCAGAGCGCGGCGCCCACCCACTGGATGCGGCGGGCGGCGCCGGCGCGCGGCGGCAGGACCGTGAAGGCGCCCTCGCGCCGCACCCACACGCCTTGCGCTGTGCGCGCCGCCACCCCGCGGGCGCCGGCCTCGACCTCCTCGACGCGTCCCTCGCCGAGCTCCGGCACCCGCAGCCAGGCAGTGCCGCGGCGCTCGAAGAGCCCGCGCTCGGTGGCGGCGTAGAGCCGGTCGCCCTCGGCCGCGAGGTCGAGCACGGTCGGCAGCGGCGCGCCATCGGAGGAGAGATCGAGGTCGAGCGGGTCCGTCCAGTGCACGCCCGAGGCCGGGCCGGCGTGGCGCACGGCGAGCAGGATCTCGTGGCTGTTGGCCGCGAGGTCGGTCACCCTGAGCGAGGTCATGCCGCGCACAGTGGGCTGGAAGGACTCGCCGCCGTCGAGCGACCGCCAGACGCCCGCCCCCTCGGTGGCGAGGAAGATGCGCTCTGGCCGCGCGCCATGGAAGGCGATCTCGGAGAGCGTCAGCTCGCTGCCGGTGACGCGCTGGAACGAGTCTCCGCCGTCGTCCGAGACGTAGAGCCCCGCCACGGTGCCGGCGAGCAGCCGGCCGCTGGGCAAGACCTCGAAGGCCGGCGTGCGTCGCTCGGCCATGCCTCGCTCGTGGCGGCGCCACTCTGCGCCGCGGCCGGTGCCGTGATAGACCCAGCCGCAGGTCGAGGCCCACAGGTCGCCCACTCCGCCCGGGCCGGGGCGCAGAGTGAAAACCTCGGAGTCGAGCACCATGCCGTCGAAGATACCCTGCCAGGAAAAGCCGCGATCGTCGCTGCGGTAGGCGCGGCGCCAGGTGCCGGCGTAGACGATGTCGGCGTCGTAGGGGTCGACGAGGAGGCTCGTCACCTTGCCGATCTCGGGAAGGCCACCCGTGAGCTCGCGCCAGCTCCTGCCGTCGTCGGTCGTACCCCAGACTCCCTCGCGCGTGGCGGCGTAGAGGAGGCCGGAGCGGTCGGGCGCCAGCGCCAACCGGTAGATCTGTGAGCCGGGAAGCCCCTGGGCGCGCGGCGTCCAGCTCGCGCCCTCGTCCTCGGAGACGACGACCAGGCCGGCGCTCCCCCACACCGACCAGAGCGCCGCCCACAGCCGGTGGGGTGAGTGCGGATCGAAGACCAGGTCGGAGACCACCCATCCGGGAAGGGTCACCCGCGGTCCCGGCAGCGTCCAGCTCTCGCCGCCGTCCTGCGACCGATAGACCTGCCCCGAGGAGGTGCCGGCGACCACCAGGTCGGGATCGGTGGGCGCGACGGCGAGGCTCCGCACGTCGCCACCGTAGAGCGGCACCGAGCGCCAGTCGGCGGCGAGGGGCAAGGCGACGAGCGCCAGGGCAGCGGCGAGAGCCGCGGCGCGCTCACCAGGACGCCGGCTCATGCCGTGGTGCCGGCAGCAGCCAAGGTGGCCGCCGCGCCCGCCTCGCGACGGTGCTCGATCACCTCGGCCAAGATCGAGACGGCGAGCTCCCCCGGCGTTTCGGCGCCGATCGCGTGGCCGATGGGGGCGTGGAAAGGGATCCCGTCGAGCGAGAGGCCGCGCCGCGCCAGCTCCTCCTCGACGCGGGCGATCTTGCGCCGGCTGCCCATCAAGCCCAGGTAGACGAGGCCCGGCGGTGGCTCCCCGAGGACGGCGGCGAGCGCCGCGACGTCGGTCTCCCAGCAGCGCGAGACGACGGCGACGTAGAGCCGGCGGCCGGCGACGGGGGCGAGGAACGCCGCCGCCTCGCCGGCGCGGCCGCAGGCGGCGGTCGCGGCGCCGGGAGGAAAGAGCTCCGGGCGCAAGAACTCGGGGCGGTCGTCGACGACCAGGAGGTCGAACTCGCAGAGCGCCGCGTTGGCGGCGAGCGCCTGGCCCACCGGGCCCCCGCCGCAGACGACGAGGAGCGGCCGCGCCCCGAGCACCTCGAGCGTCACCTCGGCCATGCCGCCGCACACCATCCCCGTCGCCTCGCCGTGCTTGGCGCGCTCGGTCAGGTAGTAGCGCTTGGTCTCGACGCCCGGCCGCGGAGCCGCCAGGAGCGCCCGCGCGTCCGCCTCCACCATCGCCTCGAACGCCCCACCGCCCAAGTTGCCGTACCGCGTCCCATCCGGCCTCAACAACAGCTTCCAGCCCGGCTTCCCGGGCGTCGAGCCGTGCACCGCCACCACCTGACAGAGCGCCACCCGATCGTGGGCCGCCAGCGACCGGTGCGCCTCGGCGAGAACCTCGGCGGGAGTGGGAAGCCGCACGGCCTCGTAGCTTAACAGCGGCGACCGGACCGGCCCCATCGCACCCCGCACGTAGGATGGAAGCCGATCCGGATCCAGAACATGGAACTGCTCGAGTGAGGAACCAAGACTCGGACGAGTCCTCCCGAGAGTGCGGGCCGCGGGTCACGGCCGACGCCGAGACCAGCTCTTGACGCTCTTCGTTCCCGGCTGCCGCTCGCTGCGGCC
>CAYXXN010000029.1:0-21554 GCA_964469055.1 uncultured Thermoanaerobaculia bacterium
CGACCGCGAATGGCGGGTGCCGCACTTCGAGAAGATGCTCTACGACAACGGCTCGCTGCTCGCCGTCTACGCCGAGCGGTTCGGGCGCACCGGCGATCCCGAGGCGGCGCGAGTGGTGCGGGCGACGGCGGCGTTCGTCGTCGCCGAGCTCGGCGCACCCGAGGGCGGCTTCTGGAGCGCCATCGACGCCGACAGTGAGGGGGAGGAAGGGGCCTACTACGTGTGGCGGCGCGAGGAGCTCTTGGCCACCCTCGAAGAGGAGGACTTCGGCTTCCTGGCGCCTCTCCTGGGATTCGACGTGGCGCCCTTCTTCGAGGGCGATCGCTACGTTCTCCACCTGCCGGCGCCGCTGGCCGAGCAGGCCGTGCGCCGTCGCACCACGCGCGAGGCGTTGCTCGAGGAGATGGCCCCGCCGATGCGGCGCCTGCTGGCAGCGCGGTCGCTGCGCCCGCGGCCGCTGACGGACGACAAGGTCCTCGCCGACTGGAACGGCATGGCGATCGCCGGCCTCGCCGCCGCCGGCCGCCTGCTGGCCGAGCCGCCGCTCGTCGAGCGGGCCGCCGCCGCCGCCGATTTCGTGCTGGGTGTCCTGCGACCGGGCGGGGGGCCGTTGCGCCATAGCTGGCGCGACGGCCATGCGGGGACGTCGGCTTTCCTCGGCGACTACGTGTGGATGGTGCGCGGTCTGTTGGGCCTGCACGAAGCGACAACCGAAGGGCGTTGGCTGGCCGCTGCCGTCGAGCTGGCGGCGGAACAGGAGCGGCGGCTCGGCGACGCCGACGGCACTTACTGGGGAGCGGCGGAGAGTGCCGATCTCCTCGCCCGTGGCAAAGAGCTCTTCGACGGCGCAGTGCCGGCGGCCAACGGCATCGCGGCGCTCAACGCGCTGGCGCTCGCGGAGGCAACCGGCGATGGCGGTTGGACCGCGCGCGCGGCCCGCCTGCTCGCCGCCTGCGGCGGGGCGCTCGCCCGACAGCCGAGCGGGACCTCGACGCTCGCGCTAGCCGCGTTCAGGCTGGCTGCCGTCGGCGGAACAGATCGAGTAGGGAAGGGGCATGCGGTGGCCGAGGCGCAGCGGGCCATCGCGGCAGCGCTGTGGGTGGGTGGAACAGATCGAGTAGGGGAGGGGCGTGCCGCGGACGAGCCGAAGACGAGCGGCTGGCGGCCCTTCACCGTCGAGCTGCGCGTCGCGTCCGGTTGGCATCTGTCGGCGCCGGCGGACGAGGGTGGGGGGCTCTCGCTCGCCGGGCGTGGGGTCGAGCTCAGCGACGTCGTGATCCCGCCCGACCCCGGCGCCTCGGCGCTCCGCGGTCGGCTGCGCGTGGTGGGCGAGGCGCCGGCCCTCCTCCTCTCCTTCCAAGCTTGCGATGAGGCTCGCTGCTTGCCTCGATCGGTTCTCGAGCTGCCCGTCGGGCACTGACCCCGCACGACCCCTTCCCTACCCAGATCAGTTGCTGTTCGTCATACTGCGCCGTTCGCGTGCTCTGCAGGTATACTGCGACGGTCGGCGATGCCTCGCAACTTCTTTCGTTCAAAGGGTTTTTCTCTCCTCCTCGCGGTTCTCGCCGTGGCGGCTGCCGCGGCCGGCGAGGAAGAACCGTCGGCCGCGGACGCACCCACTCCGCTCGTCTTCCACGCCCAGGTGCAATCGATCATCCAGCCGGTGGTCGCCGAGTTCCTGAAGGACGGCCTCGCCGAGGCCGACGCCGCCGGCGCGGTCGCCTTCGTCCTCGAGCTCGACACGCCGGGTGGCCTTCTCACCTCGACGCGCGAGATCTCGACGGCGATGCTCGGCGCGGCGACGCCGGTCGTCGTCTACGTCGCCCCGAGCGGCGCCCAGGCCGCCTCGGCCGGCTTCTTCCTGCTCATGGCCGCGGACGTCGCGGCGATGGCCCCGGGCACCAACACCGGGGCCGCCCACCCGGTGGCCAACGAGGGCAAGGACATCGAAGGCCATCTGGGCGAGAAAGTCGAACAGGACGCCGCGGCGACGATCCGCTCCCTCGCCGAGCGCAACGGCCGCGACCCGAAGCTGGCCGAGTCGGCGGTGATGGAGAGCCGGTCGTTCACCGAGCGCGAGGCGATGGAGGCGGGGCTCGTCGATCTGGTGGCCGACGACCTGTCCTCGCTGCTCGAGCAGCTCGAGGGCCGCGAGGTGCGGATCGGCAAGGGGGAGACCCGCCTCCTGCGCACCACCGGCGCCGAGATCCGAGTCCAGGAGATGACCATCTTCCAGCGCGTGCTCTCGGCGATCGCCCACCCCAACATCGCCTACCTCCTGCTCACCCTGGGCGGCCTGGGGCTCTATTTCGAGCTCTCGACCCCGGGGGCCATCCTGCCGGGCGTGCTGGGCGCGATCTGCCTGGTGCTCGCCTTCTTCGCGCTCTCCGTGCTGCCGGTGAACGCGGCCGGCATCGCGCTCTTGATCCTCGCCGCGCTCTTCTTCATCGCCGAGATCAAGGTCACCAGTTACGGCCTGCTCACTGTTGGTGGCATCATTGCGCTGGTTCTGGGGTCGTCGATGCTCTTCGAGAGCCCGGATCCGGCGGTTCGCGTGAGCGTGAGCGTCATCGTCAGCGTTGCCCTCTTCGCCGCCTTGCTGGTCGGCGTTTTGCTGACGCTGGTGGTGCGCACGCACCGCACTCAAGTGGCGACCGGCGCGGAGGGCATGGTGCGCAAGCAGGCCGTGGCGCGCACGGAGCTCGCGCCGCGCGGCAAGGTGTTCGTGCACGGCGAGCTGTGGGACGCCGTCTCGGAAGCGCCCGCTGCCGTGGGGCAGGCGGTCGAGGTCGTGGCGGTCGAAGGAATGACGCTGCGGGTCCGCCCGTTGTCGCAGGGAAGGATCTAGCGGCTAACACGAGAGGAGCGGACGATGTTCCCGGAGAGCCTCACTGGAATAGCGCTGATCGTCATCATCACGATCTTCCTTTTCTCCCGCTGGATCAACATCTTGAACGAGTACGAGCGGGCGGTGGTCTTCCGCCTGGGACGCTTGGTCTCCGCGCCGCGCGGACCCGGCCTGGTGTTGATCCTGTGGCCGTTCGAGCGCATGGTGAAGATGTCGCTGCGGACCGTCGTCCACGACGTGCCGCCCCAGGACGTCATCACCCGCGACAACGTCTCGGTGAAGGTCAACGCCGTCGTCTACTTCCGTGTCGTCGACCCGCTGCGAGCGGTCGTCGAAGTGGAGAACTACCTCGCCGCCACGAGCCAGATCGCGCAGACGACCTTGCGGTCGGTGCTCGGTCAGGCCGAGATGGACGAGCTGCTGTCGCAGCGCGAGAAGCTCAACGCGGAGTTGCAGACAATCATCGACGCCCACACGGATCCCTGGGGCGTCAAGGTCTCGGGGGTCGAGCTCAAGCACGTCGATCTGCCGCAGGAGATGCAGCGGGCGATGGCGAAGCAGGCCGAGGCCGAGCGTGAGAAGCGGGCCAAGATCATCCACGCCGACGGCGAGTTGGAGGCTTCCAAGGCGTTGGCCGCCGCCGCCGAGACGATCAGCGTCAATCGCGTGACGCTGCAGCTCCGCTACCTCCAGACCCTGACCGAGATCGCCGCCGAGCACAACTCGACGATCATCTTTCCCATCCCGATCGACCTGCTGACGGCCTTCAGCCGGCAGTCGGGGGACTAGGCAGGCGCTAGGTAGGAGTCCCGGAGTGAGCGAGCCCCACCAAGACAGCTACTACGAAGTAGCCCTGAGCCACCGCCAGGTGGTATGGGTGTTCGTCGTCCTCCTGGGCTGCGTCGTCGGCGCCTTCCTGGCCGGGATCTGGGTCGGCCAGCAGCAGGAGACCTCGCCGGCCGTCGTGATGGCCGAATCGGGCACGCGGGAGGGGCGCTCGGAGCGCCAGGGTCGCCAGCTCGAAGAGCTCAACTTCTTCAACGACGAGGGCGCGACCCCGAAGCCCGCGGTCGTCGCGGTGCCGGGCACGACGTTGGCTGACGACCTGGATGCCGAGGAAGCGGCGCCGAGCGCGCCCCCTGCCGGCCCGGTTCCCGAGGCCTCGACTCCGGTGGCGGCTGAGCCCGCCGCGCCGGCCGGGGCCGGCGTCCCGTCACCGGCGCCAGCAGCGCCACCCACCGGTGAAGGTCTGGTCATCCAGGTCTTCTCCTCCCCTGACCGCGCGCAGGCGGAGCAGGTGGTGGAGCGCCTGCGGGGCAGCGGCCATCCCGCCTTCCTGTCGCCGACGGACGTCGCCGGCAAGACGATGTTCCGAGTGCGCATCGGGCCGTTCGAAGAGCGAGCCCGTGCCGAGCGGGTGGCGGAGTCGGTGCGGCGCGCCTTCCGCCTGGACACCTGGATCACCCAGAACTCGTGAGGGGGAGGCCCCCCTTGGCCGGGCCGCTGGCGGCCGCGGCGGCCGGCGTGGCGTGGGCGCTCGCCTTCGAGGCCCAGCCGCGGCCCTGGCTCGCCACGGTGGCCCTGGCACCGACGCTCGTCCTCCTGGCGACACGGCGGCCGGTCGTGTCCGTCTACTTGGCGACCTGGACGTTCTGGGTCGTCTCGCTGCGCTGGATCGTCCACACGCTGGTCGTCTACGGTGCCGTGCCCACGGCGCTGGCCTGGTGCGCCTTGGCGCTACTGGCTGGGATTCTCGCCGGTTTCGTTCTGCCCTTCGCCTGGAGCGCAGCGCGGCTCTGGCGGTGGGGCGGCGCGGCGCTCTTGCTGGGCCTGCCGGCGGCCTGGGTGGTGACGGAGTGGCTGCGTGCCTGGGTGCTCACCGGCTTTCCCTGGAACCTGGCCGCCTACGCTTGGGTGGAGATGCCGGGCGCTTTGCCGCTGGCCTCGTGGATCGGTGCCTACGGCGTGTCGTTTGCGCTCGTGCTCGCCAATCTGGGCGTGGCCGAGACCTTCTTCCGTCGCCGCTGGCGCCGGGGCCTCGCCGCCGTTCTCGCCGCGGCGCTCGCGCTGGCGATGGGCGCCCGCTGGGCCGGGCCTCCGGCCGTCGCCGGTGCCCCCCGGCCGGTGCGCATCGTGCAACCCAACATCCCGAACTTGACCGCCTTCGACGCCGCGCGCATCGAGGAGCACTACGGGCGCCTGCTGGCGCTCTCGCGAGAGGCCTGCGACGAGCCTGCCCTCCTGGTGTGGCCGGAGAGCGCCGCCTGGCCCTACCTCTGGCAGCGCGAGGAGCGGCTGCGGCGGGATGTCGAGGCCCTGGCGGGACGCGGCTGCCCGGTGCTCCTCAACACCCCGTGGTCGACCGAGGAGGGGTTTGGCAACGCCGCCATCCTGGTGACGGCCGAGGGCATCGCCGGCCGCTACGACAAGCGCCACCTGGTCCCCTTCGGCGAGTACGTGCCGGTCTGGCTGCCGGTCCCCGGCGCCGTGGCGAGGCTGGTGGGCTCGTTCGTCGCCGGGGGAGAGGCGCGGCCGATCCCCTGGAGCGGGGAGAGTCTCGGGATGGCGATCTGCTACGAGATCGTCTTCCCCGGGGAGGTGGCGGCGCTGGTGCGCGAGGGGGCGACCGTCCTGGTCACCATCACCAACGATGCCTGGTACGGCGACACCGCCGCGCCCTGGCAGCACCTGCGGGCGGCCCGTTTCCGCGCCGCCGAGAACCGCCGCCCGTTGCTACGGGCCGCGATCACCGGCGTGTCGGCGGTGGTCGGCGCGGACGGCGGCGTCGAACGCCAGCTCGGGGTGGGCGAGCAGGGAGTGATCCCGGCCGCCGTCGTCGGCCGTCGCGACCTTACGCCCTACTCGCGCGCTCCCTGGGCGTTGCCGGCGGTCTGTCTCGTAGCGGCGGCGGCGTTGGCGGGGTGGGGGTGCCGACCCCCTAGCGCGCCAGGGCGTTCCTAGGGCAGGCTGGCGCTACCGTGTCACTCCGAGCCTCCGTGGCCGGCCCGGTGGTGTGCCTGGCGGTCGCCGCCTGTGCGCGCCCCGGGGCGCCGCCCCCCCGCCGCCCCAACGTCCTGCTCGTCGTCGTCGACGCCCTGCGTGCCGACGTCCTCGGGGTCAACGGCTATCGCCTGCCCACCAGCCCGGCGATCGATCGGCTCGCCGCCGAGGGCGCCAACTTCCGCAACGCCTTCGCGCCCACCACCTGGACCAAGCCCTCCGTCGGCGCGCTCATGACCTGCCTCGACCCTGCCCAGCTTGGCTTCGATCAGACAGCGGAGGTCCGCGACGGTCGAATGGGTACGCACGTCCTCTCCGAGGAGTTCCAGACGCTGGCCGAGGCCTTCCGGGAGGGCGGCTACCGCACCGCGGCCTTCGTGGACCAGGTGCATCTGCGCGCCCGGTTCGGCTTCGGTCAGGGCTTCGAGGTCTATCGGGACCTGCGCGGCCACCGGGCGAGCGACCTGAGCCGCCGAGCTCTCAGCTGGTTGGCGCAGCCGAGCGAACGGCCCTTCTTCCTGTACCTCCACATGCTGGACGCGCACTGGCCGTATAACAGCTTCCGCGCGTCGGCAGCCCAGGTCTTCGGCCGGCTGACCCTGAGCCGGCCTTTCCGTGCCGACGAGGAGCCACGGCCGAGCGAGCTGTCGCGACAGGACTTGAGGGCGTTGCGCGCCCGCTACGACGCCGAGGTGGCCGCCGTGGACGCCGCCATCGGCGAACTCCGCGCCGGGCTGGAAGAGGGCCGCCTGTTCGACGACACGATCCTGGTAGTGACCGCCGACCATGGAGAGGCCTTCGGCGAACATGGCGCGCTGCAGCACGGGACGGCGCCCTACCGTGAGCTGGCCGCGGTGCCGCTGGTCCTGCGCCTGCCGGAGCGGCTGCGAGGGCGCCGGCGCAACCTCGACGAGCCGGTCGCACTGCTCGACCTCATGCCGACACTGCTCGACCTCGCGGGGCTGCCGACCCCCGCGGGCTGCCGCGGCCGCACTCTTCGCTCCCTGCTGCGCGGCGAGCCGTCGCCGCGGCGGGTCCTCTTCACGGTCGGCCGCGGAGTCGTCGGAGCGCGCAGCATCGCGTACACCCTGCTGCTCTTTCCGGACGATCGCGTGGAGTTCTTCGATCGAGCCCGCGACCCTCGGGAGGCAGCGCCACTCGCCTGCGACGGAGCCTGCCCCGAGCTGCTCGAGAAGGCCCGCGGCTATCGGGAGTGGATGACCGGCGGGCTGCGGACCGGCGAGTGGACGCCCCTGACCGACCGCGAGGTCGCTGACCTCGAGTCGTTGGGCTACCTGTAGGCCGCGACGACGTGCCTGGGTCGGATATAGTGCCGGGTCGGAGCGGCGATGGACTTCGAGCTGCAACAGCGCGTCGGCGGTCTGGGAGAGCGCCTACACGGGCTCAGGGGGCATCTTTGAGCAGGGCGATCCCGAGGCGCGCCTCGCCCTTCTCGACCGGACGATGGCCGAGCCGGGGTTCTTCGAGGATCCAGCGCGCAGCGCTCCCCTGCTGAAGGAGCGGCGCCAGCTCGAGCGTCGGCTCGAGGCCCTCCGCCGCCTGCGCCAGGACGCCGACGACCTCGGAGCCTGGAAAGAATTGCTGGCCGAGGGGGAGAGCGACCCCGAGTTCCCCGCCTTCCTCGACCGGCTGGAGGCCGACGTTCAGCGTCTCGACCTGGAGCTCAAGCTCTCCGGGCCGGACGCCGACAAGAACGCCATCGTGGCGCTCCATCCGGGGGCCGGTGGCACCGAGTCTCAGGACTGGGCGGAAATGCTGTTGCGCATGTACCTGCGGTGGGCCGAGCGGCGGGGCTTCGCCGTCGAGATCCTCGATCGGCTCGACGGCGAGGAGGCGGGCGTCAAGAGCGTGACCTTCGCCGTGCGCGGCCCCTACGCCTACGGCTACCTGGACGGCGAGAACGGCGTCCACCGACTGGTGCGCATCAGCCCGTTCGACTCGCAGAGCCGGCGGCACACCTCGTTCGCCTCGGTCTACGTCTACCCGGAGGTGGACGACGAGGTCGCCATCGAGATCTCCGACAAGGATCTGCGCATCGACACCTTCCGCGCCTCGGGAGCCGGCGGCCAGCACGTCAACAAGACCGAGTCGGCGATCCGCATCACCCACCTGCCGACGAATATCGTCGTCTCCTGTCAGAACGAGCGCAGCCAGCACAAGAACCGGGCGACCGCGATGAAGCTCTTGCGGGTCCGGCTCTACGACCTCGAGATGAAGAAGCGGGCCGAGGCGCAGGCCGAGCGCGAGGACACCAAGAAGGACATCGCCTGGGGGAGCCAGATCAGGAGCTACGTCCTCCACCCCTACCGCATGGTCAAGGACCACCGCACCGGGCACGAGACCGGCAACGCCGATCGCGTCCTCGACGGCGACCTCGACGACTTCATCGAGGCCTGGCTGGGGGCCAACATCACGGCCGGGGCGTCGAGCCGGGGCTGAGGTCCGCGGGATGGCAGACCGTCGGCCCCGCGCGCTCCGGCTGGACTACGTCTCGCCGCTGCCGTCGGTGCGCTCCGGCATCGCCGACTACAGCCGCGACCTGCTGCCGCACCTGGCGCCGCGCTGCGACCTGCGGGTGATGCGGCTGCCGGGGCAGGACGTGGCGCCGGAGATCGAGCAGCGCTGGCGCCCGGCGCCGGCGAACGAGACGGGCGCCGGAGGGCGCCTGCCCCTCTACCAGATGGGCAACAACCGCTATCACGAAGCGGTCTACGAGCTGGCGATGGAGCGGCCGGGGGTGCTCATGCTCCACGACCTCGTGCTCCACCACCTGACCTCCGAGACGACCCTGCAGACCGGGATCATCGACGCGTACCGCGAACGACTGGAGCGCGACCACGGCTGGATCGGCGCGCAAATCGCCGAGGCGCGGCCATGGGGCGAGCTCGGGCAGGCGGCCCTCTTTGAGCTGCCGTGCCACCGCACCCTCTTGCGGCGCCAGCGCGGCGTACTGGTCCACAGCCGGTGGGCGGAGGGGACGCTGCGCGAGGAGGACGCCGACCTCGCGGTGCGGGCAGTGCCGATGGCCGTCCCGCTCCCGCCGCCCCTGGACCGGGCGAGCGGCGCAATGCTGCGGGAGCGGCTCGGCCTGCCGCGCGACGTTCAGCTGCTCGGCTCCTTCGGCTTCCAGACGCCGATCAAGCGCACGGAGGTCGTCATCCGCGCGCTCGCGCGACCGGAGTTGGCGCGTGCCCACCTGATCATCGTCGGTGACGTCTCGCCGACCCTCGACCTCGAGCGGGAGGCGCTGGAAGCCGGTGTGGCAGAGCGCGTTCACTTCGTCGGCTTCCTCGACTACGCGGAGTTCGAGGCGACGATCGGGGCCTGCGACCTGGCGGTAAACTTGCGCTACCCGACGGCGGGCGAGACGTCGGCTTCGCTACTGCGCATCCTGGCGGTCGGCCAGCCGACCCTGGTCTCCGACTACGCGCAGTTCGCCGACCTGCCGGACTCCGCGGTCGTCAAGGTGCGGCTCGGCGAAGACGAGATCGCGGCCATCGCCGGTGAGGCCGGGGCACTGCTCGCCGATCGGGAGCGACTCGCCGCGATGGGCGAGGCCGCACGCGACTACGTGCGGCGTCGGCACGACCCCGAGTTGGCGGCGGAGCGAGTCGTCGAGGCGTGCCGAGAGCTGGCCGAGCGCCAGCCTCCCGGCGACGCACCGGCACGGGATGACGTGCCGGTCACCAGCCTCACCTGGGTCAGCCTGCCGGGAGAGCTCGCCGTGCGCGGCTTCACTCCGGAGTGGCCCCTGGGCGCCGCCCGCGACCTCGAGATCGAGCTCACGAACTGCGGCCCGGCGCGATGGCTGCGCACCGGGGTCGACGGCGGCGTCTACCTCCAGCTGACCTGGCGCGACGACGCCTGGGGTCACACGCTGGAGCGCTACGGCCTGCGATTGTGGCGGGACCTGGCGGCGGGCGAGACGCGCACCTTCCGCACCCGCCTGCGGCGGCCGCCCGGCGCCCGCGTGCTCACCGCCGAGCCCTTCGTCGAGGGCTTTGGCGCCATACAGCCGCTGGGCGGGCCGCAGCTCATCGTCGACGTGGTGACCGGCGAGCGCATCACCGAGGTCTGGCGAGGCAGTCGGTTGTTCATGGAGCTCTCGCTGCTGGGTCGGCCGATCCCCGAGCAGTACCTGGCCGAGGCTGCCCGGCAGGCCGCGGCGGACCCGGAACGAGCGGAGTGAGCGAGGGGACGCTCACCTGGATCCACGACCTCCGGCGGCGGCTCGAGTCACCGCCGCCGAGCCGTCTGCCGGCGGACGAGGCGCGGCGGGCGGCCGTCCTGGTGCCGCTCTACATCGAGGGTGGCCGCTTGTGGACCCTCTTGACCCGCCGCTCGGACGAACTGCCGCACCACCGTGGCCAGATCGCTTTTCCCGGCGGCGGTCTCGAGTTGGGCGAGGACGCCTGGGCGGGCGCCCTGCGGGAGAGCTGGGAGGAGCTGGCCCTGGACCCGCGGCGCGTCTTGAAGCTCGGCCAGCTCGACGAAGTGGCCTCACCGGCCGGCTTCCGGATCGTGCCCTGCGTCGGCACCGTGCCGGTGCCGCTCGAGGTCGACGCCAACACCAGCGAGATCGACGAGGTCTTCTCCGTGCCGCTCCTGGCGCTGGCCGACCCCGGTGCCGCCGAGGAGCGAGAGGTCGAGCTCGACGGGCGAGCGCGGAGTCTGCGCGTCTACCACTACGGCGGATGGCAGATCTGGGGCCTGACCGCCCGCATCCTGCAGAACTTGTTGGCCCGGCTGGGACTGTAGCTAGACGGCTGGTACCGCCTGGTTACCATGTGGTTACCAGTTGGTAACCATCAGGTAACCAAAGGGTAACCACACGGCGGTCACGGGTAGTAGCCTTGCAGGGCCCGCGCTTCGTGCCCGGGCCGGGCGACCTCGACGCGGATCGGCCGGAAGGCGGCGTCGGTCGCAGGCGGCGCTTGATAGACCAGCAGGTAGCGCGAGCGCAGGTCTTCCTGGATCGTCGCGTAGACGGCGGCGAGCTCGGCGATGTCGGCGAGGAAGAAGCTCCGGCCGCCGGTCGTCTCGGCGAGCTTGCGCAGCCGGTCCCGCGCCTCGCCGCGGGCGCTCTCGTCGAGAGCCACGACGTAGACCGCGACCCCACTCGCGGTGGCGTAGCGCAATGCCTCGTCGAAGGAGTATTCGCTGCGTTGGTCGGCGCCGTCCGAGAGCACGACGAGCGCTCGCTGCCCGCGGAGGTCGCGGAGGTGGTAGACGGCGAAGACGAGACTGTCCCAGAGCGCCGTCCCCTGCTCGGCATGGAGGCCGGCTAGGGCCCCGACCAGCGGCTGGAGATCGCCGGTGAAGCCCGCGGCCAGGCGTGGGCGTTCGCTGAAGGTCAGGACCGCCGCCCGATCCTGCGGTCGCAGGGTCTGCTCCAGGAACCGCTGGGCCATCTCGCGCACCTGCCCCAGGGCGTCTGCCATCGAGGCCGAGGTGTCGATCAGCAGGGCGGCGTAGAGCGGCAGATCCTCGAGCCGCTCCCAGCGCAGCACCTGCTGCTCCCGCTCGCTCTCGAAGACCCGGAACTCGCCGGCCTCGAGATCGTGGACCGGCAGCCCCTTGCCGTCGAGGACCGTGGCGTAGACCTCGACCAGGCGAACCTCGACGGTCTCGCCGAACTCGCTCGCCGTCAGCAGCACCAGGTCCTCGGTCGAGCTGCCGTCTTCCAGGTAGGCCACGACCCGCAGGAACGCGCCGTCGCCTTCGCCGAGGTCGATCGGCTGCACCCACGGCTGCTGGTAGAGGGCCGCCACCAGCTCCTCGCCCCGGTAGAACTCGACGCGCTCGACGGCGAGGCCGGTGGGGCTCTCCACCTCGGCCCGGGCACGGACCCGCCCCACGGCCGGGCCTCCCGGGTGCGGCTCGACCAGCCGCACTCGGAAGGCGTACTGGCCGGGGTTGACGGCGATCTCGTCGGTCGCGAGCTCGGCGCCGTCGCCTCCCATGGCGACGACCCGCACCGTGTGCCGCCGGGGGAGGGACCCCAGATCCAGCTCCACGCTGTACGGCGGCCGGGTCTTGGTCAGCACCGGCCGGTCATCGAAGAAGAAGGTCACCTTGCGGATGGCCTCTCCCTCGGCCGTGGCCTCGAAGCGGACGAGACCGCGCTGCAAGTCGAGAGTGCCGGAGGCAAGGCGCACCGAGGCCACCGTGTCCACGCCCGCCGCGGCCGCCGCCACATCCTCGGCCACCTCCTCCGGCACCCCCTTACCCGGATCAGTCTCGACCAGTGGCACCTCGATCTCCCGCGACTCACGAAACGCGCCGCCGCCCCCGAGATCGTCGAGCTTGACGATCACCGTGTAGGAACCCGGCCGCAGCAGGCGCTCGAAGACGAGCGGGATGGCGGCCGAGGCCAGGCGCTCGGCCGGCAGCTCGTAGTGGTAGCGGAACGACTCGAAGAGCTCGGCGCCGGAGAGCACCTCGCCGGTGAGCTCGAAGGCGTAGGCGCCGCGGTCGCCGAGCTCGACCCGGCCGGCCGCGCCCGCCGGCACCTCGAGCATTCCCTCGACCACGGTGCGCTGCTGGTAGCGAGCAGGAAAGCGGAAGGTGAGCGTGGCGGCGAGCGGTGTCGCGTCGGGTGAAAGATCGGTGGAGACGGCCTGGAAGCCGAGCAGCCACTCCGGGTCGTCGAGGCGGGGCGGCGCCGCTGCCTGGGCAGCCGTGACGCCGCCGTCGAACTCGATGGCGCGGATCGATCCGAGCAGGGCATCGACGTCGGACTCGAGCTCGCCGCAGTGCCGGGCGAGGATCTGCTCGAAGGCGGTCCGATCCTCGGCGTCGGCCAGCGACGGCAGCAGCACCTCGTAGCCCTCCGCCGGATTCCAGATGCGGAACGGGCCGCCGCCGTTGCGCTGGTAGAAGAGGACCTCGAAGCCGCGCCCCAAGTGCTCGCTGTAGCCGTAGGTCCACAGCTCCAGCGGCCAGGTGAGAACGCCGCAGTCGGTCTCCTCGACTCCAGCGGGCGGCCCGTTGAGCAGGAAGACCAACGCCCGATCGTCGTCCATGCCGCCGAAGCGCTCGAGGGCCTCCTCGCGCAGCGTGGTGAAGCGCTCCTTGAACTCGTTCTCGGGGGTCGCCGGGCGAGGATCGCGAGCCGCCCAGAAGGCGGCGATGAAGGCATCGCGCTGGTAGTCCTTGTCGAGGGCGAGGAACGCCTGGCGCTCCGCGCGGCTGATCAGCGGCCGGACCTGCTCGAGCCACTCCTGGTGGGCGGCCGAGAGCTCGGCGCCCGCGTCCACCGTCGAGGGCGGCGCGAACACGGCGAGCGACAGTAGGAGGGCGACCGGCGGTGGGAGGCGCACCGGCGTACCGTAGCAGCAAGAGGCGGGCCAGCCGGCTGCTAGAATCCCTGCCCCGAGGAGATCCCGCCGAGGAGATCTTCCTGAGGAGGCCCCGCCATGACCGTCGCGACCGCCGCGCGCGCCATCGATCGCATCGCCGAGCTGTTGGGCGATGACGCCGAGAGCCTGCTCGCCCACGTCTGCAAGGGCATCCCCAAGGAGCAGTTGCACCTGCCCGGACCCGACCACCTCGACCGCGCCTTCGGCCCCTCGGACCGCAAGCCCGGCGTGCTCGTCAACCTTGGCCGTTTGCACGGTCATGGGCGCCTCGCTGGCACGGGCTTCCTCTCGATCCTGCCGGTCGACCAGGGGATCGAGCACTCCGCGGCCGCCTCCTTCGCCCCCAACCCGGCCTACTTCGACCCGGAGAACATCGTCAAGCTCGCCATCGAGGGCGGCTGCAACGCCGTCGCCTCGACGCTCGGCGTGCTCGGCGCGATGGCTCGCAAGTACGCGCACAAGATCCCGTTCATCGTCAAGCTCAACCACAACGAGCTCTTGACCTACCCGAATCAGTTTCGCCAAACCCTCTTCGGCCGCGTCGAGCAGGCCTGGGAGATGGGCGCGGCGGGCGTCGGCGCCACCATCTACTTCGGCAGCGACGACGCGATGCGCGAGCTCGAGGAGATCTCCGAGGCGTTCGACGGCGCCCACGAGCTGGGGCTGGCGGCGATCCTCTGGTGTTACCTCCGGAACTCGGCCTTCAAGAAGGACGGCGTCGACTACCACGAGGCCGCCGACCTGACCGGCCAGGCCAACCACCTGGGCGTGACCATCCAGGCCGACGTCATCAAGCAGAAGCTGCCGACGAAGAACGGCGGCTACAAGGCGATCGGCTTCGGCAAGACCTCCGACCTGGTCTACGGCCAGCTCGTCTCCGACCACCCGGTCGACCTGGTGCGCTGGCAGGTCGCCAACTGCTACATGGGCCGCATCGGCCTCATCAACTCGGGGGGCGAGTCCAAGGGCCAGGGTGACCTTGCCGCCGCCGTGCGCACCGCCGTCTTGAACAAGCGCGGCGGCGGCTGCGGCCTGATCTCCGGCCGCAAGGCCTTCCAGCGCCCGATGGCCGAGGGCGTGGAGCTCCTCCACGCCATCCAGGACGTCTATCTCTGCCCGGACGTCGCGGTGGCGTAGGCTCAGTCGCCGACGTAGCCCAGCGCCTCGAGCTCCTGCCGGAGGGCGGGATCGACGTCGGCGGGGACCTCTTCCTCGAACGGTGTGCCCTCGCCGCCGCGTCGCAGAGCGTCGAGGCGCGACCGCAAGCGCGCCACCAGGTCCGGACGCTCCGCAGCGAGGTTCTCTTGCTCGTCTGGATCCCGCAGCAGGTCGTAGAGCTCCAGCTTGTCGCCGGTGCCCTGCTTGGGATTCCTGTGGTAGGAGAGGATGAGCTTCCAGCGAAGGGTGCGCAGCCCCTTGCTCTCGCGCGGCACGTTGGTGTGCTCGGCGAAGGCGAAGCGTTCCCCGGCGTCCCCTCGGCCGGCCAGGAGCGGCACGAGGGACCGGCCTTGGAGCCCCGCGGGCGCCGCCAGCCCGAGCAGGTCGAGGACGGTCGGGTAGACGTCGATCAGCTCGACCTGCTCCTCGATGACCTTGGCGCCGCCGAAGGCACGCCGTCGATCGGGCGGCAGGTGGAGGATGAGCGGCACCAGGAGCTGGTGGTCGTAGACCGTGGAGCCGTGGCGCCAGGAGTCGTGCTCCCAGAACTCCTCGCCGTGATCGCTGGTCACGATGACGATGGCGCGCTCGAGGAACCCCCGCTCCTCCAGGGCGGCGAAGAGCTTGCCCAAGGCCTGATCGGTGAAGTGGACGCCGCCGTCGTAGAGAGCCTCGACGTAGGCCTTCTCTTCCGCGGTGATCCGGCGCAGGCCCCACCAGTTCCTCTGACCGAAGCCGGCTCGGATGCGGCCGCGCGGCAGGCCCTCGGCGAAGGTCGCGTGATCGTACGGATCGTGGATCTCGAAGGTGTGCAGGAAGAGAAAGGTCTTGCGGCCGGGCGCCTCATCGAGCCAATCGGTGACGATCTCCGGCGCGCGCACCCAATCGCTCACACGGTAGGTCTCGAACCCCGGGTGGAAGCCGAAACGGAAGCTCACCTGGCCGCCGCCGGTGATGGCGCCGGTGCGGTAGCCGGCCCGCCACAGGCCGAGCGCCAGCGGCTCTACGGCCCCGCTGCCGCGCGACAGCGGATATCGACCCGCGAAGAGCGACTGGTGGGAGGGTCGCGTCCAGGGTGACTGGCTGACGGCCGTGGCGAAGCGAAAGCCTCCGCCGGCGAGACGGTCGAGGAAGGGGCTGGTCGGCCGATCGTAGCCGTAGGAGCCGAGGTGGTCGGCGCGCAGCGTGTCGAGACTCACCAGGACGACGTGCGGACCGTCCTCCTCGAGCCTGCCCGGCACGATCTCGGGCACGGCGTAGGCCGGCCACACGGCCGGTCCCGCCTCCGCTCGCCTCGCCCGCTCGACGGCCAGCTCGAGCACGACCTCGCGGCCGGCCCAGGGCGCGAGTGAAACGGTGCGGTCCTGCCACACACCGTCGCCCGCCGTCAGCAGCTCCTCGGCGAGTAGAACCGTGGCTTCACCCCCCGCGGTGGGCTGCACGCGAACCCGGTAGCGAATGGGCCGCCCGGTGGCCGCCGGGTCGACGATGTAGCCCAGGCCGAGGCGTAGCGAGGCTCTCCTGGGAACCCGCAGGGGGAATCGGTAGCTCGCCCCGCGGGCCACCAGCAGGGCGGCGCGCGAGTCGTAGTTCTTCGGGCCGGCGAACATCACCACGTCCGCCACGCGGGCGGGCGCCGGCAGAGCACCGATGGCGGAGAGCTTCAGCCCCGCCGGCGACCCCCGCTGCGGCCCGTGCACCACGACGCCGTCCCCCCGCTCCACCAGGCGGATCGGCGACTCGGGCCCATCGGGCCCCGCACGGCAGCCGACCGCGACGAGAAGGACTGCCAGACGAGGAAAATGTGAGCTACGAAACCATCGCATCGTTTGATAGTTAGTGTACTAACAACAGCTCGAGTAGGAATGAACTGCAGATTCACCGCAGAGTTTGCACAGAACATGTTGCTCAGTAAAGGAAGCGCACGAAGTTCTTTGGCGGGCAACCGCTCGAGTTGCCTACCGCGGGCGCTGCCCACTGCGGACGCCGTCGAGGCGGTGTGGCGAGCTAACCCGGTGCGTCGAACAGCCGGGCGATCTCGCCCATTCGAGCCTCGGCGTCGGCCTGGCCGATCTCGATCAGCCGCGCCAGGTAGCGGGGCTCGAACATCAGCAGGGAGAGGAAGTCGGGGCTCGCGGTCTCGCGGGTGCCGAGACCTCGGGTCAGGAAGCGGAAGCCCTTGGGCAGGCCGGCCTCGTAGGCGCCGGCCAGGCGTCCCAGGTCCTCGGAGGGACGCAGGACCAGGAGCTGGACGGGCCTGAGGCCGTCCGGGGGATCCCCCGGCCAGCGCTCGAGCAGTTGGTTGGTGCGCCTGAGCCGCAGCTCGTCCTGGTCCAGGGCGTCGAGGAAGACGGCGTTGAACAGCACGCCTAGGACCTGCGCCGGCGGCGGATAGCCGGTCACTACCGGCTGGCTCGCCTCCTCGAGGGTGCGGCGGTAACGCGTCGAGATGGCGAGGATCCGGTCGGCGCCGAGGTGGAGCGCCGGCGCCAGCGGCGTGAGCAGGCGGACCCCGCCGTCGCCGTACCAGGCGCCGTCTACCTTGTGGGCCGGGAAGAGGAGGGGCAGCGCCGACGAGGCCATCACGTGCTCGATGCCCAGGCGGGCCTGGACGCCCAGCCGGTAGGGCCGCTGCCAGCCGCTGAAGTCGGCGCCTTGCACCCAGGTCACCGTCTGGCCGGTGCCGTAGTTGAGGGCGGTCAGGGCGACGGCGCGAAGGCGTCCGGCGGCGAGGTTGTGATCGATCCCCGCCAGCCCGCCGCCGGGTGAGCGCGGCAGGACCTCGCGCAACAGCTCGCGCAGCGGCGAGGTGTCGAGCAGCCCGCGCACCCGCGAGCGCAGCGGGCCGCCGCCGGAGATGAGTCGGCGGCACCAGCGCAGCGTGTTCCGCGCCAGGTTCCAGGGGTCGACGCGGAAGACCCGCCCCGGCTCGAGGCCGGCCCAGATCGCCGTCAGCTCCTCGGCGGCGCGCGGCAGCGGGCCCGTGTGCCGGGCGAGGAAGGCGGCGTTGATGGCGCCGGCCGAGACGCCGGTGAGGATGGGGATCGCCGCCTCGGGAAATCGCCGCGCCAGGGCACGCAGGAAGCCCACCTGGTAGGCGGCGCGCGCGCCGCCGCCGGTGAGCGCGAGACCGAACGTGCCTTCGCGGGGCAAGCGGCGCAATTGTCGCAGAGTGACCATCCGATACACTTCCCGGCCACCCGCGCGGCGCGAGCCGCGCCCAAGAGCCTGCCATGCGCCTCGGTCGTCTCGAGCTCGCGATCGTCTCCGACGGCGGTTTCCTTCTCGACGGCGGCGCGATGTTCGGCGTCGTGCCCAAGGTGCTGTGGGAGAAGAAGATGCCGGCCGATGCCGAGAACCGCATCGCGATGGCCAGCAACTGCCTGCTGGTGCGCGCCGGCGGCGAGACGGTGCTCGTCGACACGGGCCTCGGCGACAAGCAGGGCGCGCGCTTCACCGAGAACTACGGCTACGAGGTGGGAGCGCGGCGGCTCCCGGAGTCGCTCGCGGCGGTGGGGTTGGGCGTCGAGGACATCGATCACGTCCTGCTCTCGCATCTCCACTTCGACCACTGCGGGTGGAACACGCGCCGGCAGGGCGAGCGCGTGGTGCCGACCTTCCCCAGGGCCCGCTACTGGCTCTCGCGCGGCGAGGTCGAGCACGCCCGGCACCCCGACGAGCGCGACCGCGCCAGCTACTTCCCGGACAACTGGGAACCGCTCTTCGCGGCCGGCGTCGTGGAGCTGTTCGACGACGAGGCCGAACCGGTGCCCGGGGTGAAGGCGGCACGGGCGCCGGGCCACAACCGCGACATGTGCATCGTGCTGCTCGACGGCGGCGGGGGAGAGAAGGGCGTCTTCTGGGCCGACCTCGTGCCGACGACGGCCCACGTTCCCGTCGCCTGGGTGATGGCCTACGACCTCTATCCGCTGGAGACCGTGGCGAGCAAGCAGCGCTGGCTGCCGCTGGCGGCGCGCGAGGGGTGGCTGGGGGTCTTCGAGCATGACCCGGCGGTGCCGTGGGCGCGCATCGTCGAGGAGAAGCCGGGGCGCTTCACGGCGGCGCCGCTCGCCGCCGTGACCGCCTGAGAGCGAAGGAGGGGCGCGTGAGCGAGGAGAGGGACCTGATCATCATCGGCAGCGGCCCGGGCGGCTACGTCGCGGCCATCCGCGCCGGCCAGCTCGGCATGAAGGTGGCCCTGGTCGAGAAGGACCCCCGTTTCGGCGGCACCTGCACGCTGCGCGGCTGCATCCCGACCAAGGCGCTGCTGCACACGGCCGAGCTCCTCGATGGGTCGCGCAAGGCGGCCGACTTCGGCGTGCTGCTGGACAACCCGCGGCTCGACCTCGCCCGCGCCCAGGCCTACAAGGACGACGTCGTCAGCAAGAACAGCAAGGGCATCGAGTTCCTGCTCAAGAAGAACAAGGTGGAGACGATCCGCGGCCGCGCGCGGCTCGCCGACGCGCACGCCGTGGATGTCGAGCAGTCAGGCGAGCGCCACACCTACCGCGCCCAGCAGCTGCTCCTCGCCACCGGCTCGGTGCCGCGCGAGCTTCCCATCGCCAGGACCGACGGCGAGCGCATCGTCAATTCGGACCACATCCTCGAGCTTTCTCGGCTGCCGGAGTCACTGATCGTGCTGGGCGCCGGGGCCGTGGGCACCGAGTTCGCCTCGGTCTTCGCCTCGTTCGGCTCCAAGGTGACGCTCATCGAGCTGCTCCCTCGGGCTCTGCCGCTCGAAGACGAGGAGGTTTCGAAAGAGCTCGAGCGCGCTTTCCGCAAGCGCGGCATCGTGGTGCTCACCGGGGCCAAGCTGACCCACGCGGAACGGACGGCAGCCGGCGTACGAATGACGGTCGAGCGGGATGGGAAGATCGACGCGATCGAGGCCGCGATGCTACTCGTCGCCGTCGGCCGCGCGCCGGTCACCGCCGACCTCGGACTCGAGGAGGCGGGTGTGGCCCTGGAGAAGGGTTACGTCAAGGTCAGCGGCACCATGCAATCGACGGTGCCCCACGTCTACGCCATCGGGGACGTCGTGCCGACGCCGTGGCTGGCGCACGTCGCCTCGGCCGAGGGCATTCTCGCCGTCGAGCACATGGCGGGCCTCGCCGTGCGGCCCCTCGATTACGACCTCGTCCCCGGAGTCACCTACTGCGATCCCGAAGTGGCCAGCGTCGGCCTGACCGAGACCGAGGCCCGGCATCGAGGGCACGACGTGGCGACCGGCAAGTTCCCCTTCAGCGCCCTGGGCAAGGCGCGCATCCTCGGCAAGACCGAGGGGTTCGTCAAGGTGGTGCGGGAGAAGCGCTGGGACCAGGTGCTCGGCGTGCACGTCATCGGCGCCCACGCCACCGATCTCATCGCCGAGGCCTGCGTCGCCTTGCAGCTCGAGACGACCACCGAGGAGCTGTTCCGCACCATCCACGCGCACCCGACACTCTCCGAGGCGATGGCCGAGGCGGCGCGCGCCGCCCTCGGGCCCCCGATCCACGTCTAGTCAGAGAGAGCGCCGCCGCTAGGGAGAGACCATGGCCACCGAAGTCATCATGCCGCAGATGGGCGAGTCGATCGCCGAGGGCACCATCACCCGTTGGCTGGTGAAGGTCGGCGACAAGGTGCAGCGCGATCAGCCCCTGTTCGAGATCTCGACCGACAAGGTCGACGCCGAGATCCCGAGCCCGGCCGAGGGCGTGCTGCTCGAGGTCCGCGCCCAGGAGGGCCAGACGGTGCCCGTGCACCAGGTGGTGGCGATCATCGGCGCTGGCGCGGAAGCTGCGGCCCCGGCGTCCGAACCAGCTCCGGCGCCGGCGGCAGCTCCGGCGCCGGCGGCAGCTCCGGCCGAGCCCGCGGCGACTCCGACCGCGCCCGCGGCGGCTCCCGCCCCGCCCGCTCCGACCCCGGCCGCCCCCGCCGTGGCACCGACACCCGCTGAGCCGGCCTCCGTGCCGGGCTCGGAGGAGGAGCGGATCCGCCGCTTCTCGAGCCCCGTGGTGCGCAAGATCGCCGAGGAGGAAGGGGTCGACATCACCCAGCTCACGGGCAGCGGCATCCACGGCCGGGTGACCAAGGACGACATCCTGCGCTACGTGGAGCAGCGCAAGGCGGCCGCCGCCTCTGGCGAGGCGGCCAAGGTGACGCCCGCTGAGGTGCCCGCCGCCACCGCCGTGGCCACTCGCGAGCACGTCGTGCAGGCGCCGGCGCGACGGGAGCCGGAGGGCTTCTACGTGCCGGCCTACGCCCCCGACGAGAACGTCGAGATCGTGCCGATGACCCGCATCCGGCAGATCACCGCCGCCCACATGCGCTTCTCCAAGGACAACGCGGCCCACGTCACGACCGTTTTCCACATGGACATGTCGCGGGTCCATCGCGCCCGCGAGCGGGCCAAGCGCGGCTTCGAGAAGGCCCACGGCACCAAGCTCACTTACATGCCGTTCATCTTCAAGGCGACGGCCATCGCCTTGAAGGCCAACCCGAAGTTGAACGCCGCCATCGACGGCACCGACATCGTGTTCAAGCGGGACATCCACCTCGGCATGGCGGTGGCGCTCGACTGGGGCCTCATCGTGCCGGTGATCAAGAACGCCGATCAGCTGAACCTGATCGGCCTCGCCAAGGCCGCCAACGATCTCGCCGACCGGGCGCGCACCAAGAAGCTCTCCCCGGACGAGGTCAAGGGCGGCACCTTCACGATCACCAACCCCGGCGTCTTCGGCAGCCTCTTCGGCACCCCGATCATCAACCAGCCGCAGGTGGGGATCCTGGGCGTCGGCACGATCGAGAAGCGGGTCGTCGTCGAGACCGACGAGACCGGCAACGACCGCATCGTCATCAAACCGATGGCCTACCTCGCCATCACCTACGACCACCGCCTCGTGGACGGCGCCGACGCCGACCGCTTCATGAACCACGTCAAGCGCACGCTCCTGGAAGAGCCCTGGGGCGAGCTCGAGGCGTTCTAGCCCAGCTCGAGCAACCAGATGTCGCCGCCCTGGGGCGCCACCCGGTCGAACACGACCTGGCTTCCATCCGGCGACCACACTGGGTAATCGATCCGCACCGCGGGGTCCGCGAACTCGAAGACCGGACGGGGCGGGGAGCCGTCGAGTGGGAAGACGCGCAGGATCTTGTGGCCGGCGACGTCGAGGACGAGGGTGCGGTCC
>CAYXXN010000030.1:0-21334 GCA_964469055.1 uncultured Thermoanaerobaculia bacterium
TCGTCCCCAGCATCGGGTCGACGGTGAGCCCGGTCCACAGGTGGCCGGCGAGCGGTGTGCTGGCGCCGATCGGAGTGAAGGCCCCGTTCGCCGGCGCCGTGGTACCAAGCTGGCGCGTGTCCTCGTTGAGCGCGTAGAGCACCGAGCCGTCGGGCGAGAAGTCGTAGCCGGCGATGAAGGCGGCCTGCTGGCCGAGCACCGAGAACCCAGGAAGGTCGTTCAACCGGTGCCGGCCGAAGTCGCCGGGGCAGCCGAAACGAACATCGTGAGCCCGAGCGTCGTGGTCCGGCCCGTCCTCACCCTCCCAGGGCCCGGCCGACGACTCGCAGCCCTCGAGGCCCGGGCCGGTGTCCCGGCGAGCCGTGGCGCTCGCTCTCTCCCGATCCCCCACGCCAGCGGCGGTGGCAGCTCCGGCCGAGGCTCCAGCGATGGCCACCCACACGACGACCCCTACGTGAAATCTGTTGTTCATCTCCCTCAGGCGCCGACTGCGGCCAGGCCGACGCGGCCCAGGATGTAGACCAGCCAGAGGAAGACGACGGCGGCGAGGGCCATGCCGCGCGACACCTTGGCGGCGAGCTGGAAGCCCACGACGAGGAGAGCGACGGCCCACAGGCTGAAGAGATCGAAGGAGGCGAGCAGGGTCCGCACCACCTCGCTGCTGTCCTCCGGCGCCAGGGCGAGCAGGCTCGAGGGCAGGAAGACGCCCGTCTGCAGGTCCGCGAGATGGAGCTCGCGGCGGGCCAGGATGGCGGGGATCGAAAGCAGCGAGGCCAGGGCCGTCGGCAGCAGCGCGTGGAGGGTCGCGCCGAGGCTCTGCTGGTAGTCGAGCTCGCCGCCCAGCAGCTTGAAGGTCACCCACAGGACGAGCGCCGCCCCGCCGTAGAGCAGCGGTGTGGCCACGAGCTGGAAGAGCCAGCCGAAGCCGCGCTGCAGCCCGGCGATCTGCGCCACCTTGGCCTCGTCCAGTTGCCGGCCCTGCTGCGCCAGAGCCTCGCGAGTGATCTCTTCGAAGTCGGTGCGCTCGGCGACCAAGAAGAAGAGCACCAGGCCACAGCCGAGCAGCACGGCGAGGGGAGGAACCCAGGTCGGTCGCTCGGCGATGGCGCGGAACGTGCGCCCTGGTCTCGCCAGCGCGCCGATCACCCGCCCCCAGCTCGAGCTCTCCAAGCGCCCCCTTACTCGGCGACGATCACGACCCCCGTTTCCTCCGGCAGGGAGCCGATGGCGCGATAGTACTCCACGAGCGCGCGCTGATAGGCGGACCGCGACGCGACCTGGCGGCTCAGCGCCCCGGTGAGATCCTCCTGGATCTCCAGCACTTGGAAGGCGGTGGAGAGCCCGTTCTCGTACCGCTTCTGCTCGGCGTCGAGGTTGCGCTCGGCCAACTTCACCGAGACCGCGGCCGAGGCCATCGCCTTGGCCGCCGTGTCGAGGTCGCGCACCGCTCGCCGCACCTCGGTCTCGACCACCAGCTCGAGGTCGCGCAGCACGGCCTCACCTCGCTCGAGGGCGAGGTCGGCGATGGCGCTGCGGGCCTTGGCGGAGCGGTTCTGGAGCGGAACGGCGAAGGCGAGACCCACCCGCCAGCCCTCGAAGTCGCCGTCGCCGATCTGGCCGAGGGCGTCACCGTAGTCGCCGGACCTCTGGTTCAGGATCTCGCCGGTGAAGAGGTCGCGCTCGGTCACGTCGCCGCCCAGGCCGTTAAAGCCGTAGCGCAGCTGGAGGTCGACCTGCGGCAGGCGCTGATCGTGAGCGTACGCGGCCTCCGTCTCGAGATTCCGCAGGGCGAGGCGCTGCGCCGCGAGCTCGGGGCGCTCCGCCTGGGCCGCGGCGATCGCCTGCGCCAGCTCGATGGAGATCTGGGCCTGCTCGGATTCGGGGTCCGCCGCGATCGGCAGGGTCCACAGCTCGCCGCGCTCCAGGTTGAGGAGCTGGCGCAGCGTGTCCTCGGCCGCCCGCACCGCCGCCTCGGCGCGGATGATCTCCTCCTCGCGGATGGCGATCCCGACCTCGCTTTGCACCAGCTCGAGAGGGGCCATCGTTCCGACCTCTACTTGGATGCGGTTGCGCTCGTGGAGCTCGCGCGCCAGATCGAGGCTCTGCTCCGCGACCTTGAGCTGATACTGCGCCTCGAGCAGGTTCCAGTAGCCGTCGGCCACCCGCTGAATGATGTCGACGACCTGTCGCTCGAAGGTCTCGCGGCTGATGTCGAAGTTGGTGCGGGCCACGGCGATGCCGCGCTCGGTGGCGTCGCGGCCGAAGTTCCGCAGCAGCGGCTGCGAGAGGCCGAGGTCGAAATCCGAGCGATAGCTGGGGTTGACCGTGGCGAAGAGGGAGTTGGTCTCCTGCCGCGCATTGAGGAAATCGCCGCGGATCGTGCCGCCGGTCGACAACAAGCGCGTCAGGCCGAAGTTCCAGGTCTGCTCCTCGAAGGTCTGGATGTCGGCGCCGGAGAGGTTGGACGCCGAGGGCGAGGTCTCGTCGAGCGTCCACAGATCGGCCAGGGCCAGAAAATCGTAGATGCCCCGGCTTTCGTCCACCCGGAACTCCGCCTCGGCCTGGTTGTAGCGCTCGACGACCAGCGTCAGGTTGCGCTGCAGGGCGAGGGCGATCGCCTCCTCGAGGTCGAGAGTAAGCTGCCCATCCGCGATGCGCAGGTTCGGGGCCGTGGCGAGGTCGGGCACCTGGGTGTGAACCTCGACCGACTGCGCGCGGGTGGACGGAAAGGCCGCGAGCCAGAGGACGGCGGCCACGGCGGTGACGGTACGGTTACGGCGGTGAGCGACTCTCATCGGGTTCCCCTCGCGCAGCGGCGCGCGTCGAATTGGGTTGTGGTCCGCGGCCGACGCCGGATGGTGAGCCTCCGGCCAATGGACGAAGTTACGTGAATCAAGGAGCAAAAGTTCCAGGCCCCCTCGTCGGTGATGGGCCCACCTCGCCGGGATAGAAGCAGGCCGCGGCGCGATCGGGCGCCAGCGGAGCCAGCGGCGGCCGCTGGCGGTGACACTGGTCGCGGGCGATCGGGCACCGCGGATGGAAGGCACAGCCCGAGGGCGGTGCCAAGAGGCTTCCGATCTCGCCGCGCAGGCGCGCCCCGCGGCCCCGCTTGCGGGGGTCGGCGATCGGCACGGAGGCGAGCAAGCTCGCCGTGTAGGGATGCTGCGGGGCGCTGAACAAGGCGCGGCTCGGCGCCACCTCGACCAGCCGCCCCATGTACATCACCCCGACCCGGTCGGCGATCTGCTCGACCAAGGCGAGATCGTGGGCGATGAGCAGCAGGGTGAGCCCCAGTCGTCGCTGCAGCTCGGCCAGCAGGTTCAGCACCTGGGCGCGCACCGAGACATCGAGGGCCGAGACGGGCTCGTCCGCCACCAGCAGCCGCGGGCCGGTGGCGAGCGCGCGGGCGATGCCGAGCCGCTGGCGCTGACCGCCCGAGAACTCGTGTGGGTAGCGCGCCGCGGCATCGGCAGGGAGGCCCACCAGCTCGAGCAGCTCGCCGACCCGCCGGCGGCGCTCCTCGGGCGAGCCGATGGCGTGCACGACGAGCGGCTCGGACACGATGCTCCCCACCCGCAGGCGCGGATCGAGCGAGCCGAAGGGGTCTTGGAAGACCATCTGGAGGTCGCGCCGGCGGCGGCGCAAGCCCTTCCCCGTCAAGGCCAGCAGATCCTCGCCGGCGAAGCGGATCGCCCCCTGGGTCGGCGGCAGCAGCCGCATCACCATCCGGGCGAGGGTCGTCTTCCCGCTGCCGGACTCGCCCACCAGCGCGAAGCACTCGCCGCGTGCCAAGGTGAGATCGACGCCGTCGACGGCAGTCACGCTCGCAATCTCGCGCCGCAGCAATCCTCGCCGCACGGGAAAGCGCTTGGTGAGGCCCGCCAGCTCGAGCAAGGTCTCGCTCACCCGCGGACCTCGCCAGCTCGCTCGTGCAGGAAACAGCGCGCTCGCCCATGCTCACCGACGGCGTAGACCGCGGGCTCACGCACGCTGCAGTGCGGCAGGATGTCCGGGCAGCGGGGGTGAAACGTGCAGCCCGCGGGCAAGCGACCGGGCACGGGCTCCTGGCCGGGGATCGTCGGCAGCTCCCCCCGGGGCGCCGGTCGTCCGAGGACGGGCACGGCGGCGAGCAGACCCCGGGTGTAGGGATGGCCGGGCGCCGCGAACAAGGGCCCGATCGGCGCCTCCTCCACCACCTGGCCGGCATACATCACGATCACGCGGTCGCAGGTCTCGGCGACGACGGCGAGGTCGTGGGTGATCAGCAGCACGGCGAGCGCGAGCTCGCGGCGCAGCCGCTCCAGCAACTCCAGGATCTGGGCCTGGAGGGTGACGTCGAGGGCGGTCGTCGGCTCGTCGGCGATCAACAGTCGCGGCCGCGCCGCCAGCGCCATCGCCAGCAAGGCCCGTTGCCGCTGGCCGCCGGAGAGCTGATGGGGATAGTCCGCCAGGCGGCTGGCCGGGTCGGGCATCGCCACCAACTCGAGCAGATGCAGGGCCTCGGCGCGCGCCGCGCGGCGCGGGAGCGGTCGATGGATGCGGATCGCCTCGACGATCTGCGCGCCGACCGTGAGGACCGGGTTCAAGGCGGTCATGGGCTCCTGGAAGACGAGGCCGACGGCGGCGCCCCGTACGGCGCGCATGGCTCGCTCGTCGAGGCGCAGGAGATCGCGTCCCTCGAGCCGGATGGTGCCGGCGCGGACCTCGCCCGGCGGCGGCACGAGCCCGAGCACGGCCAAGGCGGTGACCGTCTTGCCCGAGCCGGACTCCCCCACCAATCCCACGAACTCGCCCCGCCCGACCTCGAAGGAGACGCCGCGCACCACCTCGGCCCAACCGCGGGCGAGGGGAAAGGCGACGGTCAAATCGCGAACCGAGAGGAGCGGCTCCGCTTCGCTGCCGCTCACGCCGTCTTCGTCCAACGCAGCAGCCAGTCGACGAGCAGGGCCACCCCGAAGCCGGTGGCACCCTTCGCGCCCTTCTGCTCGCTGCCGACGTAGGCCGGCCCGGCGATGTCGAGATGGGCCCAACGCCGCACCTCGCCCGTGAAGTGGGAGAGGAACCCCGCGGCCGTGCAGGCGCCGCCCCAGCGGCCGCCCGTGTTCTTCAAGTCGGCGTGCTCGCCCTTCATGGCCTCGCGGTACTCGCGCCACAGGGGCATCCGCCAGAGACGATCGCCGCTGGTCTCGCCGGCGGCGAGGAGCTCTTCCGCCAGCCCGTCGTCAGGGGTGAAAAGGGCGGCGACGTGATGGCCGAGCGCGACGACGGCGGCGCCGGTCAGGGTCGAGAGCTCGACGAGAGCATCGGGCGCCTCCTCGGCGGCCCAGGCGAGCGCGTCGGCGAGGATGAGCCGGCCCTCGGCGTCGGTGTTGAGCACCTCGACGGTCTTGCCGTTGGCCATGCGCACGATGTCGCTCGGCCGGTAGGCGGCGCCGTCGGGCATGTTCTCGGCGAGCGGCAGGTAGGCCCGCAGGCGCACCGGCAGCTGGAGGTCGGCCACCGCCTGCACGGCGCCCAGCACGGCGCAGGCACCGCACTTGTCGTACTTCATCTCCTCCATCGCCTGCGACGGCTTGATCGAGATGCCGCCCGTGTCGAAGGTCACCCCCTTGCCGACCAGGGCGACGACGGGACCGCGGCGGCCGTACGAGAGGCGCACCAGCCGCGGCGGGTTGGCCGAGCCGGCGCCCACGCCGAGCACGCCGCCCATGCCCCGCGCCGCCAGCTCCTTGGGGCCCAGTACCTGGACCGCCAGTTGCCGGCTCGCGGCGAGCTCCTGCGCCTGCTCCGCCATCCAGGCCGGCGTGGCGCGATTGGGCGGCGTGTTGGCGAGATCGCGAGCTCGCGCTACCGCTGCCGCTACTGACGCGAGCCGCGGCGCCGCGGCGGCGAATCCGTCGGCCGTGCCGCCCGGCGCGACCACCCGCACCGTCCGCAGGCGCGCTGCCCTTCCCGTCTCCTTGAACTCGGCGAAGTGATAGCTGCCGAGGGCGAGCTCGCGCAGCACGCTCAAAGCCCGCTGCGGCTCGGCCAGCGAGCGATGGTCCGGCAGGGCGACGGCGAGCACCCGATCGTCGTTCTGGCGCGCCTCGTCCAGGGCGCGGCGCAGGAAGGCGACGAGGCGAGGGCCGTCGAGGTCGGGGCGGGCGCCCAGGCCCAGCAGGACGATGCGGCCGATCCCGGCCGCGCCGCCGAGCCGCTGCAACTGATCGGGCTCGCCGCGCCAGATGCGCCGCCGAGCTGCCGCGCGCACGGCGCGGGCCGCCGCTGCCGGCAGACCCCCGCCGCTCGGCGCCTCGCCCTGCCAGCACCCCACCACCAGCACGTCCGCCGCCAGCGTCTTGCCGGTCGCCAGCCTCACCTCCAGGAGATCCGCCATGCCGTCCTCTCTCCGCGGCTGCACCGCGGCGCCGGTCGGCAATGCTACCGCTACGGATAGACTTCCGGGCCGACCCGTCGCCTCCCTTCCTCGGATGCGCCCCACCGCCCTCGAGCGCCTCCTCCACGGCACGCGTCACTTCCTCTGCGGCGACGCCGAGGAGTTGCTGCGCGTGCTGCCGGGCGCCGAGCTGCTCTTGCCTCACCCCCAGCGGATCTTCCTCGAGGACGAGCTGGCGACGCCCCTGGTCGGCTTCCCCGTCCTGGTCAGCGAGGGTACCGAGGCCTTTCGTCACGCCCTCGAGGAGTACGTGGACGCGGAGATCCGGGTCCAGCTCCAGATTCGGCGCGGCCGACCCGTCGAGCCGAAGCCTCGCGACCGCGCCTGGGAGATCTACGCCACGCTCTTGACTCGTATCACCGAGAACGCCGCCCGTTCCAGCTACAGCCGCCGCTACCCGAGCATCCTCTGGCTCCACCACTCGCAGGCGGTCGCGTCCTGCTTCCGGGAGCTGCCGCTGCGCGTGCGCCGCCTCGACCTCGAGTTCGGGCGGGGACAGGGCGATCGACTGAAGTACGAGCTGCTGGAGCGCTACCTCGACCGCGTGCTGGCTCTCACCTACGACACGATCCATCGCGTTGCCGACGAGGCCGAGGAGTCGGAGAGCGAGCTCTTCCCCGACCTCCTCACGCGGATGCGCGACAACGTGCTCATCCTCACCGAGGAGCACGTCGGCCCGGACCTCGCGGAGCTCACCAGTTACTTTCGCGGCCACCTCGAGGTCGAGCCTTCCGGCTTCCGCGAGCAACTGGCGGCGCTCTCCGAGTGGCATCGGCGCGAGTGGGCGGGCAACGAGGTGCTGCGCGCCGCCGGCCGGCACCTGCTCGGCCAGCGGCCGGAGGGCGAGGCGGACGAGCTCTTGAAGCGGCCGGGGTACGCGAGCTTCTTGGCCGCGCTGCCCTCCTACCCCAACGAGCGCCTGCTGCCGCCGGACCGGGTGGCGCTCTGGGAGAGCCTCCTGCTGCGCCTCAAGGAGTTCGAGCTGCTGGCGGCACTGCGGCGTCAGGTCTACCCCGTACGCCGGGTCGACGACGGACTGGTCGGCGAGGCGCCCCGCCAGCGCCACGGCTGGGTGGCGCGGCCCCTGCGCCTCTCTCCCTCGACCCGGCCGATCGAGTTCACCAGCCCATGGATCGTCGACCCCCTGGTGAGCCGCTTCGGACTGATCTACGACATCGCCGACTTCTCGGCCATCGTCTCGCTGCTGCGCTACGCGGGACGCCACGAGGAGGACCGCTCGTACCGCTCGATCTTCCTCTTCCAGCGTCGGATCAACCGGATGGCCGACTTCCATCGGCTGAAACTCGAGAAGTACCTGGGTGACGGCGCCTTGTACTCGGCGCGGCATCCCCGCCGGGTGCTGGCGGCGGCGATCCACCTGCAGCGCTTCTATCGGCGGGCGCTCCGCGAGCGTTTCCCCTTCGATCGGGGTTTGCGCATCGCCCTCAACTTCGGCCACTACCGGCTGCTGCCCGTCGAGGAAGGCCTCGAGGAGCAGAGCCGCCGCTACGAGTTCTTCGGCCGCGGCATCATCGAGCTCTCGCGGCTGGTCAGCGGCAAAACGGCGCACGCTCTCGAGGAGATCAAGACCTTCCTCTTGACGCTGGGTTACTCGGCGACCGAGGTGGACCGCTTCTTCGCCCCGCTCGCGGAGCGCCGTCTGGACCTGGTCGACGTCGTCGAGGAGGCCCGCGACTTCTACGCCTACATCAACAACAGCGGCACGCTGATCAACGAGGGCATCGTCGCCACCGATGCCTTCGTCGAGCAGCTCGCCGAGGTGGGTGTCGCCGACCTCGGGAGCGCACAGCTCGGCGAGCGCTCCTACGTGCATTTCACGATCGACGAGGGAAGCGGCAAGCTCGCCGTGGGCCTGCGGCGGCTCGGCGTCGCCCAGCTCAAGGGTCTCGCCAAGCAGACCGTCTACGAGATCACCGACGCGACCCAGTGGAGCGGCGCCGCCTTCGGCGCCGCTCCGGCCGACGACCTCCGAGAGGCCCTCGACCGCACGAGCGAGCGGCCCCTTGCCCGCCTCCAAGGCGAGGCCGGGTAGGAATGGCCCGCGGCGGCCGGCCCCTGGCGAGCGAGGAGAGCGCGAGCGCATGAGCGACGTCGTTTGGCAAACCGAGCTCCCCGGCCTGCCGCCTCCCCGCCGCGGCAAGGTGCGGGACGTCTACGACCTGGGGCAAGAGCTCTTGATCGTGGCCTGCGACCGCATCTCGGCCTACGACCACGTGCTCTCCCCCGGCATCCCGGGCAAGGGGAAGGTCCTCTCGCAGCTCACCAACTTCTGGTTCGACGCCTTCGCGGACGAAGCGCCGAACCACCTCCTGGCGGTCGATCCGGCCGACTTCCCGGCACGCCTGCAGCCCCATCGCGCACTCCTCCAGGGCCGGGCGGTGCTGGTGCGCAAGGCCGTGGTCGTCCCGTTCGAGTGCGTGGCTCGCGGTTATCTCGCGGGCAGCGGCTTCCGTGAGTATCGGGAAGGCCAGTCGGTCTGCGGCGTGCCCTTGCCGCCCGGGCTCGAGCGCGCCGCCCGCCTGCCCGAGCCGATCTTCACGCCGGCCACCAAGGCCGAGAGTGGCCACGACGAGAACGTGACCTTCGAGGTGGTGCGCGATGCCCTGGGCGAGACCCTGGCCGAGCACCTGCGCTCGACGACCCTCACCCTTTACCGCCGCGGCGCCGAGCACGCCGCGCGGGGCGGCATCCTCCTCGCCGACACCAAGTTCGAGTTCGGCTCGTTGGACGGCGAGGTGCTCTTGATCGACGAGGTGCTGACCCCGGACTCCTCCCGCTTCTGGGACGAGGCGCAGTGGCGGCCGGGCACCGAGCCCGTCTCCTTCGACAAACAGTTCGTCCGCAACTGGCTCGACGAGTGCGGCTGGGACCACGAGGCGCCGCCCCCTCCCCTGCCGCCGGAAGTGGTCGAGGGGACCCTCCAGCGCTACCTGGAGGCCTTTCGGCGGATCACCGGGCGCGAGCCGGAAATCTAGCGACGCCCTAGAACGGCGCGCTGGCGGCCGGGCCGACTTCGGGGCTGCGGTTGCAGAACTTGGCCATCTCGCCCAGGAAGACGAGGCGCACGATGCCGGTCGGGCCGTTGCGGTGCTTGGCGATGATCAGGTCGGCCTCGCCCTTGGCCTCCGGGTCCTCGGGGCTGTACATCTCCTCGCGGTAGATGAACATCACCAGGTCGGCGTCCTGCTCGATCGAGCCCGACTCGCGCAGGTCGGCGAGCTGTGGCCGGTGGTCCTTGCCGCGCCGCTCGGGCTGCCGCGAGAGCTGCGAGAGCGCGATCACCGGGATCTCGAGCTCCTTGGCGAGCTGCTTCAAGTGGCGGGTGATGGCGGCGATCTCGAGGTTGCGGTTCTCGTAGCGGCCGCCGGCCTGCATGAGCTGCAGGTAGTCGACGACCAACAGGTCGAGGCCACGCTCGGCCTTCAGCCGCCGCGCCCGGGAGGACACCTCCAGCAGAGTCGGGCTCGCGGAGTCGTCGACGTAGAGCGGCGAGGACTCGGTGTTGACCGCCTGCACGGTCTTCATCACCTTGTGCCACTGCGTCTGGGAGAGGTGCCCCTGACGGAGCTGGCGGAAGGCGACGTTCGACTCGGAGGCGAGGATTCGCATGCCGAGCTCCTGCTGCCCCATCTCGAGCGAGAAGACCGCCACCGACTTGCGCTCGCGCAGGGCGATGTGCTGCGCGATGTTCAAGGCGAAGCTCGTCTTGCCCATGCCCGGTCGCCCGGCGATGATGATCAGGTTGCCGGGGGTGAGCCCCAAGACCAGGCTGTCGAGGTCGAGGAAGCCGGTCGGCAGGCCCCTGGCCAGGCGCTCGGGCTTCTCCTCGAGGTCTTCGAGCGTCGTCTTGAAGATCTCCTCGAGCGAGACGAAGCCGCGGCGGATCGCCTCCTCCCCCAGCTCGAGGACCACCCGCTCGGCGCGGCCGAGAGCCTCCGCCGCCTCCACCCCACCATCCAGCGACAGGCGGGCGATCTCGCCGCAGGCGGCGATCAGCCGACGCCGCACCGAGCGCTCCTTCACCAGGTCGACGTAGACGTCGAGCCGCCCCAAGTCCGGCAGGTCGAGGTCGAGGCCGGCGAGGTAGGCGAGGCCCCCCACCGTCTCGAGCTGGCTCTGCTGCTCGAGACGGGCCTGTAGCGTGCGCAGGTCGATCGCGTGCCCACCGTCCTGGACGTCGAGCATGGCCCGATACAGCAGGCGGTGTCGTTCCGAGTAGAAGTCGTCGAGGGTCAACCGCTCGGCGAGCGAGGGCAGGCGCTCGGGGTCGAGCAGCACCGCCGCCAACACGGCGCGCTCCGACTCCTCACTGTGAGGGAGCGACTTGGCCGTCTGCAGCGTCTCGATCATCGTCTGTGGTGGAGGACCCGATCCTAGCGCCCTCCAACGTTGAAGCGGAAGTGCGCCACGTCGCCGTCCTGGATCGGGTAGTCCTTGCCTTCGAGGCGCAGGGTCCCGGCCTCGCGGCAGGCGGCGAGCGAACCCCGTCGCAGCAGCTCGTCCCAGGCCACGACCTCGGCGCGGATGAAGCCGCGCTCGATGTCGGAGTGGACGGCGCCGGCGGCCTCGCGGGCCGGCGTTCCCCGGCGCACCGTCCAGGCGCGCACCTCGTCCTCGCCGACGGTGAAGAACGAGACGAGACCCAGGAGCTCGTAGCCGGCGCGGATCAGGCGGTCGAGGCTCGGCTCGGAGAGGCCGTACGCGGCGAGGAACTCGGCCGCCTCCGCCGCCGGCAGGCGGGCGATCTGCTCCTCGATGGGCGCGCAGAGCACCACCCGGCGTCGGCCGGCGGCGTCCGACAGCTCGCCGCCGCTCACCGCCGAGCCCAGGGAGCCACCGTCGACGTTCCACACCAGGAGCATCGGCTTGGCCGACAGGAGCTGGAAGCCGCGCAGGCGCTTGGCGTCGTCGACTCCCAGGGTCACCGAGCGCAGGGGGCGCTCTGCGGCGAGGGCGGGCGCGATCACCTCCTCGAGCAGGCGCTGCTCCTGCACCTCCTCCGGTTTGAGGCCCCGCTTGGCCGACTGGCGCAGCCGCTTGAGCCGGCGCTCCACCAACTCGAGGTCGGCCAGGATCAGCTCGAGGTCCACCTCCTGGGCGTCGCGTTCCGGATCGACCCCGCCGGCGGGCGGGGGCAGATCCGGGTCGTCGAAGGCGCGGACGACGTGCACCAGGCCGTCGACCTCGCGTAGCCGCACCAGGTCCAGGTTGGCGCTGCCCTGGCCGCGCTCGAGACCCGGGATGTCGACGAACTGGACCGTCGCTAGCTTGAACTTGCGGGGCCGAAAGAGGTCGCGCAGCGCCGCCAGCCGGCTGTCGGGGACCCGCGTCACCGCCACGTGCGCTTCCCGCGACTGCGCGAACCTGTCGGTGGCCGCGGCCGAGGCGGTCAGGAGGTTGAAGAGAGTCGTCTTGCCGGCCTTCGGCAGGCCGAGGATGCCGAGCTCCACGAAGGGGTTCTCCTGGGGGCCGGCCGGCGCGAGCCGCCGGGGCGCGGATGGTAGCAGCCGCCGGGTGTATAATTACCGGCAACCCATGGACCGTTCGGTCGGCGCCAGGCGCCGATCTCTGGCATGAGCAACGCTCCCGGCACCCGCCGCAGCCCGCGTCATCCGGCGTACCACTTGGTCAGCTTCTCCCGCACCCGGTTCGGCGAGTTGGTCGAGCCGCTCGTTCACCTGGCGCGCACCCTCGACGTCTCGGTCGGCGGCGCGGGCCTGGAGACCGACAGCCCCCTGCAGGCGGGTGACCGATTGACCCTGCAGATCGCGGTCGCCAACCAGATTGTCGATTTGACGGCGACGGTCGTCCACGTGCGGCCGGTCCACGACGACCTCTACGCCACGGGCATCGAGTTCGATCCGCTGACCGACGAAGGGCGCGCCGCCCTGCTCGGCTCGGACTAGGACCCGGCGGCCCGCCGGATGCCCAAGCGTCGTTCTCGCAGTGTCGGGCCGCGCCGCCGTCGCCGGCCGCGCCACGCGCCGGCCTCGCCCGGCTCATCCCCGGGCCAACTGCAGATCCCCCCCGAAGCGCCGCGGCCGGTCGTCTCCGCCTTTCTCTACGACGCCGAGTCCTGCCGAGAGTTCGCCCGGCTGGAGCCGCGGGACCTCGAGCCGCTCTTGGGCGAGGCCAAGACGCTGTGGGTCAACGTCGACGGCTTCGGCGACGAGGCGGTGCTCCTCGAGCTGGCGCGGATCTTCGACCTCCACAGCCTCGCCTTGGAGGACGTCGTCCATCTGGGTCAGCGGGCCCGGGTCGAGGTGTTCGGTGACTCGCTCCTGATCATCGCCCGCATGCCCGGCGGGCCCGAGGGCACGACCGAGCAACTGACCCTTTTCCTCACGCCGCGTGGGGTGGTCACCTTCCAGGAGCGGGCCGGGGACTGCTTCGACCCCGTGCGCGAGCGCATCCGCCGGGGCGGGAATCGGATCCGACCAGGCGGCGCCGACTACCTCGCCTACGCCCTGCTCGACGCCACCGTCGATGCCTACTTCCCCCTGCTCGACGCTTGGAACGCCCGCTTGGAGGGGCTCGAGGAGGCGGTGTTCACCGAGCCGATCCGCGAGACGCTCGCCCAGCTGCACGAGGCGAGGCACGAGCTGCGGGAGCTGCGGCGGGCCATCTCGCCGCACCGCGACGCCCTCGGGACCCTGCAGCACGAGGTCACCACCCTGATTCGGGACGAGACCCGCATCTACCTGCGCGATTGCTACGACCACTCGATCCGGCTAGTCGAGCTGACCGACGTGCTGCATGAGACCTGCAACGACCTGGTCAACGCCCACCTGAACATGGTGAACAACCGGATGAACGAGGTGGTGAAAGTGCTCACCATCATCTCGACCATCTTCATCCCGCTGTCCTTCGTCGCCGGGATCTACGGCATGAACTTCGACCCCGACGCCTCGCCCTGGAACATGCCCGAGCTGCGCTGGGTGCTGGGCTACCCCTTCTCCCTGGGCCTGATGGGGGCCGTCGCCGCGGCCTTGGCGGCCTTCATCTGGCGCAAGGGCTGGTTCAAGTAGCGACGAGACGCGGGAACGGCTCCAGGCGGTCGGCGATCGGTGCCAGGTCGCGGGCCGCCGGATCGAGCTCGACGAAGCAGTCGACCACCAGGGGGTCGAACTGCGCGCCGGCGCCGTGGCGGAGGACCGCCAAGGCGCTCTCCTCGTCGAGGCACAGCCGGTAGCTGCGCTCGCGGCGCAGGGCGTCCCAGACATCGACCACGGCGACGATGCGGGCCGCCCAGGGGATGTCTTCGCCCGCCAAAGCGCTCGGATACCCGGCTCCGTTCCACCACTCGTGGTGGTGGAAGGCGACCTCGGTCGCGAGATCGAGCTCGGGCAATCCCGTGGCGTCGAGCAGGCGGGCTCCGATCTCGACGTGCCCCTCGACGAGCTGCCGTTCGGCCGCCGTGAGCGCTCCCGGCTTGGCGAGCACCGCCGGGGGCACCGCCACCTTGCCGATGTCGTGCAACAGTCCGGCGAGCGCCAGGCGATCCAGGCCCGGGCCGCACCAGCCCAGAGCCCGGCCGAGGGAGAGCACGACGCGGCCGCAGGCCGCCAGGTGCTCGGCGGTCTCGGCGTGGGCGCTGGTCAAGTCGGAGGCCAGCTCCAGGGTGGCGCCGGCAACGGCTCTGCCCGGCGCCAGCAGGCCCAGCACCTCCCGCCATTCGGCGAGGACCCCCTCCTCCCGACGGCCGCCCTGCCGCCCAAGGCGGGGGAGGGCGGTGGGGCGACCGGTCGGAAGGTGCGAGCTCCGAAGCATCGGATCTCAGGAGGTTCGTGCAGCGGCAAGCTATGTCAATTCGTCATCTACTGTCAAGTTGCGTGCAACTGACGGTTGGACTAGGCTGGACGACACGGCGGCCGACGCCTCCCCGGCGGGCGGCCGGCGATGGCGATGGCACTCCCCTCCCCCACCCGGCGCCAGCGACGGCGGCTGCGCACCCAGAGCGACATCGCCGGTCTCGCCCTCGACCTCTTCGTGAACGAGGGCTACGCCGCCACCAGCGTCGAGGCGATCGCCGAGCGGGCTCTGATCTCGCCGCGCACCTTCTATCGCTACTTCCCGGCCAAGGAGGAGGTGGTCTTCCACGGCCTGCCGGGCTCGGACGCCGAGCTGGCGCAGCTGCTGCGCGACCTCTCCGACGTGCCGCTCTACCAGGCCCTGCTCCAGGCGGCGCTCTTCCTCGCCCAGCGCATCGAGGCCGATGCGGCGAACCTGCGACGCCTGGCGCTGATCGCCGAGGAGCCGCAGCTCTTCGCCCGCGGCGCGCGCCGGGAGCGCGACCAGGAGCGCCTCTTCGCCGAGGCGATCGGCGAGCGCCTCTCCGCCGGCAACCGGCGCCGACAAGTGGCCCGCACCCTGGCGGGAGCCGTTCTCGGCGCGCTCGGCGCGGCCGTCCGCCGCTGGGTGGTTGAGGGTGGCCGCCAGCGCCTCACCCGCTGGGTGAGCGAGGGGCTAGAGGTGCTGCGCCCGGCCGTCGAGGCGGCCGCGCGGCGGCACTAGATCGGGGAGGCCGACCCATGACCTGGCGACCGCGTCCCACCCTCCTCCTGCTGGCGGCGATCGCTGGCGGCGCCAGCCTCGTCGCCTACTTCGGGTGCCGCGCGCGGGAAGCGGCGAGGCCCAACGTCGTGCTGCTGACTCTGGACACTCTGCGCGCCGACCGCTTGTCGGCCTACGGATTCCACCTGCCGACGAGCCCGTTTCTCGAGGAGCTTGCCGCCCGCGGGACCCTCTTCGAGCGCGCCTACTCCGCCGCCAACGTCACCAAGCCCGCTCACGCCTCGCTGCTCACCGGTCTCTACCCGAAACACCACGGCCTGCTCAGCAACAACGACGCGCTGCTCAACGACGCCATCGAGACCCTGCCCGAGCGGTTCCGCGACGCCGGGTACGCCACCGTGGCGGTGGTCGCCGTGAGCCTGCTCGATGCGGGCAGGAGCGGCCTCGGCCAAGGCTTCGAGGTCTACGCGGACGCCGGGGCCGGGCGCCGCGGGCGGCGCGGCAAGGAGCGGCTCGAGCAGCGCACGGCGCCGCAGGTCGTCCGGCTCGCTCTCGAAGCCCTGGGTGAGCGCCCGCGGGAGCCCTTCTTCGCCTGGCTGCACTTCTACGAGCCTCACACTCCCTACCGGCCTCCCGCGCCCTACCTGCAGCGATTTCGCGAGGACGGCGCCGCCGCGTCGACCAAGCGACTGCCGATCGCCCACTTCGGGGGCGCGAGCATGGTCAGGGGCGCCATTCCCGACTCCTCGGCGCTGTCGCGCAGCGGCGATCCTCGTCTCTACGAGGCGGCCTACCACGGCGAGATCGCCTTCCTCGACGACCAGCTCGCGCGGCTCTTCGCAGCGCTCTCGGCGCTCGACCTCGAGCGACCGCTGCTCTCGGCGATCACCGCCGACCACGGCGAGATGCTGGGCGAGGGCGGCATCTACTACAACCACGCCTCGCTCGAGGAGGCGGTGGTGAGGGTGCCCCTCATCCTGGTCGGTCCGGGGGTCCCGGAGGGTAGGGCCATCGGCGAGATCGTCGAGTCGGTCGACCTGGCGCCGACCCTCGCCGCGCTCGCCGGCCTGCCCGGGCGGCCCGCCTACGACGGCCACAGCCTGGTGCCGCTCTTGCGCGGGCAGGGCGCGAGCGACGGTCTCGCCTTCGCGCAGCACAGTCACGACCTGGCGATCAGCCTGCGCGATCCACACGGCACCCTCCTGCTGCCGCTGCCTTCGTCCGCGGAGCGCATCGTGACTCCCTTCGCCAGCTTCGACCGGCGCACCTATCTCGCGTACCTCGACCTCGAGGAGCCCCGGTTCTCCCCCTGGCCGAACGCGGCGGACATCGACCGGCCCTCCGCCGGCGGGGAAGCGATCGCCGATCGGCAACGGCGTCTCCTGGCCTGGTACCGCGAGCGCCGTGACTACCCGCCGCCGCGGACCGAAGCGCTGGGCAGCGAGGAGATCGAGGAGCTGCGCGCCCTGGGCTATCTGTGAGCGCGGCGCACCGCCCTACCGCTGCTGGGCGTGGCCCTGGCCGGCGGGGCGGCCCTGCTCGCCCTCTGGCCGGCCTGAGACCCGGGCGCCGGCCGCTTCGCTCACCGCGATGGCCCGGGCCGGCGAGTAGCCGAGGGCGGCGCCGCTGCCGGGGTCCCGCAGCCGGGCCCGGAACCGGTAGAGCCCGACCTGGCCCGGAGTGTAGGCGGCGCTGGTCTGGGACCCGCTCATCCAGAGGTGAAACCGGCGCGAGGTCGGCGTGCGGAGCAGCACGTCGAAGACCCTGCCGCCGGCCGGCGGCTCGGTCGCCCAGGTCACCGTGAAGGGGACTCCCACCGTCCCGGCGGTGGGCAGGTCGACCGGAACCTCGAGCAGGCCGGTCGGGTTCGGCGGCGTGTCGTCGCGATAGCGATAACGGCCGGCGGCGGCGAGCTCGGCCGCGTAGTACGAGACGATCGGCCGCGGACCCGAGGCGAACAGCTCGAGCCCGCTCACTTCGGCCACCGAATGGACGCGCGGGCCGAGGAAGGTCCACTGGACGAGCGAGCCCAGGACCGCGCGCCGCGTCGCCGGCGCGAACCCGGCGTCGAGCGAAAGCACGAAGCTCACTCCCGACGGGGCGACCTGCAGGCGGCCGATGGCGTTGCCGTCGGCCTCGGTGAACCAGAGGTTGCCGTCGGGCCCGGAGGTGATGCTGAGCGGGCGGCTTCCGACGTCGAAGAGCGCGAGGACTTTCCCTTGCGGGCTCAAGACGCTGACGTGGTCGGTGTCGTTCTCCGTGAACCACAGGTTGCCGTCCGGTCCGGCCGCGATCCCGGCGATGCCCGAGAACTCCCCCGGGATCGCGAACTCCTCGATCTCGCCGGCCGTCGTGATGCGACCGACGCTACGGCCGGCGAGCTCGGTGAACCAGACGGCGCCGTCCGGCCCGGGAGCGATGTCCCAGGGCAGCACCTGGACGGTCTCGATCTGGAAGGTGGTGGTCACCCCAGTGGGCGTGATGCGGCCGATCTGATCGCCGATCTCGACCGTGAACCAGACGTTGCCGTCGACACCGGCGGCGATGCCGGTCGGGAAGCAGCAGGTGCCGATGGGAAACTCGTCGATCGCTCCCTGCGGCGTGATGCGACCGATCTGGTGCGCCTCCTCCTCGGTGAACCACAGGTTGCCGTCCGCCCCGGCGGTGATCTCCCAGGGCTGGCTGAAGGGCGTGGGGACGAGGAACTCGGTGATGACGCCGCTCGGCGTGATGCGGCCGATCTGGTCCGCGAAGCGCTCCGTGAACCACAAGTTGCCGTCCGGCCCCGCGGTGATGCCATAGGGGCCGCTCCCCGGGGTCGGCACCGTGAACTCGGTCAGCCACCCACGCGGCGAGAGGCGCCCGATCCGGTTGCCGTCGGACTCCGTGAACCACAGGTTGCCATCCGGCCCCGGCGTGATCGTGTACGGCCGGCTGGCGGGTGTCGGCAGGACGAACTCGGTGAGCAACCCGCGAACGGCCGGCTGGGCGCCGACCCCGGCGGGCGCGAGGGCGAGGGCGCAGGCGCAGACGACGAAACGGCGCATCACGGACCTCCGAGGCGCGGCGGCGGTGCCGGCGCCGCTCACCGAGCCGCTGCCGATCTTAGCTCGCCGACCACCGGCGCGTTCTGGCTCTAGCCGAAGGTCCGCTGGATCGCCCAGTAGAGCCCGACCACGGCGATGACGAGCGAGGCCGGCATGACCACCGCGCGGCGGTACCAGGACGTGCGCCGCCAGGCGAGCCCGACCGCGAGGAAGGCGGTGAAGATCACCGCCACCTGGCCCGCCTCGACGCCGGCGTTGAAGCTCAAGAGCGCGGTCGCGAATTGCGAGCGCGGCAGGCCGATCTCCGACAGGACGCCGGCGAAGCCGAGCCCGTGCAGCAGCCCGAAGGCGAAGGCGATCGCCACCCGCCAGGGGCGGAGCTGCGTCGTCAGCATGTTCTCCAGCGCCACGTAGACGATGGAGAGCGCGATGAGCGGCTCCACCACGCTCGGCGGCAGGCGCACGACGCCGTAGATGGCGAGCGCCAGGCTGAGCGTGTGGGCGAGCGTGAAGGCGGTCACTTGCAGGAGCACCGGCCGCAAGCGCTGGCTCAAGAGGAAGATGCCGAGCACGAAGAGGATGTGGTCCAGGCCCTTGGGCACGATGTGGGTGAAGCCGAGTCCGAAGTAGAGCCGCACCACCTCCCAGCCGGAGGGCGGCACGACCTCCTGGCGCAGGGGGAAAGGCTCCGCCATCTTGCCTCCCTCCACCCACTGCCGCGCGACCGCGTCGTCCCCCCGATGGCCTAGCGTCAGGAGGTACCTACCCACCGGCATCGTGTTCCCCCAGCGGAAGGCGCGGACGCCGGGCGGGATCTCGCCGGTCAGGCGCGCCGTGGCCACCACGCCGCCGGAGTAGAGGAGGCTCACCTCGGGGGTGACCGTGCGGTCGTCGAACTGGAGCGAGGCGCCGCCCAGGAAGTCGGCGAGGAAGGTCTCGAGCGCCTCGCGCTCCGGCCGCCGAAGGCGGGAAAGAGGCGCGGCGAGGGCGCCCAGGGAGCGTGGCGGGCCCTGCCGCGGAGGCAGGTGTTCGAGGTCCGTCGTCACGTCGATCTGATAGGTGCCCTCCTCGAGGAAGGTGGCCGTCACCTGGACGATGCCGAGCTCGTGAGCAGCGGCCGGCACCGCCATCCCCGCAGCCGAGCCGCAGAGCAGGAGGAGAGCCGCGCGGCAAGGGGCGGCTGCGCGTCGCATGTCGCTCAGACTACGACGCCGCACCCTCGGCAGATGGGGCGCCGAGCCGCGCCTAGGGCACCCGGGTCCAGTCGAGGTCCCAGGCCTCCCGCCGCTCGGCAAAGCCCGTGATGCTCCCATCCGGCCCGCGCCGGAAGATCTTGCGGTAGCGGGGCTTGCCCGGTACGAAGAGCATGTCCGGCGCCTCGGCGAGCAGGGTCTCTACCTCGCGGCCGGTCCGTTGCCCCTCAAGCCCGCCGTCCTTGGCGCGGATCTCGTAGGCGATCTCCGGCGTCAAGGCGTAGCGCCCGCTGTACTCCTCCATCTGCTGCGCCGTGAGCGCGATCGCCGACGGATCGGTGCGCAGGGCGAGGATCTGGCTGGCGAGCAGCCGCCAACCCTCGGGAGTCTCGAGCCAGGTGTCGGTCACCCGGTATTGGCAGTGCAGCTCGTGCCCGTAGTAGTTCTCGTCCTCGTCGTCCACGTAGGTCGTGACCGCCACCGGCCCCTGCACCCGCGCCTCGAACTCCGTCACCTCGATCGTCCCGGTCACCCCCTCCGGCAACGGCCGCAGCTCTTTGACCATCTCCGCCTTCGTCACCACCGCCCCGTCCTCCGCGGTGATGACCGCTGCCTCGTGCAGGTAGCGCTCCCAAACCGCGACCTCCCCGGTGGCGATCGCGTCGACCAGCTCCTGCGTCTGCTGGCGGAGCACCTCGGAGATCTCGTCCGTCGTGGGCGTCGCGGCCGAGGCACGCGAGGCGACCAGCAGTGCCACAGACAGTGAAAACAGGCTCGCGGTTCGCCGGCTCATTTCCTCTCCTCCAACGCAGATGCTATCGCCGCCGCCAAGCGTGGGGGATCATGGACAGCGCGCAGCCTCTGGAGTACGGTCAGGCAGCCGGGCGCCGAGGAAGACGCCCGGCTCGCACGGGGGGACACCATGAGCCCGAGGACCGTGGCCGGCGGACGTCTGCAGCTCGGCCTCCTCGTAGGCGCGCTGGGCGCGATCGCTCCCCTTCTCGCCCAGCCCGACGAGCGGTTCGGCGCGATGGGCGACAGCCTCACCGACGAGTACTTCGAGGAGAGCTACGACTACGCCCGCAACTGGACCGTGCTCCTCGTCGATCAGCGCGGGCTCACGATGGGGCCGACCGCCGAGGAGGCTGGTCAGCCCGGCGGGACCTGGGGCGAGCCGCGGCGCACCGGCTACGAGGACGACTGGGCGCGCTCCGGTGCCACCACCGACAGCGCCATCTCGGGCGGCCAGCACACGGGCCTCGCGGACGGGGCGACGACCCGCGCCGTGACCCGTGCCGTCGTCTTCATCGGCACCAACGACTTCGCCCCCGGGCTCGGCGCCTGGGACCCTATCTACTTCGGCGACTGGGGGCAGGAAGAGATCGAGGCCTGGATCGCCAGTCGCATCGTCAACCTCGAGATCATCCTCGACACCCTGCTGCCGACCGGCGTCGAGGTCGTGTTGGCCAACGTCAGCGACTTCTCGCCGTCGCCCGTCGTCCAGTTCCTCTACCCCGATCCCGTCGCTCGCGACCGGGTGGCGGCCGCCGTGGAGCAGTTCGGGGAGGCGATCCGAGGGGTGGCCGACGCGGAGGATCTCGTCTTCGACGACATCTTCGGCCTCGCCCACGCGATCTTCGGCACCAACTCGGAGCCGCGCGAGATCCTGCTCGTCGGCAATGTCGAGATCGACCTCGACGCGATCGACACGCCGACCGGCGCGATCCCCACGGCGGCGTGGGTCCACGACGGGGTGCACCCGAACACGGTGATCCAGGGCGTGCTCGGCAACGTTTTTCTGACCGGCCTCAACCACGACGGGGCCGGTGTCGCGCTCTTCTCCGAGGAAGAGCTGCTCGCGCACGCCGGCGTCGCCTACGGGGGGATCGACACCCTCGAAGCCCAGATCGGCTCCTTCGAGGACTACGTCGTGGACTTCGCGCTGATCTTCGCGGACGGCTTCGAGTCCGGCGACACCAGCGCCTGGAGCACGACGGTCGGCGGCTAGAACCCGCAGTTGACGGAGTCGCAGAGGCGCGGCCTAAGCAGCTGAAGACCAGCTTGGTGCCGGAGCCGGGACTCGAACCCGGAAGCCTTGCGGCCGGGGATTTTAAGTCCCC
>CAYXXN010000031.1:0-21309 GCA_964469055.1 uncultured Thermoanaerobaculia bacterium
TCCTGGTCTGGAAGTGGTCGCGTGGCGAGCGCGGCAACGAGGCGGCGGTCAAGTACTTCTTCGTCGGGGCCACCGCCGGCGCCCGCTTCTTGATGGGGATGGCGTTGCACTACGCGGCGGCGGGGCAGGGGCTGGCCCTCCCCGGCTCGCGCGCCCTCCTCGGCGAGGTGGCCCTCGCCCTGATGGGCGCCGCGGCGCTCTTCAAGATCGGAGCCGTGCCGCTGCACTTCTGGATCCCCGACGTCTACGAGGCCTCGCGCCCCGAGCTCGCCGGTTTCCTCTCGACGGCGATGAAGTCGGCGGCGCTGCTGCTCTTGTTGCGAGTCGCGGGGCTCGCGCCGGGGTCCGCCTTCGTGGCTTGGCTGCCGGCCATCGGCGCGGCGACCACCGTGGTGGGCGCCCTGCTCGCCTGGCGCCAGAGGGACCTGCAGCGGCTGCTGGCCTACTCGTCGATCTCGCACGCCGGCGTCCTGGTGCTGGGGGCGGGCGTGTGGGCGGTGGGTGGGGCGAGCCCGGCGGCGGCGCGGGCCCTGTTCTTCTACCTCGCGGCCTACGTCTTCATGAGCAACGGCGCCTTCGCGTTCCTCAGCGCCTCGGGCCTCGAGCGCCGCGAGGAGCTCGCCGGCTACGCCGCCGCCCGGCCCGGCCCGGCGGCGGCGCTGGCCGCGATCCTGCTCTCGCTGGGCGGCATCCCGCCCTTGGCCGGCTTCTTCGCCAAGTTCTTCGTCTTCTGGGAGGCCTTCCGGGCGGGGCTCTACGGCCCGGTCATCGTCACCGGCCTGGCCTCGCTCATCGCCTTGGGGTACTACCTCGGCTTGGTGCGCGACATGTACTTCGAGGCGCCGGTGGCGGCCGCCGCCCCGGCATCGCCGCCGGGCTGGCGCGTCCTCGCCGCCTGCGCCGCGGCCTCCGTCGTCTTGGGACTCGCCCCCTGGCTGCTGCGCGCCTTGGGGATGGGGAGCTAGCTCGTGGCCGCGCTCGCCCTGCTCATCGATCTCGCGGCCGTCCTGGCGCTGACGCTCGTGTTCGCCAACGCCGGCCGCCTCTGGGGGCCGAAGCCCGAGCACGTCGGCGACGCGGACCTCCCCTACGAGACGGGCCTGCCGCCCCTCTCACCGGCCGGCGAGAAGATGTCGGTCCTCTACTACCGCTTCGCGGTGCTCTTCGTCGTCTTCGACGTGGACCTCGTGTTCCTGTTGCCCTGGGCGGCGTCGGGGGGTAGCGCGCCGACGCAGGAGCTCCTCGCCGTGACGGGCTTCCTCGCCGTCCTCGGTCTCATGCTGGCCTATTTCTGGCGCAAGGGAGTGCTCGAATGCCACTAGAAGAAGCGGCGCCGGCCGGCACCATCGCCACCCGCCTCGACGCGGCCCTCGGCTGGGCGCGCAAGTACTCGATCTTCCAGTACCCGTTCGTGACCGCCTGCTGCGGCATGGAGTTCATGTCTGTCATGGCGTCGCACTACGACATGGATCGCTTCGGGGCGGGCCTGCCGCGCTTCTCGCCCCGCCAGGCGGACGTGCTGATGGTGGTGGGCACGATCAGCCACAAGCTCGCGCCCGTGCTGCGGCGCATCTACGACCAGATGGCGGCCCCCAAGTGGGTGGTGGCCTTCGGGGTCTGCACCTGCACCGGCGGCTTCTACGACAACTACGCCACCGTGCAGGGGATCGACACCATCCTGCCGGTGGACCTCTACATCCCCGGCTGCCCGCCGCGGCCCGAGACCGTGATCCAGGGCCTCATGCTGCTGCAGGAGAAGATCCAGCGGCAGGGCCGGGGAGGCGGCGCCGGATGACGACCCTCCCGATGGCCGCCGAGAGCCGTCGCGTCGAGCCGGCCGCGGCCTTCGCCCTCTTGGCCGAGCTCGAGGCGCAGGGCTACAACCTGCTCGTCGACCTGACGGCTCTCGACTACTCCACGCACCCGGCGCCGCCGGTGCCCGGTACGCGCTTCGAGGTCGTCTACCGGCTCGCCAGCCTCGACCCGGAGACCGGGCTCGAGCGGCTGCCCCGCGTCGAAGTCCACGCCGCGGTGGGGGAGGAGCCGATCCTCCGCTCGGTGGCCTCGCTCTGGCCGGTCGCCGACTGGCTGGAGCGCGAGGTCTGGGACATGTTCGGCGTCCGCTTCGCGGACCGCCCCGACATCCAGCGCCTGCTGCTCTACGAGGAGTTCGTCGGGCATCCGCTGCGCAAGGACTACCCGATCGCCAAGCGCCAGCCGCTGATCGGTCCGCCCTCCGGCGATCGCGAGGACAGCCCGAGCTTCAACATCCTGCGGCCCACGGTGTCCTACGAATGAGCGAGCGGAAGACCTTCATGCTGAACATGGGGCCGGCGCACCCCGCCATGCACGGGGTCGTGCGCCTGGTCCTAGAGCTCGAGGGCGAGCTGATCGTCGACTGCGACGTCGAGATCGGCTACCTCCACCGCGCCTTCGAGAAGCACGCCGAGACGGAGACCTGGAACAACGTCGTGCCGTGGACCGACCGACTCAACTACGTCTCGCCGCTGATCAACAACGTCGGCTACTGCCTGGCCGTGGAGCGGTTGGCCGGCCTCGAGCTGCCGGAGCGCGGCCAGTACCTGCGGGTCATCGCCTCCGAGATCTCGCGTATCACCGACCACTTGACCTGCGTCGGGGCCTCGGCCATGGAGCTGGGCGCCTTCACCGTCTTCCTCTACCTGATCAAGGCGCGCGAGTACCTCTACCAGTGCGTGGACGCGCTGACCGGCGCCCGGGTCACGACCTCCTACACGCGGGTCGGCGGCGTCAAGGCCGACATGCCGGACGACTTCCCCGAGCGCTGCCGCTCCGCGATCGCCGAGGTGCGCAAGGCGGTGGGCGAGTCCGACACATTGCTGACCAGGAACCGCATCTTCATGGACCGCATGCAGGGCACCGGCGTCATCTCCCGCGAAGACGCCATCGCCTACGGCATCACCGGGCCCTTCCTGCGCTCGACCGGCGTTCCCTACGACGTGCGCCGCAGCCACCCGCATCTCATCTACGACCGGCTCGACTTCGACGTGCCGGTGGGTGGCCACGGCGACAACTACGACCGCTACCTGGTGCGCTTGGCTGAGATCGAGCAGAGCATCCGCATTCTCGAGCAGTGCTTCGAGCGGATCCCGGCCGGGCCGCACTCGCTCCAGCCCAAGGAGATGAAGGACGCCTTCGAGTTCCAGGATGCCGGCAAGCAGGGGAAGACGGCTCTCCTGCGGCTCTTCCAGGCGAGGACCGACCAGACGCTCGAGGGCTCGAGCAGCGCCGAGGCCCGTGCCATCGCGGCCGAGGATCCCATCGCCGTGCTGCCACCCAAGGAGGAGACCTACGGCTCGATCGAAGGCTTGATGAACCACTTCGAGCTCATCATGTGGACCTGGGGGATCAAGGTGCCGGCGGGCGAGGTCTACCAGGCCGTCGAGGGCGGCAACGGCGAGCTCGGCTTCCACGTCGTCTCGGCGGGCGAAGACACGGCGTACCGCGTGCGCTGCCGGCCGCCCTGCCTGTTCATCATGGCGGCGCTGCCCAAGCTCTTGATCGGCACCTACATCGCCGACATCGTCCCCACCTTCGGCTCGGTGAACATGATCGCCGGGGAGCTCGACCGATGAGCGTGGCCACGTCCGCCGCGCCCTTCACGGCCGAGCAGGGGGCCGTCCTCGCCGGCTGGACGACCCGCTATCCCTACCGGCGGATGGGCCTCATCCCGGCCCTGCGTCAGGTGCAGGAGTGGCACCGCGCGGTGCGACCCGCGGACGAGGAGTACCTGGCGGCCCTCTTCGAGATCCCCCTGGTCGACGTCCACGAGGTCGTGACCTTCTTCCCCTCCTTCCCGACGCGGCCGGCGGGGGAGTACCGGGTGGGTCTCTGCCACGGCATCTCCTGCGCCCTGGCCGGCGCCGACTCCCTGCTGGGCGATCTCGAGAAAGCGCTCGGGGTGGCCTGCGGGACGACCCGCGCCGACGGCCGCTTCAGCCTCGAGACGATGGAGTGCCTGGGGGCCTGCGACATGGCGCCGGCGCTCATCGTGGGCGAGGAGCTGGTGGGCGCCGCGACCGCGGAGCTGGCGACGGCCCTGGTCGCCGACCCGCAGGCCTTGCTGGCCGACCCTCCCGCCGCTGCCCGGCCCAGGGTCGTCCCGGGGGGCGACGCGCTGGCCACCCGCCACCTCGGCGAGCCGGGCTTCCACGAGCTCGCGGGCTATCGCCGCCGCGGCGGCTACGAGGCGCTCGCCAAGACCCTGCGCATGGAGCCCGCCGCCGTCATCGCGGAGGTCAAGGCCTCGAACCTGCGGGGCCTCGGGGGCGCCGGCTTCCCGACCGGCTTCAAGTGGAGCACCGTGCCGCCGCTCTTCCAAGTGCCGGGGCCGCGCTACGTGGTCGTCAACGCCGACGAGTCCGAGCCCGGCTGCTTCAAGGATCGCGTGCTCCTCGAGTACGCGCCGCACCAACTCCTCGAGGGCCTGCTGATCACCTCGTACGCGATCGGAGCGCAGGAGTCCTTCGTCTTCCTGCGCGCCGAGTATGGCCGCCAGTACCGGGCGCTCGAACGGGCGATCGCGGAAGGCGAGGCCGCGGGCCTGATCGGCGACGACGTCCTGGGCTCCGGATTCTCCTGCCGCATCCAGCTCTGTCGCGGCGCCGGCGCCTACATCTCCGGCCTCGACACCGCCCTGCTCGAGACCATGGAGGGCAAGAAGGCGTGGCCGCGCCAGCCGCCGCCGTTCCCCACTGCCTCCGGGCTCTTCGGCCAGCCGACGGTGGTCAACAACGTCGAGACCGTCTCCATGGTGCCGCACGTCCTCGCCGGCGGCGCCGCGGCCTTCGCCGCCCTCGGGGTGGAGAAGACGGGCGGGACGACCCTGCTCTCGGTCTCCGGCCACGTCGAGCGACCGGGGGTCTACGAGGTGCGCATGGGGACGGCCTTGGCCGAGGTCATCGCCGCCGCCGGCGGCGTGCGCGGCGGCCACACGCTCAAGGGCGTCATCCCCGGCGGCGCCTCGACGCCGGTCTTGACCGCCGCCGAGGTCGGTGTCGCGATGGACTTCGAGAGCCTGCGCACGGTGGACTCGTTCAAGGGCGCCGGCGGCGTCGTCGTCCTCGACGAGACGGTGAACATGGCGATGGTGGCCCACAACATCGAGCGCTTCCTCGCCCACGAGTCCTGCGGCCAGTGCACGCCGTGTCGCGAGGGCAGCGCCTGGACGGAGCGCATCCTGGAGCGGATCCTGGCCGGCGGCGGCGACGCCTTCGACCTCGAGAACCTCGAGCGCACCGGCGAGAACATCACCGGCAAAGTGATCTGCGCTCTGGGCGACACCGTGGGCTTCGTCGCCCGCGCCTTCTTGGAGAAGTTCCCCGAGGACTTCCAGGGGTTGATCGGGGCGGGCGCATGACGGCGCGGAAGATCGTGCAGTTCACCCTGAACGGGCAGCGGGTCGAGGCCGCCGAGGGGAGCCTGATGATCGACGCGGCGCTCGAGGCTGGCGTCGAGATCCCCTATTACTGCTACCACCCGGCGCTCGGCAATCCCGGCAACTGCCGGCTCTGCGTCGTCGAGGTGGAGGGCGCGCCCAAGCCCGCCGTCTCCTGCCGCCTGGCGGTCAAGGAGGGCATGGTGGTGCGCTCGGACTCGCCGGCCGCGAAACGGGCGCAGGCGGCGTCCCTCGAGTTTCACCTCGTCAACCACCCTCTCGACTGCCCGGTTTGCGACCAGTCAGGCGAGTGCGGCCTGCAGGACTACTACATGAAGGTCGGCCGCTACGAGAGCAGCGTGCGCGAGGACAAGGAGCACAAGGAGAAGCGCATCGTCGCCGGCCCGCACGTCATGCTCGACCAGGAGCGCTGCATCCTGTGCACGCGCTGCACGCGCTTCCTCGATCAGGTCACTGGCACCCACGAGCTCGGCATTTTCGGCCGCGGTCACGAGGAGTACATCGACGTCGTGCCCGGCAAGACCCTCGACAACCCCTACTCGGGCAACGTGGTGGACATCTGCCCGGTCGGGGCGCTGACCGACCGCGAGTTCCGCTACCAGGTGCGGGTCTGGTACCTGGACGAGACCGACTCGATCTGCCCGGGCTGCAGCCGTGGCTGCTCGATCTCCGTCCACACCTCGACGCGGCGCACCTGGCACAACCAGGGCCGGCGGGTGGCGCGCTTGAAGCCGCGGCACAACCCGGACGTGAACGGCTACTGGATCTGCGACGAGGGGCGCTACGGCTACCTGGGGCTCGATACGGATCGCCTCGGCCGGGTGCTCGCTTTGAAGCCGCAGCCGCGCGAGCTTGCCTGGGAGGCGGCCCTGGACGAGATCGCCGCGGCGCTCGAGCGCGGGGTGCGCGGCAAGGGATCCGAGGGCCTCGCCGTGGTCGCCTCCGGGGCGCTCTCCAACGAGGACTGGGGCGGTCTCCAGTCGCTCTTCGTCAGCGCCCTGGGCGCCGGGCGGTTCCTCTTCACGCCCGAGCCCGACCAGGTCGGCGAGGAGGACGCACTGCTGCGCAAACGGGAGAAGGTGCCCAACCTCGAGGGCGGCGAGGCGCGCGGTTTCGGCACGACGATCCGCTCCGCCACCTTCGAGTCGCTGGCCGCCGACATCGAAGCCGGCCTGGTCTGGGGCCTCTACGTGGTGGATCGCGATCCGGTGAAGGTGTGGGGCGAGCGCGCCCCCGGCCTGCTCGAGCGCCTCGACGTGGTCGTCTACCAGGGGCCGTGGAAGGGTGCCACCGGTGACCTCGCCGACTTTCGGCTGCCGGCCACGGCCTACGTCGAGGAGGAGGGTCACTTCACCAACTTCGAGGGGCGCGTGCAGGCCTATCGCAAGGCGCTCGAGCCCCTCGGCGAGGCGCAGCCGGACTGGTGGATCTTCCGGCGCCTCGAGGAGCGCTGTCAGGCGCTGGCCGAACGCGGGCCGGTCACGGCGGCGGCGGGGCGATGACGGAGGTTCTCTGGGTAGCCGCCAAGGTCGGCTTCGCGCTCTTCTTCGGCTTGAACCTGGCCGGCCTCCTGGGCTGGGTCGAGCGCAAGCAGAGCGCGGTGCTGCAGGATCGCATCGGCGCCAACCGCGCGTCGATCTTCGGCTTCCGCCTCCTGGGGCTCTTCCATCCCTTGGCCGACGCCCTGAAGATGCTGACCAAGGAGGACTTCGTCCCCGCCCAGGTGAGAAAGCCGTTCCACACCCTGGCGCCGATCCTGTCGCTCGGCTTCGCCCTGGCGGCGCTCGCCGCCCTGCCCTTCGGCGGCGTCGTCGAGGTGGGCGGCAGGTCCTGGAACCTGCAGCCCATCGAGAGCGAGGTGAGCCTGCTGATCGCCCTCGGCCTGCTGTCGCTCGGCGTGCACGGGGTGATGATGGCCGGCTACGCCTCGAGCTCGAACTACGGCCTCCTGGGGAGCCTCAGGGGCGCCGCCCAGATGATCTCCTACGAGGTGTGCATCGCCGCCACGCTGGCCGCCGCCGCCTTCCTCTACGGCACCCTCGACCTGCAGGCGGCCGTCGAGGCGCAAGGGCGCCTCCTCGGCGGCTGGCTGCCGGCCTGGGGGATCTTCCTGCAGCCGCTCGGCTTCCTCTTGTTCTTGACCGCCGGCGCCGCGGTCACCAAGCGCACGCCGTTCGACGTGCCGGAAGGCGAGGCCGAGATCGTCGGCTACCACGTCGAGTACTCGGGGATGAAGTTCGGCATGTTCCTGATGACCGACTTCGTCGAGTCGATCGTCATCTGCGGCCTGGTGGCGACCCTCTACCTCGGTGGCTGGCAAGTGCCGTTCGTCGAGCCGACGGGCGCCTGGGGCGCCGTGCTCATGGTCGCGAGCTTCACCGTCAAGGTGCTCGTGCTCCTCTTCGTCCTCATGCAGGTGCGCTGGACGCTGCCTCGCTTCCGCTTCGATCAGGTGCTCGATCTCGGCTGGAAGAACGTCCTGCCGCTCGCCCTCGCCAATCTCCTGCTCACGATCTGGATGGTGGCCCTATGGCGGTGAGAGTCGTTCCGGTGACGCGCCCGGCGCGCACCTTCAAGGAGCAGATCTATCTCTGGGAGGTGTGGAAGGGCCTCTCCCTGACCACCGGCCGCTTCTTCTTGAACCTCACCCGGCACCTGCTGCGCGCCGTGGGCCTGCACGCCCAGCCGGGGGCCGTCACCATCCAGTACCCCGACGACCCGGCGATGCTCGCCCCCCGCGCCCGCACCAATCATCGCCTCCTGATGCGCGACGACGGCACCCCGCGCTGCACGGCCTGCATGCTCTGCGAGACCATCTGCCCGGCCAAGTGCATCCGCATCGTCGCCGAGGAGAGCCCCGACGTGATGGTGGAGAAGCGCGCCAAGAGCTTCTCGATCGACCTCGGGATGTGCGTCTTCTGCGGCTACTGCGTCGAGGCCTGCCCCGTAGACGCCATCCACATGGACGGCAACGACGTCGAGCTCTCGACCTACGACCGCGAGGGGATGATCTGGGGGATCAACGACCTGCTGGCGGTGGCGCCGCAGCGGCAGGGCGAGCCGCGGCCGCCGAGCTGACGGTCGTCGGGGCGTCCACCGCCCGGCTGATGACCTCTCGAGGCGACGAGCACGCGCTTGGATCGCCACGGGGGGCCCCTCACCCTCAAGTCCGCTATGCTGCGCTAAAGACGGCAGTTGCTGGGTAGGAGAGCGGACTACTAGTGGTTGGGCGACCCGGCTACCACCGGCCGCCTCGCCAGGCACTACAGGGAAGAGGAAACTCACTGCCATGAACGATCCGGTGCCGAAACTCAAGACTCCAGAGGCTTGCGAAAAGTTTGCTCGCAATGTCGAGACACGCGGCAAGCCGGAGCTGGCACTAGCAGCGCGTCGAAGGGCGGTGCAACTTCGGGCGGCCCAGCACGGTGCAACAACCCCCGCGGAGCGGGAAGCCCTCGAGGCCGTCTACGCGTACGAGCGAGTCCTCTACGCGAAGCACGGCAAGAACATCCGCGCTTCCCGTACTTGGAAGATGATCAGCGAACGCGGCATTCTTTCGGCTGTCGAACACTTGGTTACCCGAAGCAGCGAGACCATGGGCTATCGTGCGGTCATTGAGATGGGAATGCCAGACATGGCGTTCGAGGCCGTGGTCCTGCGCTATCCAGAGCTCTTCAGTCGGGAGGCAGTTCGCCGCTCCAAGGAACGGCTCGATGCTCTTCGTTAGAGTGACCAGCGCGTCGGCGCCCGAGCCCGAGGAGAAGGGCTCTCGAGGAGGAAAAGCGATGCGATCCGTGATTCGACCCCTGGCTTGCTTCCTTGCCCTGACCACACTCGGCGGCGCCGCCTGGGCGCAGACCGCCGAGGCGCCGGAGATGTCGCCGGAGGAGGCCGCGACGATGGCTGCCTTCGAGAAGGCGGGAACCCCGGGCGAGCCCCACGCCTGGCTGGCCTCGACGGTCGGGAGCTGGGAGTTCCAGGGGACGTTCTGGACGGCGCCGGGCACGGAGCCGACGCTGTCGTCGGGCACCGCCGAGCGCACGGTGCTCCTCGGCGGCCGGGTGGTCCGCGAGGAGGTCACGAGCGAGATGTGGGGGCAGCCCTTCGAGGGCGTCGGCCACACCGGTTACGACAACATGGCCGCGAAGTACTGGTCGACCTGGGCCGACAACATGTCGACCACGCTCATGGTCTCGACCGGCACGTGCGAGAACGCCACCTGTACCTTCCAGGCGACGGCCACCGATCCCATGACCGGCCAGCCGGCGACGAGCCGCTGGTTCTCGACCCACGAGGCCGACCGCGAGGTGCACGAGATGTACGGCCCCGGCCCCGACGGCCAGGAGTTCAAGATGATGGAGCTCGTCTACGCGCGCAAGCCGTGAGCCGTGCCCGGGCCGCGCGGAGGCCGCAGCCGCGCCCAGCGCGCACGACGGCCCGAGAGAGCTTCTTGACACTGAGTCCAATAGGTGCTCATACGAGCACCTATGGCGCTCAATCTATCGCGCCACTTCGGCGGGAGTCGGCGCCAGTCGGGCTCGCTCTACCGGATCTCGACCCGCAAGTCCTTTCCCAGAGCGCGCGCCGCGCGCTCCAGGGTGAGCAACGTCACCGAGGGCGTCTCGGGATCGAGAAGGCGATCGAGCGCCGCGCGGCTCGTCCGCATCGCTCGTGCCATGGCGGCCTTCGAGAGCCTGCGCTCCTTCATCGCCGCGGCGATCTGAAACGCGAGCACCCGCTTGGCCGCCACCGCCTCGGCGTGATCGAGGAGCCCCTGCTCCTCGAGCCAGCCGTCGAAGTCCGAACCGATGCTCCGTGGGTTCACGCTTTACGCTCGCGGGCGGCTCAGCTCTCCCGGCTCTCGAACCAGGTGCGGAAAGGCGCTTCGAAGCCGCCCGGCAGGAAGACGTTGAAGGCGGTGGCAGGGGACTCGGTCTGGTTGCGGAAGTCGTGGGTGACGCCTGCCGGGATGCGTAGGAACGTTCCTCGCGGCGCCTCGATCCACCGGTCACCGACGAGGAACGACATCGTGCCCTCGGTGACCAGGAACAACTCCTCGTTCATGTCGTGGTGATGCGGACCGGGTCCGTCCGCGCTGGGAGCCAGCGTCCACTCCGACACGCAGTAGCGATCGCCCGTCTCCAGCCCGTCCGCCTTGAACACCCCGCGCATCGCCCCGAGGTCGTAGACGCGACCGGCTGCGGGTAGCAGGACGATCGGCTCGTCGCTGGTCACCGATCCACCAGGAAGTACTCCACCGTCGTCACCACCCGGATCTTCTTCCAGTCGGGGGAGAAAGGGTCGCGGTCTTCGATCGAGAAGTAGCCCTGCTGGGCGTTGCGGATGGCGCCGACTTCGCTGCCGGAGTCGCGGGCGAACTGCTCGGCGGCGCGGCGGGCGTCCTTCGTGGCCTCGGCGATCATCTCGGGTTTGATCGCCTCGAGATCGGTGTAGAGGAACTGCGGCTGGTACTCGTAGCTGCGGAGGACGGCGACCCCCGTCTTGACGAGCTCGCCCGAGCGCTGCATGGCGGCGAGCACGCGGTCGACGTCGGGGGAGCGCACGACGACGGTGGCCTCGGCGGCGTAGCGCTCGGCCGGGCGGTCGTCGCTGCGGTAGCCCTGGGCGAGGTAGTCGGTGACCCGCGGCGGCGAGACGCTCGACTGGTCGGCGGCGAAGCCCTGACCGGCCAGGAAGGCCGCGACCGCCTGCGCGTCGCGGTCGAGCTCGCCCTGGATGGCGGAGAGGTCGTCGCCCGTGGTGCTGAAGACGATCGGCCACATCGCGAGATTCGCTCGCAGCTCTCGTTCCGCCAGCCCCTTGACCGTCACGTAGCGCTGGGCGGCGCGGGCCTCGAAGACGGCCCGGCTGACGAAGAAGCCGGCGAGGGCCAGGCCGAGGCCGACGAGGGCGCCGAGGACGGCCGCGGCCGTCGTGCTGCTGCGATTCTCGTCGCTCATGGCGTTTCCCCTCCCTCTGTCTCACCCTGCCCGCCGTGGCGATCGAACCAGGCGAGGATGTGGGCGACCTTGGCGGCGAGCTGGCTGGGCCGCTCGTCGATCGAATGCGAGGCGCCGGGGACGCGCACCAGCGCCGTGTCCACGTGCCGGAGCTTCAAGGCCTGGTAGTACTGCTCGGACTCCCAGATCGGGGTGCGCCAGTCCGCCTCGCCGGTCAAGAGCATGGTGGGCGTGGTGACGTTCCCGACCAGCGACAGGGGCGAACGCCGCCGGTACTCCTCGGGCACCTCCCAGGGCAGGCCGGGGAACCAATACTTGTAGAAGAAGTTGGCGGCGTCGGCGGTCAGGACGAAGCTCGTCCAGTTGATCACCGGCTTGGCGACGACGGCGGCCCGGAAGCGGTCCGTCTTGCCGACGGTCCAAGCGGTGAGGACCCCGCCGCCGCTGCCGCCCGTCACGTAGAGGCGCGCGGGATCGACGTAGCCCTTGGCCAGGACCGCGTCGACGCCCGACATCAGGTCGTCGTAGTCGTGCCCCGGGTAGTCGTGGTGGATGAGGTTGCCGAACTCCTCGCCGTAGCTGGTCGAGCCACGGGGATTGAGGTAGAGGACGACGTAGCCGCCTGCGGCGTAGAGCTGCACGTCGGCGGCGAAGACTGGGCCGTAGGCGGCGAAGGGGCCGCCGTGGATCTCGAGGAGCAGCGGGTATTTCTCGGCTGGATCGAAGTCCGGCGGCTTGGCGATCCAGCCGTGGATCTCGCGGCCGTCGTGGCTGGAGGTAAAGCGGATCTCCTCGAGCGGCGCGAGCCGGCGGGCAACGAAGAGGTCGTCGTTCAAGCGGGTGAGGCGTCGCGGCGCCGTGCCCTGGCGGGCGCCGACGGCGACGTCGGCCGGGTGGTGCGGGTCGCTCAGGGTGAAGGCGAAGCGCCCGTCCCGGGCGACGGAGAACTGGCCGCCGGTGTAGGGCCGGTCGAGCGACAGGCCCGCCGCGTCCCGTGCCAGCTCGCGCGCCTCGCCGTCGAGGGTGACGAAGCCGATCCTGCCCACGCCCTCCTCGTCGTAAAGGATGAAGAGGCCTTCCCCGTCGCCGCTCCACGCCAGCGCGTCGACGTCGCGGTCGAGGCCCGCGGTCAGGAGGCGGGGCTCGCCACCGCCGCGGGGCCGGAGGGTGAGCCCCGTCACCTGGTAGCCCTGGTAGCGGTCGTCGAAGCCGGTGCTGGCGATCCAGCGGCCGTCGGGCGAGACGACCGGGTTGTTGTCCGGCCCCTGGTGGTCGGTCAACTGGGTGATGGCGCCGTCGGCGAGGCGCACCTCGTAGAGCTCGGTGTCGAGTGGGTCGTACTCCCAGTCGTCCTCGCGGTTGGCCGAGAAGATGAGACTGTCGCCGTCGGGCGTCCAGGCCGGCTCGTCGTCGTGGTCATAGGGCCCGCTGGTGAGCTGGCGCGGCGTGCCGCCCTCGGCGGGCACGACGAAGAGCTGGGAGTGGCCGCCGGGCAGGAAGCCGGCGCCGTCGAAGCGGTAGACGACCCGGTCGACCACCCGCGGCGGCGGCGCCCATTCGGCGCCCTCCGGCGCGGCGAGGGGCTCGACCATGGGCTCGGGGGTCTCGGGCACGCGCATGGAGAAGGCGATCCAACGACCGTCGGGCGACCACGAGAGGCTGCCGGGGCCCTCGGTCACGTGGGTGATCTGCGCGGTCTGGCCGTCGTCCATCCAGCGCATCCAGAGCTGGGCGCCGTCGTCGTCGCTGGCGACGTAGAGGAGGCGGTCGCCGTCGGGAGACCAGCGCGGCGAGGCGTGGTTGACGTTGCCGGTGGTGAGTGGCCGGTGGTGGCTGCCGTCGGCGGCGACGAGCCACAGGTTCGAGCGCCGCACGTCCTTCATCACGTCCATGAAGTTGCGCACGTAGACGACGTGGCGGCCATCTGGGGAGATCCGCGGGTCGGAGGCCCACTCGAGCTCGAAGACATCGCGGGAGGTGAAGAGGTCGCTGGGCTCTTCGGCGGCGAAGGACGCTCCGGCCGAGAGGGCGGCGAGGAGGGTGAGGGGCAGGCGATGGCAGCGCATATGTTCTCCGGAGCGCGGAGCTTACCGCGGGGGCCTCCTTGCGACAGGGTCGCTGAGTCCGGATACTGGAGCCGTGCCGGCGAAGCATCTGCTCGATTTCGACCCGACGAAGTTGAGTGCCGCGATGGTCGCGGCGGGAGAGGCGGGGTATCGGGCTGGGCAGGTTTTCGAGTGGGTGTTCCGGCACGGCGTCGCGGAGTTCTCGGCCATGAGGGGCCTGCCACGCGGCTTGAGGGAGCGGATGGCCGGCGAGTTCCGCATTCTGGCGGGCGAGGAGGTCGAGCGGCGGGAGGCGCCGGACGGGACGGTGAAGCTGTTGTTGCGCTGGCCGGACGGCGCTTCAACGGAGACGGTGATGATCCCGGCCTCGGACCACGGCCGGGCCCGCCGGACCGTCTGTCTCTCGACGCAGGTGGGGTGCGACGTCGGCTGCCGGTTCTGCGCCAGTGGGATCGGCGGGGCGCTTCGTGATCTCACGATCGGGGAGGTGTTGGAGCAGGCGCTGCGGGTGGAGCGGCTACTCGGCGAGCGCGGCGAGCGGCTCACGCACGTTGTCTTCATGGGGATGGGGGAGCCGCTGGCCAACTACGAGGTGACGGTCGAGGCCGTGCGGCGCCTGGCGGCCGCCTGGGGACTCGGCATCTCGCAGCGGCGAATCACGGTGAGCACCGTCGGTCTGCCGAGGCCGATCGAGCGCCTGGCGGGGGAGGGCCTCTCCGCCACGCTCGCCCTCTCGCTGCATGCGCCGAACGGACCGCTGCGGCGCGAGCTGATCCCGTGGGCGCGCGGCGTGGACCTCGAGCGGCTACTCGCCTCGTGCCGGCGCTATTTCGAAGCGACGGGGCGCGAGATCACTCTCGAGTATTGCCTCCTGGCTGGCGTGAACGATCTGCCGGAGCACGCGGCGGAGCTGGCGGCCATCGCTCAGGACCTGCGGGCGCACGTGAACCTGTTGATGTACAACCCGGTGCCGGGCCTGCCCTACGAGCGGCCGAGTCGCAACCGGGCGATCGGATTCTTGAAGCGCCTGCGCTCCCGCGGTGCCCGCGCCCACCTGCGCGAAAGCCGAGGCCTCGAGGCCGACGCCGCTTGCGGGCAGCTGCGGCGGCGGCTCGAGGCCACGGCCTCGCGCGCGTGAAGGTCACGGCTTCGGCAAGTCGTCGCACCTCGAATCGTAGTTGCAGTCGACGAGCTGAACGGTTTCGCCCGTCACCGGTACGACCTCGAGGAAGACACCGATTCCCCGCGCGTAGTACTTGAGCGCGAACCCATCGAGCGATGGATGCATCGGCGAGAACTCGCCCGTCACCACGCAGTCGCTGGCAGAGCAGAGGAGTTCCGCGAGCTCCGGAGGCATGAACTCGTCGAGGTCCGGCTCGCTGCCGAAGCTGTAGGTCGCGGAGAGCACCCTCACGGCGTCCTCGGCGTTCCCGGCCGAGAACTCCTGGCGGTACACCGCGCCCACGGTCGGCGACGCCCCGATGTAGATGCCCCCCTTGTCGCCGTCACGCCCCCACTTGAAGGAGCCATCGATGGCGACGAGCTCCGGCAGCCTGGGATCGTCACCGTCGAAGTGCTCGAAGTCCTTCACCTCCTCGCCGCAGTAGTAGGTATCTCCGTTCTTGTTTTGAGCGAACCAATCGTCGGTGTCCTCGACGAGGTCGCCGCCGATCTCGACGCGGTCGTTGACCACGATGCAGGTGACGCCCTCGATGAGCTTGGTCTCGTCGAGCACCTCGACCACGATGGTCTCGTCGCCGCCCGCGTATTCCCAATGAAAGCCGATGTCCAGGGGGCGGTAGGGATTCGGTTTCGTGAGGTTGGTGAAGTCGTCGTCGAAGTCGGCTGGGTCGAAGTCCGGGTCGTACCGGCCCTCGCCGAGGGCCTTGCAGAGATCCTCCCGGGCATCGCGCTGCGCGCCACAGAGGTCCCGGCCCTCCAGGCGCGACGCCGTGGCCTCTTCGAAGCAGTCCTCTCGCTCCTCCCGGTCCGAGATGTTGGTGCAGATCGCCTGCGCGACGTAGAACTCGTCGACGACCTCGCTCGAACAGGCCTTGAACTGGAAGAAGGTCGTGTCGGAGCAGGGCCCCCCACGGGCGGCCCCGGGCAGGAGCAGGAAGCCGAGGGCTGGCAGGGCGATGAGGCAGTGTCGGGTCTTGTTCATGGGCTCTCCCTTGGGTTGACTCGTCTGCCCTTCTTGGATGTGACGCGGCGGGAGATCCTTCGCCAGCGGCCTGCGGGCAACCGTGGGCGGCGGCTCGGCTACTCGCCCACTACGCGCTTGCCGACCGCCGCGAGCAAAGCGGCGCCGTAAGCGTCGGCCTTGGCCTGGCCGATGCCGTGGACGGCGAGCAGCTCGTCGCGAGTCGCGGGCCTCCGGCGGGCGAGGTCGCGGAGGCTGCGGTCGTGGAGGATCACGTAGGGCGGCACGCCGCGCTCCGCCGCGAGCTCGCGGCGCAGCGCCCGCAGGGTCTCGAAGAGTTCCGCGTCCACGCCGTCCCAGGAGTCGGCGATCGTCTTCTGGGCCGCCGGGGCGCGCTGGGGCACGTGTTGGCGGTAGAGGGCGCAGGTCGTCTCGCCCTTGAGCAGTTGCCGCCCCGCCGCCGTCGCGCGCAGCACCGGGTAGCGCTCGCCCGCGGCCTCGAGCAGCCCGGCGTCGAGCAGCTGCTCCACGTAGCCGCGCAGCTCGGCGGGCGGCACCTCGGCGAGGATCCCGAAGGTGCTCAACTGGTCGTGGCCCCGCTCCCTCACCCGGTCGGTCGCCTGCCCGCGCAGCATGTCGAGGAGCTGTCGCGTGCCGAAGCTCTCCTTGAGCCGCAGCACGCCCGAGAGGATCTTCTGCGCGAGCACCACCGGCTCCTCCACGGACTCGAGCTCCCCCAGGCACCAGTCGCAGGCGCCGCAGGAAGTCGCGGACAGGCTCTGGCCGAAGTACTCGACGAGGGCGCGATGGCGGCAGCGGGTGGCCGCCGCGAAGGCCCACATGTCGGAGAGCAGGCGAGAAGCGCGCTCGTCGAGTGTGCCGTCGCGCTCCAAGAGACGCCGCCAGGCGGCGAAGTCGGCCGCCGAGTAGAGGAGCAGGCACTCGGCCGGCAGGCCATCGCGGCCGGCCCGGCCCGCCTCCTGCTGGTAGTGCTCGAGCGAGCGCGGCGAGGCGGCGTGGATGACGAAGCGCACGTCGGGCCGGTCGATCCCCATACCGAAGGCGACGGTGGCGACGACGACGCCGGCGCGCTCCTCGAGGAAGGCGTCCTGGTTGCGGTGCCGCTCCTCGTCGCCGAGGCCGGCGTGATAGGGGAGGGCGGACCAACCCTGCTGCGCGAGTCGGGCGGCCAAGGCGTCGACGTCTCGGCGCGTGATGCAGTAGACGATCCCGGCCTCGCCGCGATGACGCTCGAGGGCCTCGCGCAGCGCTGGCCCCAAGTCGCCACGGTGGCGGGCCCGGTAGACGAGGTTCGGGCGGTCGAAGTCGCCGATTAGCACCGCGGGGTCGGTGAGGCCGAGCTGCTCGACGATGTCGCGCCGCACGCGCGGCGTGGCGGTGGCGGTGAAGGCGTGGAAGGAGGCGCCCGGGAAGCGGTCGCGCAGGGCGGCGAGGCCCCGGTACTCCGGCCGGAAATCGTGGCCCCACTGGGAGATGCAGTGCGCCTCGTCGATCGCGAAGAAGGCGACGCCCCGCTCGGCCAAGAGCTCCTGGAACTCGACGCCGCCTTCGCCCACCAGGCGCTCCGGCGCGACGTAGAGGAGCGCCAGCTCGCCGGAGCGCAGCCGCCGCACCACCGCGCGCCGCGTCTCGAGCTCGAGCCCGCTGTGCAGGCACGCCGCGGCCACCCCCGAGGCGACGAGCCCGTCCACCTGGTCCTTCATCAGCGAGATGAGCGGCGAGACGACGAGGGCGAGCCCAGGGGCCAGCAAGGCCGGCGCCTGGTAGCAGAGCGACTTGCCGCCCCCGGTCGGCAGCACCACGAGGCTGTCCCGTCCGCCGGCGACCGCCCGCATCGCCTCGAGCTGCAGCGGCTTGAGCTCGCCGAAGCCCCAGGTACGCTGCAGGACCTGCCGCAAACGCGCGTCCAGCGCGGGATCGGCGACGCCCGTCATCACTGGCTTAGACGCGGCCGCGGCGGGCGATCTGACGCTGCCGCTGCCACGTTCTACTTCGAGATCTCCTCGAGCCGCACCCCACGGCCCGCCCGCAAGCTGTCGCGAGCAGCCTCGATGCGGGCGAGGAAGCGCGGATCGTTCTGCAGTCGGTACTCGAACCAATCGTCCTCCGACTTGAAACCGACGAGCACTCCAGCCGGCTTGCCGTGCCGTGTGATGACGATCTCCTCGCTTTCCGCCAGGCGGAGGTAACGCGAGAGATCGTCCTTGACCTCAGACAGGGCGACTTTTTTCATCTCGTTCTCCCAGCGCGGCCAGCCAGGCGCTGGCGCGCGATTTCGCGACGATGGCTAGGACCTGGACCTCCGCGCCAGCGACATCGTAGAAAACTCGGATTTCTCCAACCCGCAGCCGGAACTGCGGCCTCTCCAGGCCACGCAGCCGCTTGATGCGGCTCCGACCGACCTTCTTCGGCTCATGACGCAGGTGAGTCTCCAGGGCGTCTCGAACCTCCGCGCGGGTGCGAGCATCCAGCCGCCGGAAGTCCTGAAGGGCTTCGGGAGCCAAGAGGATCTCGAAGCGCACTCTAGCCAGATTCTAGCTATGTTCTGGCCAAGAGACAACCGCTGTCGTCAGCCGCCCAGCTCCTGATTCAGATCCGCGAGCAACTCCGCGATCAGTTCTTGTGGACTGTCGTAGTCCTGGCTCTCCCGGATGTGCCACTCGCCGTCCACAAAGTAGCCCGCTTCGTCCTCGTAGATGTAGAAGTCGATCTCCTTGCCTGGGATCGGAACTCGGAGGCGAAGGTAAGACTCCTCGTTGCCCCGGACTTCTTCTGCTCCCGAGTTCAGTTCTTTGCTGTGCAGCAGGCTTTGAACGGCGTCTAGGCAAGCAGCTTGGAAGTCGGTCATTGATCAGCTGGCTCGCCGCGATCCTTGCGTCGCGCTGGCGTCACTCCCCTCCCAGGTGCCGCGCGAAGAACTCGAGCGTGCGCTCCCAAGCAAGCCGCGCCGGCTCGGGTTGGTAGCGGGTGCCCGAGGGGTTGGCGAAGGCGTGGTCGGCGCCTTCGTAGGCGTGGATGGTGACGTCCTTGCCGGCGGCCCGGGCCGCCGTCTCGAAGGCCCGGGCGCTCTCGAGCGTCGTCCCCTGGTCGAGCGTCCCGAAGTGGCCGAGGACGGGCGCCGCGAGAGCCCCGATCTTCTCCGGATCGGTCTCGACCCGGCCGTAGTAGACGACGGCGGCGTCGATCCCGTCGCCCAGCGCCAGCGCCGTCTGCAGCGACCAGCCGCCGCCGAAGCACCAGCCGACGACCCCGACGCGCGTGGCTCCCAGCGTCTGGGTGAGGTACTGATGGGCCTGGCGGAGATTGTCGAGCAGCCGCTCGGGGGTGCCCAGAGCCGCCTCCATGAGCGCCTGGGCTCCGGCCGAATCGGTCGCTGTCTTGCCCTCGTAGAGATCGACCGCGAGAGCCGTGTAGCCGGCCCCGGCCAGCTCGCGCGCCATCGCCCGGATGTTGTCGTTCAGACCCCACCACTCCTGGATGACGATGATGGCTACCTCGGCCGACGCTTTCGCCGGCGCGAGGTACCCGGTCACCGGGGCGCCGTCGAGGGTGGCGTAGGCGATGTCGCGCCCGGCCACCGCGGAAGCGGCGGCCTCCGCGGCGGCGCCCGCCACGGGCGCGTCGCCCTCGTGTTGGTGAGCCATCGCCGTCAGCCACTCGTCACTGGCGCGAGCCGCTGAAGCGACGAAGGTGGACAGCACACACGCCGCGATGAACCTCGTACGTTCCATGGCAACCTCCCTTGAATCCTTACCCGATCTGTCGTCGTTCACCAACCGCTCGAGGCCCCACCCCCGCCAAAGCTGCCGCCGCCGCCCGAGAAACCACCGCCACCGCCGGACCAACCCCCGCCGCGCCAGCCGCGGGTCGAAGACCAGCCGCCCCCGCCGGGAAGGAACGGACCGCCCCACCCCGACGTGCCGCCCATCTTCTTGTGGAAGAGGGCCCGCAAGATGGGGAAGCCGACGATCCAGGCCGGCAGGAAGAAGAGGCCCGTGGGCGCGCCGAGCAGGGCGAGGGGGAAGCCGAGCCAGAACGGCATCAAGAACGCGTAGAGGAACCAGCCGGCGCAGCCCGGAGCGCCCAGGGCGACGAGCGAGAACATGCCGACGACCAGGAGGAAGATGAGGAACATCCCCACCCGCGCCGGAGCCGGGATCTCGGCCGCGCCCTCCGCCCCCGGCGCCGGCAGGGCGTCCTCGCTGCCGGCCAGGAGGCCCTCGATCGCCTCCACGGCGGCCTCGACACCGCCGCCGAAGTCCCCCGCCCGGAAGCGGGGCCCGATCACGTCGTCGAGGATGCGCTTCGAGCGCGCGTCGGTGATCGTCGGCTCGAGCCCGTAACCCACCTCGAGCCGCATCTTGCGGTCCTCCTTGGCGATCAAGAGCAGCGCCCCGTCGTCGAACTTCTCCCGCCCCAGCTTCCAGCTCTCCGCCACCCGCAGGCTGAAGTCCTCGACCACCTCACCCTCGAGCGAGGGGAGCGTCAGCACCGCGATCTGCGCGCCGCGCTCCCGCTCGATCGCCGCCAACTGGTCGTCGATGCGCCGCTCTACATCGTCCGGAATCATGTCCGCCAGATCCACCACCCGGCCCGAGAGATAAGGGACCTCGAGCGCTGTGACCACGGTCGCGAAAAACAGCACGAGTAGGGCAACAACCCACAGCGGACGCCCCACGCTACTCCTCATAGACCCGCGGCTCATCCGGAAGCTCGTTCACATCGTCCGCCTGCCGCGCCACTCCGTGTCGCACCAACAACTCCGCGCTCGCGTTGACCGCCTCGACCAGCGACGCTCCGCCCCGGCCTTCGCGGATGCCGCGGGCGAGCGCCTCGACGATCCCCTGCCAGGCCCCCTGCGGCACCCGCTCCTGGACGCCACGGTCGCAGAGCACCTCGACCCGGTGCTCGAAGAGCCCGAGGAAGAGCAGCACGCCGGTGCGCTCGCGAGTCGCGGCCAGCGACTCCTCGACGAAGGCCTCGAGCGCCCGCGCGTGCACCCGGCGCGCCAGCACGTCCTCGCGCACCAGCCCGCGGCGCAGGGCCGGCGAGAGCAGGACGGCGAGCAGGCCCAGTCCGGCGCCGGCGAGCGTGGGGAGAGCGACCCAGGCCGCTGGCGAGCCCAACCAGGCCTCGCCGTAGAGCTGCCAGAGCGCCGCCGCTGCGGCGCCGGCCAGCGCGCCCAGGGCGGCGCCCTTGGCGAGCGCCTGCTCGTAGTCGTCCGAGCGGCCGACGACGACGCAGACGATCTCGGCGCCCGTGCGCCGCTCCGCGGCGCGGGTCGCCTCGCGGACGGCCGTCAGCTCCTCCTCGGAGAAGGTGTCGCGGATGCTCACGACGGCACGGCCGCCCCGGAGGACTCTAGAACTCGACGCGCGGCGCTTGCTCAGCGCCCGCCGCGGAAGCGAAGTAGGTCTTCTCGTCGAAGCCGAAGATCTTCGCCGTGATCACGGCCGGGAATTGGCGACGGTAGGTGTTGTAGCCCTGCGCCGCCTCGTTGAAGCGCATGCGCTCGACGGCGATGCGGTTCTCGGTGCCCTCGAGCTGCGCCTGCAGGTCGCGGAAGGCCTGGGTGGCTGTCAACTCCGGATACTGCTCGACGACCACCAGCAGTCGCGACAAGGCCGAGGACAACTGGTCCTGGGCGGCCTGGAACTGCTGCAACTGCTCGCCGGTGGGGGC
>CAYXXN010000032.1:0-20799 GCA_964469055.1 uncultured Thermoanaerobaculia bacterium
AGGAGAAATCCTCCAGGTCCGCCAGCAGGACCACCATCCGGTAGTCGTACGGCAGGGAGTCCAGGGCCTTCTTGACGTCGTCGTCGAGAACTCCGTGGAAGAACTCCGCCTCCGGATCCGCCGGCTGCTCGGTGTTGTCGCGGCGCACGATCCGCTCGAAGGAGTCCTCGATTTCGGCGAAGTCGACGCTGCGCGGCTCGAGCTTGCGCTTTCGATAGTTGTTGATGAACGTGTTCTTGAGGATCTTGAAGAGCCAGGCCTTCAGGTTGGTGCCCTCTTCGAACTTGTCGTAGTACTTGTAGGCCTTGAAGTAGGTCTCCTGGACGAGGTCTTCCGCGTCCTCGGCGTTCCTGGTCATCCGGTAGGCCGTGCTGTAGAGGCTGTCGACGTACGGCATCGCCGTCGCCTCGAAGTTCCAACCGCGCTGCACGTCCCGAGCCTCGATCATGGCGGTCCCCCGGAGCCGCAACCTCCTGCTCCGGAAATACGCACGCCCCGTGCCAGGGGTTGGCTCTCCGCGACGGGCCGGCCGAGGGCCGGTGCCGTCAGTGGGAGGTCGCCGCCGTCCTGCGGGGGAGACGCAAGCGGTGGACGCTACGGCAGCGGGAGCGAGCTCGCCTGCGCCCACTCGACCACCGGACCCGGGAAGATGCCGAGCAGGACGGTGACGATGGCGCAGAAGGCGATGGCGCCGACGAGGGCGGGGGAGCGCAGGGGCTGCGGCGTGGTCTCCTCGGCGTCTTTGAAGTACATCTGCACGGCGATGCCGAGGTAGTAGTAGAGCGAGATCGCGCTGGTCAAAACGCCGATCACCGCCACCCAGGTCCAGCCCGACTGGATCGCTGCCGCGAAGAGATAGACCTTGCCGAAGAAGCCGCCGGTGGGCGGGAGACCGGTCAGGGCGAGCATGAAGATCAGCATCAGCGCCGCCAGCGCCGGCGAGCGGCGCGCCAGCCCGGCGTAATCGGCGTAGGTCTCGCCGGCGTACTCCTTGCGCTCGAGGAGGATCACGGTGCCGAAGGCGCCGGTGGTGATCAAGGTGTAGGCCAGGACGTAGAACATGAGCGCCCACAGCCCGTCGCGGGTGGCGGCGAGCACCCCCATCAAGGCGTAGCCGGCATGGGCGATCGAGCTGTAGGCCAGCATCCGCTTGACGTTGGTCTGGGTGAGCGCCGCCAAGTTCCCCCAAATCATGCTGACCGCCGCCACCGCCGCCACGATCACCTGCCAGTCGGCAGCCAGCCCGGGCAGGCCCTGGAGGAAGATGCGCGCCAGGATGGCGAAGGAGGCCGCCTTCGAGCCGGCGGCCAGGAACGCGGTCACCGGCGTCGGGGCGCCGACGTAGACGTCGGGCGTCCAGACGTGGAACGGCACGGCCGCCACCTTGAAAAAGAGACCGGCGGCGAGGAGGAGCCAGCCCACCGGCACCAGCAGGCCGCCGGCCGAGAGGGCCGCGGGCAGGCGGGCCGCCAGGGCGGAGAGCTGCACGGTGCCCGTCGCCCCGTAGAGCAGCGAGATGCCGTAGAGCAGGATGCCGGAGGACAGCGCCCCGAGGATGAAGTACTTGAGCGCCGCCTCGGTCGACTTGCGCTCGAGCTTGAAATAGCCGGACAAGATGTAGCTCGCCAGCGCCATGAGCTCGAGCGAGATCCAGATGGAGAGCAGCGAGGCCCCGCTCACCATGAAGAGCATGCCAGTGGCGGCGAGGAGCAGGAGGGCGTAGAACTCGCCCGCCCGGTACCCGCCCTCCTCGAGGAACCGGCAGGAGAGGACGACGACCACGGCGGTCGCCGCCAACAGGACGAGCTTCCAGAACACGGCGTAGCCGTCGAGCACGAAGAGGCCAGCCAGGAAGGCGCTCGCTCCCGGCGCCCGTCCCGCCGCCCACAGCACGAGGGCCGCGGTGCCCACCAGGCCGGCGAACGAGATGGCCGCCGCCGTGCGGCTGGAGACGCCGCGGCCGAAAGAGGCGACGACCAGGAGCCCCATGCCGAGCACCGAGAGGGCGATCTCGGGGGCGAGGAGCCAGAATTCCTGCGCGGCGATCCCCACGGCCGCCTACTCCGCCTCGCCCTCGTCGGCGGCTGGCGCCACCGAGGTTGCGGCGGCCGCCGCTCCCCCACGGCCGTCGACCTTGCTCACCACGTAGTCGACGGAGGTCTCCATCACCTCGAAGATCGGCTTGGGGTAGAGGCCGATCCAGAAACACAGGAAGACGATCGGCAGGAGGTACCACAACTCGCGCCGATCGAGGTCGGCCAGCCCCTCGTTCTCCGGGTTGGCGAGCGGCCCGAAGAAGACCCGCTGGTACATCCACAGCATGTAGGCGGCGCCGAGGACGATGCCGAGCGCGCCCGCCACGCCCCACCACCAGGCCCGCTGGAAGGCGCCGACCAGGATCGTGAACTCGCCGACGAAGCCGTTGAGCGTGGGCAAGCCGATCGACGACATGGTGATGATGAGGAAGATGGTGGCGTAGATCGGCATCTGCTTCGAGAGGCCGCCGTACTCGGCGATCATGCGGGTGTGCCGGCGCTCGTAGATGACGCCGACCAGGAGGAACAGCGCGCCGGTCGAGAGGCCGTGGTTGAGCATCTGCAGGATGCCGCCGCCCACCCCGGCGGGATTGAGCGCGAAGAGCCCCAGGGTCACGAACCCCATGTGGGACACCGACGAGTACGCGACCAGCTTCTTCATGTCCTTCTGCGCCATGGAGACGAGGGCGCCATAGAGGATGGCGACGATCGACAGCGCCGCGACCCACGGCAGGCACTTCCAGGTGCCGTCAGGCAGGATCGGGAGCGAGAAGCGGACGAACCCGTAGGTCCCCATCTTCAGGAGCACGCCCGCCAGGATCACCGAGCCGGCCGTCGGCGCCTCGACGTGGGCGTCGGGCAGCCAGGTGTGGAACGGGAACATCGGCACCTTGATGGCGAAGCCGATGAAAAACGCGAGGAAGATCCACACTTGGAGGTCGAGGGGGATCTGGTCGGCGATGGCGTGGAATTGGAGGATCGAGAACGTGCGCTCGTTGCCGAGGCCCTCGATGCCGAGGAATCCGTTCGAGTTGTAGAAGTAGAGGGCGAGGATGCCGAGCAGCATCACCACCGATCCGACCAAGGTATAGAGGAAGAACTTGATCGCCGCGTAGAGCCTGCGTGGCCCGCCCCAGATCCCGATCAGGAAGTACATCGGGACCAGCATGACCTCCCAGAAGACGTAGAAGAGGAAGAAGTCGAGCGCCATGAAGACCCCGAGCATCCCGGTCTGCAGCAGCAGCAGGAAGACGTAGTACTCCTTTTCCCGCGTCGCGATTGCCGACCAGCTCGAGAGGAACGAGAGGAAGCCCAAGAGCGTCGTCAGCAGGACGAGCAGCACTGCCATCCCGTCGACGCCGAACTCGTACTTGACGCCGATCGCCGGGATCCAGTTGGCGCTCTCCCGGAACTGGAAGAGATCGCCGCCGCGCTCGAAGGTGAACCACAGCGGCAGCGACACCAGGAAGTCGGCGAGCGCCACGCCCGTCGCCCAGCGCCGCGGGGCGGCGCCGTTCTTCATGAAGAAGATGGGGACGGTGCCGACGAGCGGCAGGTAGCAGATGAGGCTCAGGTAGGGAATCTGATGCACCCAATCGAACATGTCGTCTCTTTCCGCAGGGCGGGCTGTCTTACCAGCCCCCCGTCCGCATGGCGACGTAGAAACCGAGCAGGACGGCGAGGCCCAGGGCCAGCACCAGGCCGTACTGGGACACGAGACCGGTCTGCAGAGCGCGGAAGGCGCGCGAGCCCGCCTTCAGGCCGGTGCCCACGAGGTTCACGGCGCCGTCGACGAAGTACTTGTCGAAGAAACCCGAGAGCAACGAGATCGCCACCGTCAGATGGCGCGAGCCGTTGACCAGCACGCCGTCGATGAAGCGGCTGTCGAAAGCGAAGAGACCGCGAGCGCTCCCCCAGGTTGCGGAGACGACGGTGGCGTCGTAGGCCTCGTCCACCCAGTACTTGTTGACCAGCAACCGATGCAGGGCCGGAAAGCGGGCGGCCCAGGCCTCGCCGCCCTGAAGCCCCCGATCGCCGCCGAAGAACCGGCGGGCGAGCAGGAAGCCAGCCGCCGCGACCGCCACCGAAGCGGCCATCAGCGCGAGCTCGAGCGGCAGGCTCGCACGGTGCTCCGCGTGCTCGCCCAGGTGGGCGATGACCGGCTCGAGGAAGCGACCGAAGAGGTTGAGGCGGGCGAACGGGATCCCCACCCAGCCAGCGAGAATGGCGCCCACGGCGAGGACCACCAGAGGGAGGGTCATCACCGGCGGCGACTCGTGCAGGTGGTGCTCCTGGTCGTGGCTGCCGCGGAAACCGCCGTGGAAAGTCATGAAGACGGCGCGGAACATGTAGCAGGCGGTGAGCCCGGCGGTCACGAGTGCCACGACCCAGAGCAGCGAGCTCCGCTCGAAGGCCGCCGCCAGGATCTGGTCCTTGCTGAAGAAGCCGGAGAGCAGGGGCGCTCCCGAGATCGCCGCCGCGCCGACGACGAAGGTGCGGTAGGTCGTGGGCAGGTGTGCCTTCAAGCCTCCCATGCGGCGCATGTCCTGCTCGCCGCCCATGGCGTGGATCACCGAGCCCGAGCCGAGGAACAAGAGTGCCTTGAAGAAGGCGTGGGTCATCAAGTGGAAGATGGCGGCGCTGTAGGCGCCGACCCCGGCGGCCACGAACATGTAGCCCAACTGCGAGACGGTCGAATAGGCGAGCACCTTCTTGATGTCGGTCTGGGCAAGGCCAATGGTGCCGGCCAAGAGCGCGGTCGCCACGCCGACGATCGCCACCAGGTCGCCGATCCCGGAAGCGAGCTGGTAGAGCGCGTTCGAGCGCGCCACCATGTAGACGCCGGCCGTGACCATGGTGGCGGCATGGATCAGGGCCGAGACCGGCGTCGGGCCGGCCATGGCATCGGGCAGCCAGACGTGGAGCGGGATCTGCGCGCTCTTGCCCGTGGCGCCCACGAACAGGCACAGGGCGACGAAGGCGGCGAAGGAGAGTCCGAGGAGGTACGGGGACTGGAGGGCCGCCGGGTCCTGCTCGATCGCCTCGAAGATCCGGCGGTAGTCGAGCGTCCCGAAGCGCGCCAGCAGAGCGAAGAGCCCGACGACGAACGCGAAGTCGCCGATCCGGTTGACGATGAAGGCCTTGCGGCCGGCGAACGGCGGAAACTCCTGGTCGGAGTAGAAGCCGATCAGGAGGTAGGAGCACAGCCCGACCCCCTCCCAGCCGACGAACATCACCAGATAGTTGTTGCCGAGAACCAGCAACAACATCGCTCCCATGAACAGATTCAAGTAGGTGAAGTAGCGCTGGAACCCCGGCTCGTGGGCCATGTAGCCCACCGAGTAGACGTGGATCCAGAAGCCGACGAAGGTGACGACGAAGAGCATCACCGCCGACAGCGGGTCGAGCAGGAACCCCATCTCGATCGTGAGGCGGCCGGGCTCACCGGCCGTCGCCTCGCCCGCGGGCAGCACGCTCGCCGGGATCCAGGTGTAGAGCACCTGCTCGAAGGGCTCGCCGGCGGCGTGCTCGGGACCGGCGAGGTAGCTGCCGATCGCGGCGAGGGCCAGCAGACATGACAGGCCCACCGCGCCGCAGGCGACGGCGGCGACAGCTCTCTTGCCCAGCCGGCCGCGTAGCAGCACGCCGTTCAAGAGCGTCCCGAGGAAGGGCAGCGCCGGAATGAGCCACAGCAGACGCGTCATCCCGAGAGCTCCGAGGCGCGATCGAGCTCGGTCGTCTCGTGCAGCCGGAAGAGGGCCACCAGGATGCCGAGGCCGACGGCGGCCTCGCCGGCGGCCACCGCGATGGTGAAGATCGCGAAGATCTGTCCGCCGAGATCACCCAACTGGTAGGAGAAAGCGACGAAGTTGAGGTTGACGGAGTTCAGCACCAACTCGATCGACATCAGGACCGTAATCAGGTTGCGGCGCGTGAGGATGCCTACGACGCCGATCGCGAAGAGCAGCGACGAGAGCACCAGGTAGTGGGTCGTGGTGATGCCGCTCATCGCTTACTGCCTCCGTCCCAGGACCACCGCGCCGATCATCGCCACCAGCAGGAAGAGCGAGACGATCTCGAAGGGCAGCAGGTACGTGCGGTAGAGCTCCCAGGCGACGGCCTGGGAGTTCCCGACCCGTTCGCCCCCGACCTGAACGAAGCCGACCGGCGAGGCGTCCGGCACCGGGAACTGGAGCGGCACGAAAACGAGCCCGAAGAGCAGCACCAGGATCGCCGCCACCACCAGGGCCGCGCCGGCATGACTGGCGAAGAGGCGGCTCTCGCGCAACTGGTGCAGGTTCACCAACATGATGACGAACAGGAACAGCACCATGATGCCGCCGCCGTAGACGAAGATCTGGACGACCCCCAGGAACTCCGCGTGGCGCAGGAAGAAGAGGACGGCCACGGCGAGGAAACAGGTCAAGAGCGACACCGCTCCGTACATCGGGTTGCGCAGAGTGACCACGCCGAGGGCCGCCACCAGGGCCAAGGCGGCGAAGAAGTAGAACAGCACGGCGGGGCCGTGGGCGGTGAGGAGCTCCATCCGCTCAGCGCACCTCGGCGTCCGTGTAGGCGGGCCGCACCTTCCAGTCCTGCAGCTCGTCGATGTCGACGTAGAGGTTCGACCAGCGGTCGTAGCTCGCGAGCTCGTAGTTCTTCGAGGTCAACCAGATCGACTTCGGATCCGTCGGGCAGCCCTCCTCGCACAGGCCGCAGAACATGCAGCGCTGGACGTCGATGTCGAAGCGGTCGAGGACCTTCTCCTTCTTGCCGGTGGCCGGATTCGGCTCCTGATGCCAGTCGATGTAGATGATGTCGATCGGACAGTCACGGGCGCACAGCGTGCACTTGATGCAGCGCTCTTCGTCGAGCCGGAACATGCCGCGGAAGCGGTGCGCCGGCTCCTTGCGCTCCTCGGGGTACTGAATCGTCTCCTTCTTCTTGAAGAGATGCTTGCCCGTGATGCGCAGCCCCGCGACCAGGTCGAGGAGCATGAACTTGTCGAGAAAACGCTTGACGGGGCTCACCAGCCACCTCCGGGAAGCAGGATCTTCGCCACGCCGATGGCGCCGATCGTCGCCAGCGACAACGGCAGCAGCCATTTCCAGCCGAGCTCCATCAGCTGGTCGAAGCGGTAGCGCGGGAAGGTGCCGCGGAACCAGATGTAGAGGAAGAGGAAAAAGAAGACCTTGAGCGAGAACCAGATCAACCCGGCGAGGCCCCGCGGCAGGAAGGGCAGGTCGAGGAAGGCGAGTGAGGCGACGTTGGGGAACGGCCGCGTCCAGCCACCGAGGAAGATCGTCGTCGCCACCGCCGAGATGACGATCATGTTGGCGTACTCGCCCAAGAAGAACAGGGCGAAGCGCATTCCCGTGTACTCGGTGTGGAAGCCGGCCACCAGCTCCGACTCGGCCTCTGGCAGGTCGAAGGGGTTGCGGTTCGACTCCGCGACCCCGGCGATGAGGTAGATGAGGAAGGCGATCAGCCCGAACGGGAAGAAGGCGAAGACGAACCAGCGTCCGTGCTCGATCTGGGCTTGGACGATGCCGGAAAGCGACATCGTGCCTGCCATCAAGAGCGGGGCGACGAGCGAGAACCCCTGCGGCACTTCGTACGAGATCATCTGCGCCGCCGAGCGCAGGCCCCCCAGGAGCGAGAACTTGCTGTTCGAGGCCCAGCCGCCCAGGATGATGCCGTAGACTCCGATCGTCGCCGCGGCGATCACGAACAAGAGGCCGACATTGACATCGGTGATGTACCAGTCATGGGCACCCCCGGTGAGCGTGGCCGAGGGTCCGAACGGCACCACCGCGAAGATCACGAAGGCCGGCCCCACCACCAAGCACGGGGCCAGCACGAAGGCCCACTTGACGGCCCGGTGCGGGATGACGTCTTCTTTGACCAGGAGCTTGGCGATGTCGGCGATCGGCTGTAGCAGGCCCCAAGGGCCGACCCGATTGGGACCCAGCCGAACCTGCAGGTAGCCCAGGATTTTGCGCTCGGCCAGCACCAGGTAGGTGATGAGCGGCAGCAGCCCCAGGAACAAGAAGAGGGCGATCTTCACCGCCGGCACGAAGGCGTACTGGTACAAGGTCGGTCCCAGCGCCTCTTGCAGGCTCACCGGTCCACCTCGCCCAGGACGATGTCGGTCGTGCCGATGATCGCCACCAGGTCGGCCACCAGCATGCCGCGGGCGAGCTCGGGGAGGATCTGGAGGTTCAAGAGCGACGGCGGGCGCACCCGGCAGCGGTAGGGGTTGGGCGTCCCGTCGCCCACGAGGTAGAAGCCGATCTCGCCCTTGGGGCCCTCGATCGCGTGGTAGACCTCGCCACCGGCCGGCGCCTTCAAGACCCGCGGCCGCTTGGCCATCACCGGCCCCTCGGGGAGCTTCTCCAGGCACTGCCGGACGATGCGGGCCGCCTGCCGCATCTCCTCCATGCGCACCAAGTAGCGGTCGTAGGTGTCGCCGTTCGTGCGCACCGGCACGTCGAAGTCGACCTCGCCGTAGGCCTCGTAGGGCGAGGCCTTGCGCAGGTCCCAAGCGATGCCGCTGCCGCGCAGCATCGGCCCGGTGACGCCGTAATCGAGGGCGACCTCGGGCGCCAGCACCCCGACGCCCACCGTCCGCTTCTTCCAGATGCGGTTGTCGGTCAAGAGACCCTCGTAATCGTCCACCTTGGCCGGGAAACGCTCGACGAAGTCGCGGCAGCGCCCTGTCCAGCCCACCGGCAAGTCGAAGGGCTGGCCGCCGGGGCGCATGCAGTTCAAGGTGAGCCGGGCGCCGCAGTACTCCTCGAAGAGGTCGAGGACCTCTTCGCGCTCGCGGAAGCAGTAGAAGAAGGGCGTCATCGCCCCGATGTCGATGGCGTGGGTGGCGAGCCACAGGAGGTGCGAGGCGATGCGCTGCAGCTCGGCCAAGATGGTCCGGATGTAGCGCGCCCGCGGCGGTACGGTCAGCCCCACCAGCTTCTCCACGGCCCCGACGTAGGCCAAGTTGTTGGTCGCCGCCGCCACGTAGTCCATGCGGTCGGTGTGGGGGACGTTCTGGAAGAAGGGATGGAGCTCGAAGAGCTTCTCGGTGCCGCGGTGGAGGTAGCCGATGATCGGGTAGCAGTCGATCACCCGCTCGCCGTCGACCTTGAGCTTCAGGCGCAGCACGCCGTGGGTCGAGGGATGCTGGGGCCCGAAGTTGAGCTCCATCTCCTCGACCTCGAAGAGGGTGTCGCGGCGGGGCGCGCTCGTCTCGGTCACCCCTCCCCCTCTCCCTGCGGCCTCCAGCCCGTGCCCGTGCCGGCGACGGGGCCGGCCTTCTCCTGGTAATACTCGGGGTAGATGGCGCTCCCGGTGTCGAGGCCCTCGACGGGGAAGTCCTTGCGCAGCGGATGGCCGTTGAAGCCCTCCCAGAGCAGGATCCGCGTCATGTCCGGATGGTCGGCGAAGCGCACGCCGTACATGTCGTAGACCTCGCGCTCGGGCCAGTTGGCGCCCCGCCAGACCGGCGTCAGGCTCGGCACCTCCACACCCTCCTCGACGCGGGTCTTCAAGCGCACCCGGCGATTGGCCTCGAAGCTGTAGGCGATGGCGACGACGTCGAAGCGACCGCCCTCGCGGCCGGGGAAGTCCGCCGCGGTCACGTCGATCAAGAGCTTGTAGCCCTCGGCGCGGAGCGCCGCCGCGGCCCCTCGCCACGCCCCGCGCTCGACCTCGACGACGAGGTCCCCGGCGAAGGAGCGGGCGGCGAGGATCGCCGCGCCCTGGGCCGCGCGCAGCCGTTCGACCAGGGGATCGTCCCCGGCCTCGCGCCACTTCGGCGCCTCGGGGTCGCGCTCCCAGGCCGGCCCGGTCGGCGCGGCGTGCTCCGGCGTCGGCGCCTTCTTCTTCGGCTTCGGCGATTCGCCGCCGCCCTCGCCTCCCGGCCCCTGGGTCGTCTCGTCGCTCATCGGGCGGTCTCGGCCAGGGCCGCCTTGCGGGCAGCCGCCGGCCGGGCGACGGTCATGCGGTCGATCTTGCGCTGCAGGTGGAGCAAGCCCCAGAGCAGCGCCTCTGGCCGCGGCGGGCAGCCGGGCACGTAGACGTCGACCGGGATGACGCGGTCCACACCCTGGGTCACGGCATAGGTGCGGTAGGGCCCGCCGCAGGTGGCGCAGGCCCCCATCGCGATCACCCACTTGGGCTCCGGCATCTGGTCCCAGAGACGGCGCACGATCGGCGCCATCTTCTTGGTCACCGTGCCGGCGACGATCATCAGGTCACTCTGGCGGGGGCTGGCGCGGAAGACCTCGGCCCCGAAGCGCGACATGTCGTGCCGGGGGTCGAGGACGGCCATCATCTCGATGGCGCAGCAAGCGAGCCCGAACTGCATCGGCCAGATGGCCGAGCGGCGCGCCCAATTGAAGATCTTGTCGTAGGAGGCGGTGAGGACGTTCGCCCCCACGTCGTCCATCAGGCCCAATTCAGCGCCCCCCGGTTCCACACGTAGACGTAGCCCACCACCAGGATCGCCAGGAAGACCATCATCTCGATGAAGCCGAAGAGGGCGAGCTGGTCGAACATCACGGCCCAGGGGAAGAGGAACACCGTCTCGACGTCGAAGACGACGAACAAGACCGCGATCAGGTAGTAGCGGATCGAGAAGCGATGGTCGTGGGCGAAGCTGTCCGCCTCGTTGCCGCACTCGTAGGGCTCGCGGCTGGTGCCTCCCGTGCCGCCGTGGCGGAAGAGCCGCGCCGCGCCGAGCGTCGCCGCCAGGAACAGCACGGCGATCAGTACGAACACCAGGATCGGGAGGTAGCTCTCCATCAACCGGCGGGTCGCTGCATTTGAGGTGGCTCGGAAGCGGCGGGATTCTATCGGCGAAGCAGGGTGAGGTCCATCACGGAGGAGGGGTCGAGATCCCGCGCCTGGACGAGAACCCGCAGGTCATGGCCCATGCCTTCGGGGTCGAGGAGCGCCGCGGCTTCGAGGCGAGTCGGAAGCTCGGCCTCGCCGAGATCCTCGAACATGCCGCAGGCGGCGAGCCAGAGCGCCTGGCGCGTGAAGGCGACGGTGTCGAGGCCCTCCGACTCACCCGCCTCGATCAGGGCCGTGAAGTCCACGTGGGCGGTCAAATCCTGGCGGCCGACATCGACGAACGGATCGCGATGGACCCGTTGGGCCTTGTAGCAGGCGAGCGTGCCGAGGCGCCGGACGCGCGGATCGAGCAGCCGGCGGCGCTCGTAGCCGTAGTCGCAGGTGACGAGCAGGCCGCGGCCGAGCCGTCGGGCGAGCTGGCGATAGAGCCCCACCCACTCGGGCGCCAGATCGGCGACTTGGCCGACCTCGAGATCCGTCGCTTCGAGCCCGACGCGCGCCGGCAAGTGCGCATGCGCGAGCGGGCCTTCTCGCCAGGCGAAGCCACCGTCCGGGTCCAATTCCACCCACAGCTCCCCCAGACCGCCGTCGCTCCGCCGCACGAAGCGATGCACGGGTAGGGCGTCGAACAACTCGTAGCTGAAGATGAGGCCGACGACCGAACGGCGGGCAACCGCATTCAGGTCGGCCAGGGCTTCGGTCCCGGCCGGAAGGGCCCTTCTTACCCGATCCCAACCCAGCAGCCGACGGCCGGGACCGGTGGTCGTCGCCACGGCCCCGAGATGGGCTCCCGCGCCGCAGCCGGCCTCGAGGAGTGTCGCCCGGCCGCCGAGCGCTTCGTCCAGCCGCTCGAGGACGCGCGCCGTCGCGCGCCCGAAGAGCGGCGAGAGCGAGGAGCCGGTGACGAAGTCACGATCGGGCCCTATGGGCAGTTCCCTACTCGAGTAGTAACCGCCCTCGCCGTACAGGGCCTCCTCCATGAACTCGTGGAACGGCAGCGGCCCGCTCGCCAGGCGCGCCCGCAGCCGCTCCTCCGGTCCCGACACGTCACGCAGTATAGAGAGGCCACCCGTTGGTCTCGCCCCCATGTGTAGAATCCAGCAAATGTCGCAAGCGGCGCTCGTGCCGAGCGTCGAGCGCCTCTTGGCGCTGGTGGACGGCATGGCTGGCCAGCCGGTCGTGATGCTGGCCGACCTGGTCGTCGATCGCTTCGTCCTCGGCAGCCCGAAGCGCATCAGCCGCGAGGCTCCGGTGTTGATCCTGCGCTTCGAAGGTGAAACGCAGACCCCCGGCGGCGGCGCCAACGCCGTCGCCAACGTGCGGGCCCTCGACGGCGAGCCCCTGCCGCTCGGAGTGGTGGGCGACGACGCGCCGGGCGCGGCGCTGGTGGCCGACCTCGAGCGGCGCGGGGTCGAGACCTCGGGTATCGCTCGGCTCGCGGGCTACAAAACGCCCACCAAGACACGGATTCTGGGTGGGGGACCGATCAAGCAGCAAATCGTCCGTTACGACGTCGAGGACCACGCGACGCTCGGCGCCGTCGAGCGCGCCCACTTCGCGGCCGCCCTCGCCCGCTGGCGAGACCGCGCCCGCGTCGCCGTGCTTTCCGACTACGGCTACGGCGCCGTCGAACCCGACTTCGTGCCCGCGCTGCGGGCGGCGCTCGTCGCCGGCGGGCTCGTACTCTGCGACAGTCGATGGCGGCTGGCCGAGTTCACGGGCGTCGATGCTGCGACCCCGAACCAGGAGGAGGCCGAGACGCTGCTCGGCGGCCCCCTGGGCGAGGAGGCGGGCCTCGGCGAGGCGGGGCGCGGCCTGCGCGAGCGGCTCGGGGTCTCGACTCTCCTCGTCACTCTCGGCAGTCGCGGCATGGGCCTCTTCGCGGGCGATCGTGCCTGCCAGATCCCGGTCCACGGCACCGACCAGGTGGCCGACGTCACCGGCGCCGGCGACACGGTGATCGGCGCTTTCGCTCTGGCCCTGGCGGCCGGCGCCACCCCGCTCGAGGCGGCGCTCCTGGCCGACTACGCGGCCGGCGTCGTGGTGATGAAGAGGGGCACGGCGACGCTCACCCGCACCGAGCTCGCCGCTGCCGTGCGCGCCGACCCGCGGCCGCGCGAGGAGCTGCAGTGGGTCGCGTCGTAGACCTCCCGGAGCTCGAGGCCCGGCTCGCCGAGCTGCGCCGCGCGGGTCGGACGGTCGCCTTGGCCAACGGCCACTTCGACCTCTTGCACGTCGGGCACCTGCGCTACTTGACGGCGGCCAAGGCCGAGGCCGACATCCTGGTGGTGGCTGTCAACGATGACGATTCGGTCGCCCGTCTCAAGGGCCCCGGCCGGCCGCTGGTGCCGGCCGCCGAGCGCACCGAGCTGCTCGCTGCCCTGGCGCCCGTCGACTTCGTCGTCGTCTTCGCCGGCGACTCCCCCGTCCCCCTCCTCCAGCGCCTCGAGCCCGACGTCCACTGCAAGGGCACCGACTACGGTCGCCCCGAGCGGGTCCCGGAGTACGATGTCGTGCAGGCCTACGGCGGTCGCACGGTGCTGGTGGGCGACCCCAAGGACCACGCGACGAGCGACCTGATCCGGCGAGTGAAGTCCTTGCCCTGAAGAGGGCGATGCCGGGCGATCGGGAAGGAGGGCGCGCGCGCCTCTCGAGGCATCGGGCGGCACGATGCCTCGGCTTCGCGCTGCGCGCCCTCCGAGACCTGCCTCGAGCCTGCTGGCAGCGCTGGGCGGCGCCGCAAGAGGCGCGGCTGCACGGTGTGCGACTGCCGCTCGGCGAGCAGGTGCCGCCCGGCTTGCGGCGGCGGATCCTCGCCGGCCGCTACGAACGCGGCGAGAGCCGTGCTGTCCTGCTCCACCTCGAGCCTGACGACGTGGTGCTCGAGCTGGGCGGCGGGCTCGGCTACCTGGCGGCCCTCTGCGCCCTGCGAGTGGGCTCGGAGCGGGTCTCGACCTACGAGGCCAACCCGGAGCTGCTGCCGCTGCTGGAGCGCACGCTGGCGGCCAACGGCGTCTCGCCGCGCGTCGAGCACGCCGTCGTGGGCCTCGCGGAGGGAACCTCCACCTTCTTCGTCGAACACCACTTCGATTCCTCCTCGGTGATCCGCCGCTCGGTCGAGGGACGCCCGGTCGCAGTGCCGCAGGTCGACATCCGCCGCGTGATCGAGGAGGTGCGACCGACCTTCCTCATCATGGACGTCGAGGGCGCCGAGCTCGATCTGGTGCCGGCCATCCCCTGGGGCGGGATCCGCAAGCTGCTGCTCGAGGTCCACCCGGCGCTCGTCGGCGAGGTGGCTGTGCGCAGAATCCTCGACGTGCTCGACGGTGCCGGCTTCGTCGAGCAGCGCTGGTCGTCGACGACGCGCAAGAAGCTCTTTCGGCGGCGCTCTCCCGAGGGGTTCGCCGGCGGCGGGGGCAACGCCTAGCGAGGGGCGCCCGCCAGGGGCCGGCTTCGCGTATCGTCTCGACGTGCCACCCGAGCCCCGCAGTCTGCTCCTGATCCGCACCAGTGCCCTGGGGGACGTCGTCCACAGTCTCCCGGTGCTCACGGCGCTGCGGCGCCGATACCCGGCGGCACGGATCGCCTGGGTGGTCGAGGAGGTCTTCGCGCCGCTCCTCGCTGGACACCCGGCCCTCGATACGCTGATCCCGGTGGCGACGCGCCGCTGGCGCCGAGGCGTCGGCCAGAGCTGGGGTGAAGTCGCCGCCCTGGTGCGCCGCCTGCGACACTTCGCCCCCGAGGTCGCCCTCGACCTGATGGGGAACCACAAGGCCGGGGTCCTGGCGCGGCTCGCCGGCGCCCACCGCCGGATCGGGCCGCAGACTCCCGACCGGCGCGAGCCCTCGAGCCGCTGGTGGATCAACGAGCCGGCGCCCGTCGCCGGAACCCATGCCGTCGACCGCGCGCTGTCCTTGTTGGCGGCCGTCGACGCCGTGCCGGCGAGCGCGGATTTCGCTCCCGAGGGGATCTTGCCCGACGTGGCTCCGCGCCCCGGCACGCCGCCGCTCCTCGTCCACCCGGGCGCCGGCTGGGGCAACAAGCGCTATCCCCCGCAGCGTTGGCGCTCGGTGCTGCGCCGCCTGTGCCGGGCGACGGGACTCGAGGCCGGCGTCCTGGTGGGGCCGGGGGAGGAGGAGCTGGCAGCGGCCCTCGCCGCCGACGGCGTGGCCCAAGCGGTCGTGGCGGCCGGGATCGAGGCGCTCGTCGCTGCCCTGCGCGGCGCCCGGCTCGTGCTGGGAGGCGACAGCGGCCCCGTCCATCTGGCCCACGCCCTCGGCATCCCGGTGCTGGTATTGATGGGTCCCACCGACCCGGCCCGCCACGGGCCGTACCGGGCCCCGGAACGGGTGCTGGCCCGCCGGCTGCCCTGCAGCTACTGCTACCGGCGCTTCGCCGAGGTCAAGGCCTGCCTGCTCGAACTCTCGCCCGAGACGGTCGCCGAACAAGCCCTGGCCGTGCTCGCCGGCTCGGAGCCCTCGTTTGCGCCTTTCCTCCCCCCGGCGCTACACTGACCGGACCATGGCCGTCGGCAGCCGCCCCGCGGCACGGGGCGAGACGAGCATCAACAAGCTCGGCGACCTGCTCATCGAGGCGGGCAAGCTGACCGCCTCCCAGCTCGCCAAGGCCCTCGAGGCCCAGCAGCTCGACGGCGGCCGGCTCGGGACCCACCTGGTCACCCTCGGCTTCTTGACCGAGAGGGAACTGGTCGACTTCCTCTCCGATCGCTACGGCGTCCCGCCGGTCGACTTGAAGGCGATCGAGGTCGACGAGTCGCTCCTTACCCTGATCTCTGCCGACGTCGCCCGCAAGTACACGATCCTGCCGGTGGCCAAGGCCGGCGCCCGCCTGACGGTCGCCATGGCCGATCCCACCAACGTCTTCGCCCTCGACGACATCAAGTTCATGACCGGCTACAACGTCGACCCGGTGGTCACCACCGACTCGGCGCTCAAGGCCGCCATCGACCGCTACTACGGCTCGACGCACGCCATCGAGCTGAAGAAGGTCATGGAGCACATCGCCGAGGCCGACGAGACCGATCTCGAGCTGCTCGAGGAAGAGAGCGACATCGACCTCGCCGAGATCACCGAGCAGTCCGAGGAGGCGCCCGTCGTCCGCCTGGTGAACATCATCCTCTCGGACGCCATCAAGCGCGGCGCCTCGGACATCCACGTCGAGCCGTACGAGAGGAACTACCGCGTTCGCTACCGCATCGACGGCATACTGTACGAGATGATGCGGCCGCCGCAGAAGCTGCGCGAGGCGATCACCAGCCGCCTGAAGATCATGGCCAAGCTGGACATCGCCGAGAAGCGGTTGCCGCAGGACGGCCGCATCCGGATCAAGACCCGTCTGGCCGGTCGCATCAAGGATCTCGATTTCCGCGTCTCCTCGCTGCCGACGATCTACGGCGAGAAAGTCGTGCTGCGCCTCCTCGACAAGGATCAGCTCGAGCTCGACATGACGAAGCTCGGCTTCGAGGCCGACTCGCTGCGCAAATTCGAGCAGGCGATCATGCGCCCCTACGGCATGGTGCTGGTCACCGGGCCGACGGGGTCGGGCAAGACCTCGAGCCTGTACTCGGCGCTGTCCCGGATCAACACGCCGGACACCAACATCTTGACGGCCGAGGATCCCGTCGAGTTCAACCTGCCCGGCGTCAACCAGGTGCAGATGAAGGAGCAAATCGGCCTCAATTTCGCGACCGCCATGCGCTCCTTCCTGCGCCAGGACCCGAACATCATCCTGGTGGGCGAGATCCGCGACTTCGAGACCGCGGAGGTGGCCATCAAGGCCGCGATGACCGGCCACCTCGTGCTCTCCACCCTCCACACCAACGACGCGCCGTCCTCGATCAACCGCTTGATGAACATGGGCGTCGAGCCCTTCTTGGTGGCGAGCTCGGTCCACCTGATCGCCGCGCAGCGGCTCGTCCGTCGCACCTGCATGGGCTGTCGCGAGGAGATCAAGGTACCGGAGGCCGCGCTCCTCTCGCTCGGGTTCTCTCCCGAAGAGGCCCGCACCCTGAAGCTCTCCAAGGGCCGCGGCTGCGACCGTTGCTCGAACACCGGCTACAAGGGCCGCGTCGGCCTGTTCGAGGTCATGGAGGTCGACGACGAGATTCGGGACCTCATCCTCTCCGGCGCCAGCGCCTACGAGCTGCGCCAGAAGGCGGTCGAGAACGAGATGATGACGCTGCGCGTCAGCGGCTTGCAGAAGATCCGCGACGGCGTGACGACGATCGAGGAAGTCGTCCGCGAGACGGTCTTGTAGCGGCTGGACCGCTAGACGCGTCTCTTCTGCCAGAGCACGTCGCCGCCGCCCCGGGCCTGGTTCTCGAAGCGGGCCATCGTGAACAGCAGATCGGACAGCCGGTTCAAGTAGGGGACGACGTGCGCTCCGACGGGCTCCTCGCGGGCCAGGGCGATGACGCGCCGCTCGGCTCGCCGGCAGGCCGTGCGCGCGACGTGGAGGGCCGCCGCCCCGACGCTGCCGCCCGGCAAGATGAAGTCGGCGAGCGGCGGCAGACGCTCGCTGAGATCGTCGATGGCGTGCTCCAGCGACCCGACCTGGCGCTCGTCGATCGCCGGTAGCTCGCGGCCGGCCTTCGCTCCCTCCGGCACGGCCAGGTCAGCACCGAGGTCGAAGAGCTCGTTCTGGGTCAGCCGCAGGCGTTCGGCGACTTCCGACGCGGGACCCGCCGCGAGCGCCAGGCCGAGCGCCGCGTTGAGCTCGTCGACCGCACCGCAGGCCTCGATGCGCCGGGCGTCCTTGCCAACGCGCCGGCCGCTGCCCAGGGCGGTCGAGCCATCGTCGCCGGTGCGGGTGTAGATGCGCGACGGCACGCTCGAGGCTCCCCGGGAGCCGAGAAGTCTACCGGAGGCGGCTAGACTGGCCGACCGACCATGCGCGCCGTGCCCCGGGTGCTGGTGAGCGCCGGTGAGGAAGGCTGGCTCGCCTTCGGCGAGCCCGAGGCGGTCCTCCTCGCCTGGCGCCTGGTGGAGGTCGAGCCGCTCTTGGGCGAGATCGAACGGGCGCTGGCCGGCGGCCTCTGGGTCGCGGGCTTCTTCGCCTACGAGGCGGCACCGGCCTTCGACCCCGCCCTGCGCACGCACCCCCCCGGCAGTCTGCCCCTTGCCTGGCTCGGGCTCTTCCCGGCGCCACGCCGCGTTACCGACACCGAGTTGCCGGCCGTCCCCGACGCCGTTCCCGGCGCCTGGACCGCCACGATCGACGAGGGGCGGCACGCGGCCGCCATCGCCGCCATCCAGCAGCGGATCGCGCGCGGCGACACCTACCAGGTCAATCTCACCCTCCGCCTGAGGGCTCCCTTCACCGGCGAGGCCTGGGCGCTGTTCGGCGCCCTGCGCCGGGCGCAGCGCACGCCGTACGCCGCTTGGCTCGATCTCGGCGAGCAGGCGATCTGCTCGGCCTCACCCGAGCTGTTCTTCGAGCTCTCCGACCGCCGCGTGACCAGCCGCCCGATGAAGGGCACCGCCCGTCGGGGTCGCACCACCGTCGAGGACGCGGCACAGGCGGCGGCGCTCGCCAGCTCCTCCAAGGAACGCGCCGAGAACCTGATGATCGTCGACATGGTGCGCAACGACCTGGGCCGCGTGGCCGTGCCGGGTAGCGTGCGGGTCGCCGACCTCTTCCGCGTCGAACGCTACCCGTCACTCTTCCAGATGACCTCCGCCGTAGAGGCCGAGACCGAGGCGCCCTTCACCTCCATTTTCCGAGCCCTCTTCCCGGCCGCCTCGATCACGGGCGCACCCAAGGCCGCCGCCATGGGCATCATCCGCGAGCTCGAGGACTCCCCCCGCGGTGCCTACACCGGCGCCATCGGCTGGGCGGCTCCCGACCGCCGCGCCCGTTTCAACGTCGCCATTCGCACCGTGACCGTCGATCGGGCCGCCGGGACGGCCGAGTACGGCACGGGCGGCGGCATCGTCTGGGACTCCACCCCCGAGCGCGAGGTCGAAGAGTGCCGCACCAAGGCCTTCGTGCTCACCCGTCCGCGCCCCCCCTTCGAGCTCTTCGAGACCCTCCGCTGGGAGCCGGGGCGCGGCTACTTCCTGCTCGCGCGCCACCTGGCGCGGCTGGCGGACTCGGCAGCGTACTTCGATCTCGCCTGCGACCGAGAGGCCGTCGCAGCGGCCCTGGCTGCCGCGGTCCCGAGCTCGGCGGCCGAGCCGATGAGGGTCCGCCTGCTCCTGGCGGCCGACGGATCGCCACGGGTCGAGGTCTCGCCGCTCCTGGGTGGGCCGGCGCGCTGGCGAGCGGCGCTGGCCGAGGCGCCCGTCGACTCCGACGATCCGTTCCTGTTTCACAAGACGACCCATCGCCAGCTCTACGAGCGGGCGCTCGCCCAACGCCCCGGGGCCGACGAGGTGATCCTCTGGAACGAGCACGGCGAGGTGACCGAGGGCACGCGCACCAATCTCGTCGCGCGTCTGGACGGCCGGCTGCTGACTCCTCCGGTCTCTTGCGGCTTGTTACCCGGCACGTTCCGCGCCGAGCTCCTGGCGCGAGGCAAGCTCGCCGAGCGGGTCTTGACTCTCAGGGACCTCGAACGAGCCTCCGCTGTCTACCTGGTCAGCTCGGTCCGCCGCTGGGTCCGCGCTGACCTGGGGTGAAAAAGGGGGCCCGGCCAGGTCGGCCGGGCCCGGGGGGAAAGTCCGCGCGCGGAGCTAAGGGCAGAGCTCTCCGTTGTTGTAGTCGTCGAGGATCGCCGCCAAAGCGAGCGCCTGCTGAGCGAGCGCACCCTTGCGCAGGCACGAGCTGGCCCTGCCCACGAAGTGGATGTTGTCCAGCAGTGCCTGGCCGGCCGTCGCGGCGTCCGTCGCCTGCTGGCAGGTATCCGCGCCAGCGGCAAAGTTGGCGCGTGCGGCCAGCAGATGGCTCGCCAGGTTGAAGTCGGCGCAATTGGCCAGCTTCTTGCCGGTGACGATGTCTCGACGATCCAGGATGCTGACGCCGACCGGGCAGGTCGTGATGTTCAGGTCGCCGATCAACTGCGGCAGGATGTCCTCGAGCAGCGGGAAGCCGGCCGCGATGCGCTCCTCCGGATCGATCTGGCCGTTGCCGTTGGTGTCCTCCGAGTTGTTGTTCGCCGTCTCCGACTGGTTGCCACCGGTGCAGAAGTTCCAGTTCTTCCAGTAGCCCGGCGTCCGCTGACCGCCACCGGGCGGCGACTGGTTGTCCACCGAGAACGCCAGGGTCCCGCCCGCCGGCACCGGATAGCCTGTCCCCGCCCCGAAGTCGAAGCAGCGGTTGCCAAAGTCCTCCGGCGGCACGTTGTCGGCGTCCGGGTTGTAGGGCGTGATCCCCGCATCGGGAACGCCGTCGCCGTCGGCGTCGATCATCCACACTGTCGTCCAGCCGCTGGGGACATTGCGCTCGCAGATGGTGAAGACGTCGTCGGGGTCGAGGTTGATGTCGCCGAACTCGAGGATGCCGTCGGCGTCGCCGTTCGTCGTGTCGGAGGCCAGGAGAGTACCGCCGTCGAAGCCGTCGGGGCCGGTGTAGAGCTCGAAGGTCCAGGTGATCGTCGGATCCACGACGCCGTCGGTGAGCTTCAAGAGCTCGATCTGGCCATCCTGGCGATCGTTGAACGTGCACATCACCGTCTCACCCGCCGAGAGCTGGATCGCTCCCACTGCGCTGCCATCGCTGCAGGTTGCCGAAGTGAGTTCCCACCCGTCCGGCACCAGCTCGGCGACCGAGTAGTCGCCCGGATCGAGATCCCCGGAGTCGTTCGATTCCCCGTCGGAGAGGAAGAAATTGCCGGCGTAGCTGGGATCGAACTCGAACTCCGTCGGGCTTCCATCCGGATCCGTCTGCTTGACCACGACGATGTTGGCGTCCGCCTGGTCGTTGAACGTGCAGGTCACCGTCTCGCCGGCCG